>DATGJS010000099.1:0-16230 GCA_035295025.1 Bradyrhizobium sp.
GAGGTATGTTCGCCTTCATGGTCCAGAACCATCCGAACCGCACGGGTCCGGACCTCGGGTGAAAACTTGTTCGGCGTCTTGCTTGAAATATTCTCTGCCATGGCTCCATCCTCTCAGGAGTGGGAGCCTCCGGCAATCCCGGGGCGGTTCAGAGTGCCGGTGGATATCCTTGCATAAACATAGCTGTCAAACATGTTATTTTCATCATGCAAGGCAGTTAGGACACCGTTTGATGTAAGTGGGTCTATGGGCGCCGCAGTCGGCGCACCGGCATCGGGTTGACCGGCTCCGGGTGGTTGCTGCAGCGGGCCTTGCGGCTGGGCCTGGGCATACTGAATCTGCGCCTGTTGAGTTACGCCATCCGCGGCAAACGGATCGTAGTCAACGGGAGCGAGCGAGTAGTCACCGAAATCCGGCTGATAGTCCACCGGCACCAGAGAGTAGTCAGGCATGATGAACGACCAACATGTGTTTGTCTGGCCGCTTCGGGTCCGGAACATAATGGTAGCCGTCTTTGGCTTTCCGTGAGCCTGGCACGGAGAGTTGCTGGATTTTCTGCGTTTCAGCCACAGCCTTCAGATGCGCGTCTAACACCGCCATCGTGGCGTCGCGATCGGTCTTGATCTTGGCAAGCGCGATCTATTTACGTTTCAAACGCTCGGCAACATCAGTCGGAATGAGCGATCTCGCTGGCTAGCCTCATCAGGGAGATGGGATGAGAAGCGATGGCATCGTTAGATCCTCGCCATTCAAAGCAAGCTTCACCCGGCATCCACCCCAAAGCCACACTATAAAATAGTTGGGGTTCGTTTCCACTTCCATTAAATCCTCCTTGTCGTAAAGGATATTCAAAGACAATGAAGATCCCGGCGACAAAACAACTTCCTCAGCCCAGGGCTCGATGATCACGGTCAACGGTTCGGGGTTCTTGTTATGTATACGATACTCCAGAGTCTTATCCGTCATTGAAAGCTCCTCAAGATGTTTGCCAGCAAGGCCGCGCGGTGGACTGCCGACAGGTTGGATGGATTCTCGCGGGCTACGCCTTCATAAAGTTTCTGGAAGGCAGCAACAGATCGTGAGGTAATGCCGGCCGCTTTGAGTCTAGATATTATTTCGGGGGTTGCTTCAATGGAAGCCTCACTCGATGCTGGCAGCCCTTGTGCAAAACCGGCAAGTCGCTGAAATAGCTTTCGCGATATTCCTTCGGGCAAGGTGGCTTCCGCTTCGGCTATAGCTTGTCTGGCAGCGGTACTCGCTACAGTACCTACTCTTGAGATTGTTGACCCGGCGATCCCATCAGCAATCGCAGATCCTGCCGTATCGGCTCCAAATATGCCGAGCGCCTCGCCGCCCGTAACTGCGAGTGGCGGAATCAGCGCCGAACCGAGACCGATTGTTCCCACAATCTTTGCAGCGGTGGGATGATTCCGCACAAGGTCTGCGACCCTTCCGATTGAGCGCGTTCAGGAGCGGACAACTGATTGAAGAAATCGATGAATGGCGAAGATGAGCCACCTCCGATCGCGGACCCAGCGGGAACAGGAGGCGTTGGCTGGGCCGATGGCACGGGTTGTGGCTGGCTTTGCGGTTGAGGCTGTGACGGTTGGGTCCGCGCCTGCTGGGTTGCGTCTTCGTCACTAAACGGATCGTAGTCAACGGGAACGAGCGAGTAGTCACCGAAGTCCGGCTGATAGTCCACCGGCACCAGAGAGTAGTCGGGCATGATGAATCACCTACAGGTATTTACGGGACACCTTCGGATGGGCCCGTGATGTGACCGCGCCCTCGCGAAGAGGGCTTGCGTTGGCTTTAAGTGTTTGGAGGCAAATGCTTGAAGGATAGCTTGCGCGATGGCGCGGAAGCGTCAATTCCGGTTCGGCTTACCCATCGTCTTCGCTGGGCGCCCGTCTGTCGGCGGGGGCGGCCTTGGCTGTCAGTCAATTCGGTTCGATGCGGTGGCCAGGTTCGGCGCACTCGGCAGTGTATTACCTGACAACGCATCGCCCGATTCAAAAAACCCGCGGCGAATTTTCCAGCGCGGGCTTGATTCTTGTGGCGATGAAAATATGCCGGTGATTTGCCCGACATGTAAAATTATTCGATGCGCAGATGGCAGAGCGCCGAGAGCGGCTGAAATAACAAATCCACTCCACTGGGTCGGAGCGATAGCGGTCAAGCAGCTCGTAGTGCGTAACAGCGCAGCGTTTTCCGTCGCGGTGCAAAGATGGGTGGATGACGCTTCACCCATCCACCCTAATTAATCGCCACAAGACGGCTGTCCCGCCTTCCGTTGCGCCTGCGCATTCGCTATGCCTTGGGCTCTATCGTTCTATGTCAACAAGGCCGGTCCATGTTTCCAAAGCCAAAGCCTCTCCTGGTTCCAAATACCTACGCCTACGAGTCCGAGCCGATGGTGAAGGCGACCGGCTTTCGCGAATATGACGCGCGCTGGCTGTTCGGCAAGGAAATCAACTTGATGGGAGTCCAAGCGCTCGGCATGGGGCTCGGCGCCTTGATCGCCGAACTCGGCGTCAAGCCGGAGGTGGTGACCGGGCATGATTTCCGCGGCTATTCGGCCTCGATCAAATACGCGCTGATCTCGGGCCTGCAAGCGGCGGGCTGCCGGGTTCACGATATCGGGCTTGCGATGACGCCGATGGCGTATTTCGCGCAATTCGAACTCGACGTGCCCTGCGTCGCCATGGTGACCGCCTCGCATAACGACAATGGCTGGACCGGTGTCAAGATGGGCGCCAACCGGCCGCTCACCTTCGGTCCCGACGAGATGAGCCGCTTGAAAGCGATCGTGCTCAACGCGGAGTTCAACAACAAGGTCGGCGGCTCCTATCAGTTTCACGAGAATTTTCCGGCGCGTTATATCGCCGACCTCACCAAGCGCCCAAAACTCAAACGCAAGCTCAAGGCGGTAGTGGCTTGCGGCAACGGCACGGCGGGCGCATTCGCCCCGCAGGTGATGGCGGCGATCGGTTGTGAGGTCGTCCCGCTCGACACCGAGCTCGATCACACGTTTCCGAAATACAACCCCAATCCCGAAGACATGGAAATGCTGCACGCGATCCGCGATGCGGTGCTCGCGCACAAGGCCGATGTCGGTCTGGGTTTTGACGGCGATGGCGACCGTTGCGGCGTGGTCGATAATACCGGAGAGGAGATTTTCGCGGACAAGGTCGGCGTCATGCTGGCGCGCGACATGTCGGCGATCCACAAAAACGCGCAATTCGTGGTCGATGTGAAATCGACCGGGCTATTTGTGACGGACCCCGTTCTGCAAAAGCAGGGCGCGAAGACCGCGTATTGGAAAACCGGCCATTCCTATATGAAACGCCGCACCCATGAGTTGGGCGCGTTGGCGGGTTTTGAAAAATCCGGCCATTTCTTCTTCAACACGCCGTTCGGCCGCGGCTACGACGATGGCTTGGTTTCGGCGATCGCGATCTGCGAGATGCTCGATCGCGCGCCCGGCAAGTCGATGGCCGATCTAAAAAATGATTTGCCGAAAACCTGGTCGTCGCCGACGATGTCGCCGCATTGCGCGGACGAAGCCAAATATGGCGTCGTCGATCAGGTGGTGAAACATTTCGAAGGCTTGCAAAAGCGGGCTGAGAAGGTCGCCGGACAACAGATCCGCGACCTCGTCACCGTCAATGGCGTGCGCGTCACGGTCGAGGACGGCAGTTGGGGCTTGGTGCGGGCGTCCTCCAACAAGCCGGAGCTTGTGGTCGTGGTCGAAAGTCCGGTCTCGGAACAGCGCATGCGCGACATGTTCGAGGCGATGGATTGCGTGCTGCGCACCCATCCTGAAGTCGGCGAATATAATCAGAAGATTTGATTCTCGTTTTCCCGGGCGCGGCGCAATATGAGCGAAGTGAAATAGTGCGCCGCGTCCGGGACACGATTCCGGCGATCAAGCCGCCGCCGGTATCGGAAGCGCGGTCACCGACTTGATCTTTTCCATCGCAAAACGCGACGTGACGTTTTTGAGCGGCACCGCGCCGATCAGTTTTTTGTAGAACACGTCGTAGCTCTGCATATCCGCGGTGACGACGCGCAGCATGTAATCGACATCGCCCGCCATCCGGTAAAATTCCATCACCTCGGGCATCGCGGAGACCGCCTCGGCGAATTTCCGCAACCAGGCCTCGGAGTGGTCGGCGCTTTCCACCGAGACAAACACGGTGATGCCGAGCCCGATTTTGTTCTGATCGACCAGCGCCACGCGCCGCTGGATCACGCCATCGGCCTCCAGCCGCTGAATACGTTTCCAGCAGGGCGTGGAGGAAAGCCCGACGCGATCGCCGATTTCGGCAACCGACAGCGAGGCGTCCTGTTGCAATACGGTCAGTATCTTGCGGTCGATGGCATCGAGCCGCCGGTTGGGTTCGGTGGCGGAAGCGGCAAGGTCGGTCATATCCAAAGAACTTTTTTCCAATAATAAGGGATGAGATCCACATATATAGAAAAATCTTCTAATACAAGTCCGATTTTGTCTGCTGGTTACGTGTTTGTGACCTCCGTCTGGCCCAAAAACGCTTCCACTTCAGCGCGTTGCGGCGCCGCAAAGGCTCCGCCGAAACGGGTACATTTCAGCGCGGCCGCCGCCGACGCAAAGCGAAGCGCCGCGCGCAAATCCTGATTTTCAGTGATCGCCAGGGCAAAGGCGCCATGAAAAACATCGCCCGCGCCGAGCGTATCCACGGTGTGGACGGGAAAGGCGGGCGTTTGCTGTAAATTGTTGTTCTCATCGAGCCAGACCGTGCCTTGCGGCCCACGCGTGCCCGCGAGGAAAGAAGAGGTCAGCTTTGCGATCTTCTTGAGCGCTTCGCCGTCGTCGGTGACATCGGCAGTCTCCTGCAGGGGCTCGCTTGAAAAAATCAAATGCGATGACGCCGTGAGCAGACCTTCGCGCAACGACATCGCGCGATCGACATCGACGATCACGGGAATGCCGCGCTGCCGCGCTTCGGCGCACAAATCGGTGCAGAAGGCGGCGCAGCGGCTCTCGGTCAGGATGGCGTCGCAGTCGTCCAGCAAAATGTCCGGAGCGGGCAGGCGCACCTTCCACAATTCCGGATCGCGGAAAGTGACGATGGTGCGCTCGCCTGAGGGGTCGATCATGATGTTGGAAATCGGCGTCACCAGATCAGGCATGTGCACGAGATGTTTCGTCTCGATGCCTTCCTCCGCCATTTTTTCAAAAATATACCGGGACGTGGTTTCGCGCGCGTCGCCCATAGGGCCGCAGATCGAGGCGCGCCCACCAAGCCGAACGATTCCGATCGCGCCGTTGAGCGCGTTGCCGCCGCAGATTTCGTCAAAATGCGTGGCGCTTTCCTTGGAGCCGCGCGCGGGCAACCCATGGACGCGAAACGTCAGATCCCGCACCGGCATGCCGATGCAAAGAATCCGCGGAGGAAGCTTTCCTGTGGCGCGCGCGTTCGTCTTGGTGTCGGTCATGTCATTTCCGGCGCGATGATGGGTTAGTGCCTCGACGTAACAAAGCCGGTCATCGCCAGGTTCCAGTTATGCGCCGTGATCTTGGCCGTCATGTACCCAGCGTCCGAGCAGATGATGGGCGATCGCAAAGGGATGCGGGCCGGCCAGGCCTTCGGGGTGTTCCCGCTTGATCATCAAAGTTGCCTCCGTCCGGTCGAACCAGCGCGCATCCTCCAGTTCCGCCCGATCCACGACGATCTCTTCATTCAAGGCGCGAGCCGTGCATCCGATCATCAGCGACGAGGGATAAGGCCAAGGCTGCGTCATATAATAACGGACATCGGTGCAACGAATGCCCGCCTCCTCGAAGATTTCGCGGGCCACGGCATCCTCGATGGTTTCGGCGGCTTCGACGAATCCGGCCAGGCAGGAATACATGCCGGGTAAAAAGTGTTTCTGACGGCCGAGCAGCACCTTCTCGCCCGAGGTCACGAGCATAATCACGACCGGATCGGTGCGGGGAAAATGCTCGGTCTTGCAGCTCGGGCAATCGCGCTTCCAGCCGCCTTCCTTCATCGCCGTGCGGGTGCCGCAATTGGCGCAATAGCCATGACGATGATGCCAATTCACCATCGACTTGGCCATCGCAATCGCCGAAAGCTGATCGGCCGGCACCGCGCCATGCATCGCCATGCCGCGCAATTCGCTCACGGCGGCATCGTCGCGTGTCAGGAGCTGTTCGACGGCCGCCGGCGAAATACCCAAGCCGAAGATGGGCGCGCCGGTACGCAGCCCCAAAAAGATGGTGCCGGGATTGGCGCCGAATTTCAGGGCCTCATGGAGGCTCAACAGCGCGCGGGGGCCGGCCGCCTCGCGCCTTACCACCAGCGAGTCGCGATAGACGACATAGGCGCGGGCATCGGGATGGCTTTCCAGCGCCAGCAATTTCGCCTCGTCGCCACGCAAATGGGCGGCGCGATCGAGAATGTGGGAGACGAAGCCCGGCTGTCCCAACGGAAATGAATCGAATGCGGTCATGTATTTAACCTAGCCAGATTTTGCGGCGAAGCGCGCTGATGAACAACTGAACCTCTTCCGCGCCGTGCGCAAGCGGCGGCACCGCTCCCCAGACCGGCCGCGGCCAGGCGGCATCGCCCGACCGCCGCGCGATGATGTGGACGTGCAGTTGCGGCACCATATTGCCGAGAGCGGCGATATTCAGCTTCTCGCATTGGGTGATCGCCTTCAATGCGCGGGCGGCGCGGGAAACCTCCGTCATCAATTGCGCCTGTTCGACCTCGTCGAGATCGATGATCTCCATGATTTCGTTGCGCCGCGGCACCAGCAAGAGCCAAGGATAGTTGGCATCCTTGATCACAAGAACCTTGCTCAGCGGCAGGTCGCCGATGTCGATCGTGTCTTCCTTGAGCCGCGGATGCAGCGACCAGGCGGTTTCGGACATTTCAGGATTCCCACATACCCTCTTCAGGTACTGACGAGGTTTAATATCAAGGCTTCATCATCCGCGGAAGCGGATGATTCAGTACGCCGTGGCATGGTGGGCACGCTCACGCTGGGATGACGGGTATATGCAGGCGCAAGTGATTTGCCCATCGGGTCGTTTTCGCAAACTCGCCTCCAGCCTCTTGTCCAGCCCCTCCGTAAAAATATTTCTGTTTTTCCGAAATGCAAATCAGGTGTATATCTCACCCTGTCCCGTCCCAACCAAGGGGCGTTTCGCGATCGTCACGAACGTGAGGCGGGATGCGGTGGACGCTTTGGCGCGCAAGACGAGCGCGCATGAAGCGGACGGTGAAGTCGTGTGGTCCTGACGCCCCGACGCTGGCGTCAAGCAGGCCGCGATGCTTTCGCATCGCGCCGGCGACGGTGGCAACAAAGCCGGTCACCGGGGAGAGCGCGAAGGAAACCGTTAAAACCATTGCGCGGGGAAGGCCGGGGGTTTCCGGCGTGACCGTGGTGGACTTACTCGGCGTGCTTTTTATTTTTGCACCCGAGGCTACGGGCGCTGTCCGGGCGCCCGGCTTTCCCTGCGCCCTGTTTTCGAGGGACGAAGATTTCGATCATAGCTCGGGCGCATTATGCCGCGAGAGCGCGGAGGCTTGCACGAAGTCACCTCGCCCGCTTGCGGGGAGAGGTCGGGTCGCTTCTTGGCGATCCGGGTGAGGGGTACTCACCGCGTACTCGTCTATCTCCTATCTCCGGACTTGCGGAGGCCGCCCCTCACCCCACCCTCTCCCCGCAAGAGCGGGGCGAGGGAGAAGCAAGCGTAGACCGGATAAGAGAATCGGGAGGTCACAGCGTACTGGATACCCCGCTTGCTTTCCGTTTGTTTTGGCCCCAAATAAGAGCCGGGAGATTGGCGGTGGACGAGCCACTCGCCAACCGGGTCAGGTCCGGAAGGAAGCAGCCCTAACGAGGTCCGGATCGGGTCGCTCGTCAGTCTCCCACCCGTGTTTCGAGCGCATCGCACAAAAGCGCCATCCTTTTGGCGCCCGGTTTCGTCTCCGGTGTGCGCGCATTTCCGCAGAACCCCGGCCTCGAGAGATAATCAATTGCGGACCGATCGATGACGGATGCGGGCGTTCCCATGATCCCTCAGGATTCCCAAAACAGCCAACCGAGCGGCCTCGGCATTCAGGGGGCGGCGGAAGCTGGCAAACCCTATCGCGTCCTGGCGCGGAAGTATCGCCCCTCGGGCTTTGAGGATCTGATCGGTCAGGACGCGATGGTGCGCACGGTGTCGAATGCTTTTGAGACCGGGCGAATTCCGCAAGCCTGGATTTTGACCGGGGTCCGTGGCGTCGGCAAAACCACCACGGCGCGAATCCTCGCCCGCGCGCTGAATTATGAAATGCCGGATGGATCGGTGAAGGGTCCGACCATCCATATGCCGGCGCTTGGCGCGCATTGTCAGGCGATCATGGAAAGCCGGCACATGGATGTGCTGGAAATGGACGCGGCCTCTCACACCGGCGTCGATGATGTACGCCAGATCAATGATAGCGTGCGCTATGCGCCGGCAAGCGCCCGCTACAAGGTCTATATCATCGACGAAGTCCATATGCTTTCGACCGCGGCGTTCAACGCGTTTTTGAAAACGCTGGAAGAGCCCCCCGAGCACGCTAAATTCGTTTTCGCCACCACTGAAATCCGAAAAGTTCCGGTCACCGTGCTGTCGCGCTGCCAGCGCTTCGATCTGCGCCGGGTCGAGGCGGATGTGCTGATGGCGCATCTTGCCAATATCGCGGCCAAGGAAGGCGTCGAGGTCGAGCCGGAAGCGCTCGGCATCATCGCCCGCGCGGCGGAAGGCTCGGTGCGCGATTCGCTGTCGCTGTTCGATCAGGCGATCGCGCACGCCGCCGGGCCGGTGCGCGCGGAAGCCGTCCGGCAGATGCTCGGGCTTGCCGACCGCACGCGCGTGATCGATCTGTTCGACCATCTCGGGCGCGGCGATATCGCCAGCGCCTTCAAGGAATTTCGCGAGCAATATGATGTCGGCGCCGATCCGGTCGTGGTGCTGTCCGATCTGGCCGAATTCGTCAACTTCGTGACCCGCGTCAAGATCGTGCCGGCGACCGCCGATAATGTCGCCTTCGGCGAAACCGAACGCCTTCGCGCGCGCGATTTCGCCGCCAAGATGTCGATGCGCGTATTGTCGCGAATGTGGCAGATGCTGCTCAAGGGCATTACCGAGGTGCAGACCGCCACGCGGCCCGCCGCCGCCGCCGAAATGGTGCTGGTGCGCATCGCCTATGTCGCGGATTTACCGACGCCGGACGAGGCGATCCGGATGATCGAGCAAAATGGTGGTGCCGCATTTGTCCCGGCGGGGCATGCGGCCTCGGCGCGGACCGTGCCCGCGACCCCGGTTTCGTCGATGCCAGCCCTGTCGGCGCGGACCAATGCCAGCCCTCGCTCCAACGCCGAGCCGTCGGCGCGGCCGCAAATGAGCGCGCCCTTGTCTGAACCGCAGACGGCGGCGGCGCGTTGCATCATAAGCTTTCCGGAGCTCGTCGCGCTCGCCGCCGAGAAGCGCGATCTATTGACCAAGGCCGCGTTGGAGGCCGACGTCCGGCTGATCCGCATCGAGGATGGCCGGTTGGAAGTGGCGCTGGAACGCAGCGCGTCGCGAACGCTGATCAACGATCTGTCGCGCAAGCTGGAGCAATGGACGGGTCGGCGTTGGACCGTGATCGTGTCCAACGAAACAGGGCAGCCGACGCTGCGGACTCAGAACGAGGCGGCGAAGAATAAACGCGAGCGCGCCGCCGAATCCGACCCCCGGGTGCAGGAGGTGCTGGCGCGGTTTCCCGGCGCCAAAGTGGTCGAGGTCCGCAAGCTTGCCGCCGAGCCGGTGGAATCCCATGCTGATGGTGATGATCTCGCCGACAGCGGCGATGGTGACGATTTGTAGCGATTTCGGAAAGGAGCGGTCGATGGCTGACTTTCTCGGCATGATGAAGCAGGCGGCGCAACTGCAATCGAAGATGCAGGCGATGCAGGACGAACTCGGCCAGGTCGAGGTAGACGGTATCGCGGGTGGTGGCCTCGTCGGCGTGCGGATGAGCGCGAAGATGGAGGTCAAGGCCGTCAAGATCGATCCGTCGCTGATGAAGGCGGACGAGCGCGAAATTCTCGAAGACTTGCTCGTCACCGCCTATGGCGATGCGCGGCGCAAGGCGGAATTGGCGATGCAGGAAAAGATGGCCGCGCTGACCGGCGGTCTCGGCCTGCCGCCGGGACTGGGGCTTGGCTAATGGACGTTGGCTAATTCATGGCCATTGCGGTTGCCGGCCCCGAAATCGAACGTCTGATTCAGCTGCTGGCGCGGCTGCCGGGGCTTGGCCCCCGCTCGGCGCGGCGCGCGGCGCTGCATCTGATCAAAAAGCGCGAGGCGCTGATGACGCCGCTCTCGGCCGCGCTTCAGGTCGCGATCGACAAAATCCAGGTTTGCGGGATTTGCGGTAATATCGACACCCAAAATCCGTGCACGGTGTGTACCGACCCCAGACGCGATCAGTCGATTATTGTGGTGGTGGCCGATGTCGCCGATCTCTGGGCGCTGGAGCGCGCAAACGCCACGAGCGGTCTTTATCATGTTCTCGGCGCGACGTTGTCGCCGCTCGACGGCGTCGGCCCGCAGGATCTGACGATCGAGGCGCTGGTCAAGCGCGCGCATGATCCGCAAGTGAACGAGATCATTTTGGCGCTGAACGCTACCGTCGATGGACAAACCACCGCCCATTACATCACCGATCTCTTGCAGGATGCCAATGTTCGGGTCACCCGGCTTGCCCATGGCGTGCCGGTTGGCGGCGAACTCGATTATCTCGACGAAGGCACGTTGTCGGCGGCGATGCGGCAGCGGACGCTGTTTTAATCAAATGTGCGGCCCGAGCGCCGCAAAATGTCCGCGCCGTTGCAGATAGGCCAGCAGCATCAGGCTCGGCAGGGCGACCGCGACGCAGATCGCAAAGAAGGCCGGCCATCCGGTGGCCTTTGCCACATAACCCGCGCCGGAGGAGAGGTAAGTGCGGCCGACCGCGGCAAGCGCGGTGAGTAGCGCATATTGCGTGGCGGTGTGCAGCGGATTTCGGCACAGCGCCGAGAGATATGCGACAAAGATCACGGTGCCGATCGCGCTTGTGAAATTTTCCGTTGTGATCGCAAGTGCCAGTGCCCATTGACTGACGCCGATAAGTGCCAGCCATGAGAACGAGAAATTAGCGATGGCCTGCAATACGCCGCCGATCCAAAGGCTTGCCGCGAGCGAATAGCGCCGCGCGAGGAAGCCGCCGGCAAAGCCGCCGATCAGGGTCGCGGCAAGGCCGACGCCTTTGACAATGGCGGCGTAATCGTTGCGGGAAAAACCAAGGTCGATCACGAACGGCGCGGTCATGGTGCCGGAGAAAGCATCGGTGACTTTGAACAGCACCACGAAAATGAGCGCCGCAAGCGCATCCTTGCGGTGGAGAAATTCAGAGAACGCGCCAATGGCTGCGTGGGCCACGCGGACGAAGGCGGTTTCAGCATCGGTGGCGGCTTCCGCGCGCGCCGATTGTTCGGGCTCGGTGGCCGCAAGCGCGGTGACGGTTCCAATCATCACCAGCGCCGCCATTGTCACATAGCCCCATGTCCAGGCGGAGGTACGGGCGATGCCCGTATTTTCATAGGCGCTCACCAGAAACAGCGCGCCGGCGGTCGAGACCAGCAGGCCGATCCGATAGGCCGCAACATAAGACGCCATGCCGGCGGCCTGTTCGTCCTCAGGCAGGCTTTCGACGCGAAAGGCATCGACCACGATGTCTTGCGTCGCCGACATCGCCGCCACCAGCAGCGCACTGAGCGCGACGAACAGAGGTGAGCGGGCGGGGTCGGTGAGCGCGAGCAACAGGATCGAGACGATCAGCAGCCATTGCGAAAACAAAAGCCAGCCGCGCCGGCGGCCAAAACGGCGCGTGAGAAACGGTACATGCAACGCATCGACCAGGGGCGCCCAGAGGAATTTCAAAGTGTAGGGTGTACCGACCAGCGCAAAAAGCCCGATGGTGCCGAGATCGACGCCGGATTCGCGCATCCAGATCACGAGCGTCGATCCAGAAAGCGCAAGCGGCAGGCCGGAGGAAAAGCCGAGCAGCAGCACGATCAGCACGCGGCGCTGCATATACACCGCAAAGCTGTCGCGCCAGGCGGCGCGGGATGTTGGATTCTTTAGGGACACGGTTGTGTCCTCTGGAGTGCTCATAGGGAGGTGTTAGCAGATTCGAAAGCTTTTTTCCCTTCCCCACAACAAGGGGAGAAGGAAGCCAAGCAATCACGGTGGTACCCTACTCCCCCGCGCGCAATTTGCGCGGCAGCGGGAACAGCTCTGGTGCGCCCGGCTTGACGAGTCGTGGCGGCTCGGCGGGTGCTTCCTTGCTGAAGTCGAGCTCTTCGATTCGTCCTGCGCGTTTTTCGATCTTGTCGGCGGAAATCAGGATTTGCCGAATGTCCTCATTGGCGTCGGCGAAATGTTTTTGCAGCTTGAGCACGCGCTCGCGCAACCGCCCGAGATCGTCGCTGAGATTGAGCACTTCGGTGCGAATCTGGTCGGCGGCATCGCGCATCCGTGCGTCTTTGAGAATCTGTTGCATCACCTGGATCGCCAGCATCAGAAGCGAGGGCGACACCAGCACGACCCGGGCGCGATAGGCCTTCTGGATCACATCGTCGAAACGGTCGTGAATTTCCGCGTAGACGGATTCCGACGGCACGAACATCAGCGCGGTGTCCTGGGTTCCCCCCGCGATCAGGTATTTTTCGGCGATGTCGCTGACATGCTTCATCACGTCGGTTCGCAACCGCTGCGTGGCGATTTTTTTCTCTTCGTCTGATCGCGCTTCGTGCAGCGCCGTGATCGCCTCAAGCGGGAATTTCGCGTCGATGCAAAGCGGGCGCTGATCCGGCAAAAACACCACGCAATCCGGCCGCTTTCCGTTCGACAGCGTATGTTGAAATTCGTAAGCGCCCTTCGGCATCCCGTCCTGGACGATCGCTTCCATCCGCGCCTGACCGAACGCGCCGCGCGATTGCTTGTTGGCGAGCACGTCGCGCAGCGTCGTCACTTGCGAGGTGAGGTCGGTGAGATTCTTGTGCGCGTTGTCGATGATTCCGAGCCGCTCATGCAACACGCGAAGCGAATCCATGGTGTTGCGCGTGGTCTGTTCCATCGATTGGCCGACGCGGTGGGTGACCGAATCGAGCCGTTCGGTGACCGCGCGGGTCATTTCCGCCTGCCGCCCGGCCAAGGCCTGCCCCATGGCATCAACCCGGCCGCTGGCCTCGCTTTGAATGCGCAAGACTTCGGCAAGGCGCTGTTCGAGTTCGTCGGCGCGCGAGGTCTGGGTCCGCGCCAGTTCCAGCCCGCGGCGGCCGGATCGCGCGATCACGATCGTGATGACCAGAAGCAGAATAAGAGTGAGCGCGCCAAAACCGATCAGCGCCTCGCTGGTGCGAACCGGCATGGCGCCGATCGTGAAAAGAATCTCGTTCATGCCGTCCTTGTAGCCGATTCGCCCTTCAACTCGAACGAAAAGGGAACGTTTGTGGTAAATACCAAGTAAATTTTTATGGTTAATACTTTCCTAATAAACATGGTTAAGCGCGAGTTAATGCCCCTCCCTTCGCATTGACCCCCATAAGAGAGCGGCTTAAATCGCCGGCCAGCGTTAAGAGACATCATGGCTATCCGAGAAATCATTATCCTGCCCGATAAGCAGTTGCGGCTCGTCTCCAGGCCGGTTGAAAAAGTCACGCCCGAAATCCGCAAACTGGCCGACGACATGTTCGAAACCATGTACGACGCGCCGGGCATCGGCTTGGCCGCGATCCAAATCGCCCAGCCGCTGCGGCTGATCACCATGGACCTCGCCAAGAAGAACGAGGATGGCGAGGTGACGCCGCAGCCGCGGGTCTTCATCAATCCGGAGATTTTGGCGTCGTCGGACGAGATGTCGGTCTATGAGGAAGGTTGCTTGTCGATCCCCGAATATTACGAGGAGGTCGAGCGGCCGGCGAAGGTGCGCATCCGCTTCACCGACCTCGATGGCAAGGTGCATGAGGAAGACGCCGAAGGGCTCTTCGCCACCTGTATCCAGCACGAGATCGATCACCTCAACGGCGTGTTGTTTGTGGACTATCTGTCGAAGCTCAAGCGCGACCGCGTGCTGAAAAAATTTACCAAGGCTGCCAAGCGCGGCGGGGAATAGAGCCGATGCCCCTTCGCCTGATCTTCATGGGGACGCCGGAATTCGCGGTGCCGACGCTGCTTGGGCTCGTGGCCCACGGCCATGAAATCGCGGCCGTCTATACCCGTGCGGCCAAGCACGCCGGTCGCGGCATGAAGCTTCAGCCAAGTCCGGTCGAAGAAGAAGCGCGGCGGCTCGGCCTTCCCGTGGTGACGCCTTCGACGCTGAAAACCCCGGAAGCGCTTGAAGCTTTTCGCGCGTTTGAGGCGGACGCCGCCGTGGTCGTCGCCTATGGCATGATTTTGCCGCAGGCCATTCTCGATGCGCCGAAACTCGGTTGTTTCAATCTTCACGCCTCGTTATTGCCGCGCTGGCGGGGGGCGGCGCCAATCAACCGCGCGATCATGGCGGAAGACGCCGAGAGCGGCGTGATGGTGATGAAAATGGATGCTGGCCTTGACACCGGCGATGTGGCGATGGGCGAACGCGTGGCGATTACGGACGAGATGACGGCGTCGGACTTGCACGATGCGCTCGCGCCGCTCGGTGGTGATCTGATGGTTCGGGCGATGGCGGCGCTGGAGCGCGGCACGCTGCAACTCGCCCCGCAAAGCCGCGAGGGCGCGACTTACGCCGCCAAGATCGACAAGACTGAAGCCCGTATCGACTGGAATAAGCCTGTCCGCGAGGTTCTCCGCCACATTCACGGCCTGTCGCCGTTTCCCGGCGCGTGGTGCGAAATGCCGCTCGAAGGCGCGGCCTCACGCGTGAAGATTCTGCGCTGTGAAATCGCTGATGGTTCCGGCGCGCCCGGCGGCGTGCTGGATGAGCATCTGACGATAGCCTGCCGACAAGGCGCGTTGCGGATTCTCCAATTGCAGCGGGCGGGCAAGCAGCCGATGCAGGCGGAGGAATTTTTGCGCGGCACGCCGCTCAAGCCTCCGATGCAGTTGAGCTGATGCCCCGCTACAAACTCACAATCGAATATGACGGCACGCCGTTTTCGGGCTGGCAGATTCAAGACAACGGCCCCTCGGTGCAGGGCGCGCTGGAAAACGCGGTGAAGGCGATTTGCGGCGAAGAAGTTCGCGTCCATGGCGCCGGCCGCACCGATGCCGGCGTGCATGCGCTCGGCCAGGTCGCCCATTGCGATATCGTCAGGCATTTCGTTCCAGGCCGCTTTCGCGACGGGCTCAACGCGCATCTGCGCCCCGCTCCGATCGGCGTGCTGTCGGCGGAAATCGTCGGCGATGATTTCGAGGCGAGATTTTCCGCCAAGAAGCGTCACTATCGCTATCGCATCGCCAATCGCCGCGCCAATCTTGCGCTCGACATCGGTCGCGTTTGGCGGCTGCCGCGGCCGCTCGACACCGAGGCGATGCACGCGGCGGCACAGCGTCTGGTCGGCAAGCACGATTTCACCACCTTCCGCGACAGCGAGTGCCAGGCGAAATCGCCGGTGCGGACGCTCGACCGGCTCGACGTGACGCGCGATGGCGATGCGGTCGAGATTTTGACCTCGGCGCGCTCGTTTCTGCACAGCCAGGTGCGCTCGATGGTGGGCTCGCTGGTCTGGGTCGGCGAAGGCCGCTGGCGCGCGGATGACCTTGCCGGCGCGCTTGACGCGCGCAACCGCGCGGCTTGCGGCCCGGTCGCGCCGCCGGAGGGGCTTTATCTCGTCAGGGTGGAGTACTAGATGGCTATGCCTTGCTGATAACCATGTGCATCGCGTCCGCAGTCGCAACGTGCTCGATACATTTGTAGCCGAGACCCGCGAGATCGATCCCACCGAATAAGTTCTCGCCCGATCCGAGCAGCGTTGGTGTGATCGCGATGTGAAGCTCGTCGATAAGGCGGGCACGCAGATATTGCTGAATCGTCGCAACGCCGCCGCCAACTCTGACGTCCTTGCTGCCCGCTGCCCCCCGCGCGCGTTCAAGGGCAGATTGGATTCCGTCGGTCACAAAGTGAAACACGGTGCCGCCCTTCATCGCGATCGGGGCGCGATCATGATGAGTGAGTACGA
>DATGJS010000100.1:0-2676 GCA_035295025.1 Bradyrhizobium sp.
AGGCCTCCACCGCCGAATGCGTCACCGCGATCGGAGACATCAGCAATACCATCCGCGAAATCAGCAGCATCGCCACGACGGTTGCCACCGCCGTCGAGGAACAGGGGTCTGCCACGCGCGAGATCGCGCAAAGCGTCCAGCAGGTCGCCGCCGGCACCAGCGAGGTGGCGGTCAATGTGGCGGGCGCAAGCCAAGCGGCCAGCCAATCCCGCACGCTCGCCGATACCGTTCTCTCCGCGTCCAACGAGCTCGGCCAACACGCCTCAACCCTCTTCAAGAGCGTCGATACTTTCCTGGCCGGTTTGCGCGACGCGGCTTAGTCCTGATATAAAATGCGCATATGAACCTGCGCCAATTATTCGCCCTGTTTCTTCTTTTCATGACCGATGCTGGCGGCGCGGCCGCAATGGCGCAAGACAAAGGCAGCGTCGAGTCGAAGCCGCTGCCGCCTTTGACCAATCCGAACGATCCCAAACTCGGCGCCAAGGAATTATTCGCCCGAAAAATCCTACCCGCGGCCATGCCGACCCAGGTGATCGGCTTTTATGCCAAAGGCTGCATCGCCGGCGCGCAAGCCCTGCCGATCAATGGCAAAACGTGGCAGGTGATGCGGCTGTTGCGCAACCGCAATTGGGCCCATCCCGACATGGTCGCTTTGCTGGAGCGCCTATCGGAGAAGGTGCACAAGGACGCCGGTTGGCCGGGTATTCTGGTCGGCGACATGTCGCAACCGCGCGGCGGCCCGATGTTCACCGGCCATGCCAGTCATCAAGTTGGCCTTGATGCCGATATCTGGTTGACGCCGATGCCGGAGCGAACCTTGTCGCGCAATGAGCGCGAGGAAATGTCCGCCGTCATGATGGTGCGGCCCGATCGCCTCGACATCGATCCGAATACGTGGACGCCAAACCATCTCACGGTGATCCGCGACGCCGCGCTGGAGCCGAGCGTCCAGCGCATTTTCGTCAACGCGGCGATCAAGAAGGCGCTGTGCCGCGAGGCCAAAGGCGACCGTAACTGGCTTTCCAAGATCAGGCCGATGTACGGCCATGATTATCATTTTCACATCCGCATCAAATGTCCACCGGGCTCCAACACGTGCGAAAGCCAACCCGACCCTTCGGACGGCGAAGGATGCGCGGCCGCCGATCTCGCTTATTGGTTCAAGGACGAAGTGATCCATCCAAAGCCGCCCGCGGAGCCGCCCAAGCCGAAGCCGCCGATGACATTGGCGCAACTGCCCGCGGCCTGCCGCCAGGTTTTGGCCGCGCCGGATGCCAAGAAATAGCATTGTACGGCCAAGACTATCGCGCATGGCTTGAATGCGTTAAGGTGGGGTGCCGCCACCGCCGTAAGCGCGGCGGCGCATGAGGGATGGCGATCCCGCTTTATCATTTCAGTCATCAACAGAACGCCGCGGCCATGTTCGCGCGGCCGAACCTCATGGAAACGATCATGCGCAGCTTTGTTTTGACCGCCTTGATGCTGCTCACCGCCGCCCCCGCGAGCGCGGCCGAAGAGCCGAGCGGCTGCGACAAGTTCAAATGGAATATCGAGCGCGAGCGCGCTATGCTCACCGCGCCGGATCGCCTCACCCTGGCTTCTGGAAACGAACTTTCGACATTGCCCACGAACGGGATCACTCTCGCGCTCGCGGCGCCGGCCGACGCCGAACTGCCAATGTCGCCGGAGCGCGCGCCGAAGGCAGGCACCTTTGCCGGCTTCGCAAAAATTAAAGCGCCGCCCAAGGCCGGCATCTACACCGTCAACCTATCCGCCGGCGGATGGGTCGATTTGGTGCAGGACGGACATGCTCTCAAACCCAAGGCCTTTAGCGGCGCTACCGATTGCGAGGGCATCCGCAAGACCATGAAATACGCGATCTCGGCCAATCCCCTTGTGCTACAAATTAGCGGCGTCCGGGAAAGTTCGGTTTCGATCGCCATTCTGCCATCGGAGTAAACAACGTGGCGGGCGCTAATTAGAGACTTTACGCCCACCATCAGCCTGTTATGTTCGCGCTGGCGATATCCTTAGCTGACCGTAAGTCAGCAGGAGCAGCGGAACGGCGCTTTCGCCTGTCGCGTCTCATGATTGACCAGAGCCTGATTGCGCGCGGCCTGTGAGCGCCGGGCGCGGAGCGCGTCCATGGATGGGTGTATTCGAGTTTTTGCCGTCTTCGCGATCTTGTGCGGATGGGCCGTTTCGCCTTCATGGGCCGAAGACAGGAGCCTTACGATTTTTGCCGCCGCGTCGGTGAAGAATGCGCTCGATGATATCGACGCGGCCTTTACCGCAAAAACCGGCGTCAAGACCGTCGCCAGCTACGCGGCGAGTTCGGCACTGGCCAGGCAAATCGAGCAGGGGGCGCCCGCCGATATCTTCATGTCCGCCGACACCGATTGGATGGATGATGCGGCCGCCAAAAAAACCATCCGCGAGACGACGCGGATGAACCTGCTCGGCAATAGCCTCGTCCTGATTGCGCCAAAGAATTCCAAGATCGACAAGGTCACGATCGGCCCGGCCTTCGACCTCGCCGGACTCGCCGGCCAGGGCAGGATCGCAACCGGCGACGTCAACGCCGTTCCGGTCGGCAAATACGCCAAGGCCGCGCTGGAAAAACTCGGAGCCTGGCGTGCGGCCGAATCGAAATTCGCGATGGCCGAAAGCGTG
>DATGJS010000101.1:0-7224 GCA_035295025.1 Bradyrhizobium sp.
CAAAACCTTCACCGAGCAATATGTGCTCTCGGCGCTGATCACTGAGCGGTTGCGCGCGGCTGGGCTTTCCGCCACCACGCGCGAAGGCCTTGGCTCCAATGTGGTTTATGAGGCGCTGGTCCATGGTGACATCGACGTCTATGTCGATTATTCCGGCACGCTATGGGCCAACCAGTTTCATCGCAGCGACATCAAACCGCGCGGCGAGATGCTCAGCGAATTGAAATCGATGCTGGCGCGGCAGGGCGTCACACTATTGGGCGAACTTGGTTTCGAAAACGCTTATGCGCTGGTGATGCCGAGAAAGCGTGCCATCTCGCTTGGCATCAAAACCATCACCGATCTGGTGTCCCGCGCGCCTGCCATGTCGATCGCCGGCGATTATGAATTCTTCTCGCGGCCGGAATGGGCCGGCATTCGCCAGGCCTATGGGTTGAATTTCCGAAACCAGCGGCAGATGCAGCCGGATTTCATGTATGCGGCGGCGGCAGCGAGCGAGGTCGATGTGATCGCGGGCTACACCAGCGACGGCTTGATCGCCAAATACGATCTCGTCGTGCTGGACGACATCAAGCACGCGATCCCGCCTTACGATGCCGTTCTGTTGATGGCGCCGAAACGCGCCGGCGATCAGGCGTTACGCGCGGCGTTGCAGCCGCTGCTCGGCCGCATCGATCTATCGGCGATGCAAAAAGCCAATTTGCGCGCCGCCGGCGGCGATGGCGAGGCGTCGCCGGATTCAGTCGCGCGCTGGCTTTGGCAGCGGATCGACAACATCAAGAAATGAGATGCCGCAATCCTGGGAAAAATCGCGCGACGGCCGTCAAGCCATCGCGCGTCAGTCTCGTGTCGATCTTGCGTCAGAAGCCGGGATAGTTCACGCGGCCGGGGATACAATTGGGATCGATGCGATCATCCCATCCGCCGCGAGCGCGCCAGCCACTCCAAGCCACATAGTCCTCTTCCTTGCTGTAGGGGTTGCCGGCATCATGTGTGCACCGGTCCGCCAGAACGTGAGGGCTGATCACGTGAGTGATCTTGTGTTGCGCAAAAACGGGCCCCGCCAATACGGCATAAGTGGCGACGGCGGTTGCGCTAAGAACGGTAAGTTTGGTCATGCTGATCTCCTTTCATGGTCGCAAGGCGAAAAGCCGCGTTCATCATCCGGACCCGGAAGGCGAATACCTCCTGCAAAGACAAACGGACCCAGCAAGGCAACGCGATAAAAGCAAAGCGTTTATTGTATTCAGACGACAGCCTGAAGGTTCCGGCCCTTTCGTCACCGCCTTCGTTCTCGTTTACTTCGCGATCGCTGTGACGCCGATGACGAAAATGGAGACGAGCCGGCCGATGCGATGAATCTACGCTCGCCATTTTCGAACCCCACTAAAGAAATGTTTATTGAGGCTTAAAATAATTAACGATCGCGCGTTCGGCGCGGAACCAATAAGCCTTCGGGTGACAATTTTCACAAGATGCGACGGTTAATGTCGTTTGGCACGCTCACCATTGGCGCGCCCCACGTGTCGGGCATCGGCACAAGCCATGGCTTGTCGCCGCATCTTGTCGCCGCGATGCCTTGCTTGCGCCACAAGCCGCGCGGGATTGCGGTTTCGCGCGGAGCAATGTGTGTCACACACCTCTTCCCAAAACAAAAACATCGCCGATGCGAGAAGCTTTTTGATCGTGCACGCGTGAGGTCATTTTTCCGCCCCACTGGTGGAGTGGATTTGACATTCGATACCCGCATCGTCATTCCGCTGTAAATATTCGTGGCAACGGGATGTGAATGTGGGAATCACATGATTTCCATGCGGTGAATTGAGTTGACGCGTACTCCGCAGTAAATTTCACGACAGGAATTTCGAGCGGAAGGTAGCGTTGCATCCTGCGGCGAGAGCGCGATGGATACGCTTTACGATTTGCTTGGGGCTCTTCCGCGTGACGACGCCGAGGATTTGAGGGCAGCGTTTCGCAAGGCGGTCAAAGGCGCCCATCCCGACCTCAGGCCTGGCGATCCGGACGCGGCGATGAAATTCCGCCAGATCGTCCGCGCCAATGAGATTCTCGGCGATCCCGAACAGCGCGGCGCCTATGATCATCTGCTCTCATTGGCGCGGCTCGAAAGAGATGGGACGCCGCCTCACCCGATCGCCGCCAAAATCCATCGGCTTGCTTCCGGCGTGATGGCGCTCGCAACCGCTTGCGCCATGACAACGGGCGGCTATTTGCTGTTCATGCATATGCCGATGGCGCTGGTGGCACCCTCTTTCACGGCCGTCCGTGCCGATACCGTCAATGCCCATGAGGCCGGCACACATGGCGCCAATATTGATGGCGCCAACGGGTATGGCGCCGAAAACAATGCCGATCTCGCCACGCGTCTTTCCGCCAGCATCGCCGCCGTCAGCCCAACAGCGGCGCTCGATCCGACAATGCTGATTTTCTCCGCCGATCGCGGTCCATCGTTTTATCAACCGCCAAACAACGATCATGCTTTCGACGACACGGCTTTGACCAAATCGACTGAGACCTGCCACGCGAAATCCACGATAGCGCCAGCGTCGAAATCGCGCGCGGCCGCCGTGGCCGCACCCAAAGCCTCGCCCGGGCCGCAACCGAAAAGCCCGATCCGGATTTTATGGCCGCAATCCTATGCCGCGGCCACGTTTCAATGAGGGCGCGCCAAGTTTGGTCTAAAGCGCGATGAGATTTGGTTGAATCGTCATCGCGCTTTAGGTCTTTGATTGAGCATGATCTTTTCGGAAAACCGCTTCACACTTTTCCGGATCATGCTCTAGCCCTTTAGGTCAAGGCGCCGGATCGCTTCGTTTTTGAAAAACCGAAAACTGAAATCTTTGGTTTGAATGCCAGGGCGTGACGTGATCGTGGCGGCTTGTATCGATCAGCGTAAACGCCTCGCCCAGCTCGCCGGCCAATTCTTCCGCGTCATAGCGGTGGACCGGCAGTCCACTGCATTTTTCGGGACCATCCTTGGCGAAGGTCGCGATGATGGCGTGGCCGCCGGGCAAAAGCGCCCGTGTCAGCCGCGCGACATAGGCGGCGCGGTCGGCCGGATCGACCAGGAAATGAAAGGCCGCCCGATCATGCCAAAGATCGAAGCGCGGCTCTGGTTGCCATTGCGTCACGTCGGTCACGATCCATTGCACCTGGCTTGCACGCGCGCCAAGCCGCGCCTTGGCGACATCGAGCGCGGCGGCGGAAATATCGAGCACGCTGAGGTGAGCGAATCCACCCGCCAACAGCCTATCGACAAGACGCGACGCGCCACCGCCGATATCGACAATATAAGAATCGCGATCTATCCCCACAAAATCGATCAATTCGAGCGAGGGCGCCGGACTGTCCTGAAACCAACTGACTTCGTTTTCGCCCTTGGTGGCGTAAACGGTTTCCCAGTGAGTTTTTCGGTTCGGTTCGTTCATCTGATTTGCAAACCCTCATTCGCCGAACAGTTTCGCCGCCGCGAAATCGGCTTCGGCGCGGGCGGTGTCGCCTTTGGCCTCAAATGCAAGCCCGCGTGCCTTCAATGCCCTGCCATTGTCGGGGTCGAGACGGATCGCATTATCGAGGTCCACCATCGCACGTCCGATGTCGTCCTTCTTCAGATAGGCAAAGCCGCGCTCCGCATAATAGTCGGAAATGACGCGATCCTTGCCAAGACGCTCGCCGCCGCCCGCCAACGTCGCGTCCGCGCCGGGGCCGAGCTTGATGGCCTGGCTGCACTCCGTAATGGCGAGATTGTATTCCTTCTTGAAATTGTAGATGGAACAGCGGTTGAAAAAGGCGTCTGCGTATTTCTTGTCGGCCTTCAACGCTTCGGCAAAATCCGCAAGCGCAAGATCATAACCCTCTTTCACCCGACGCTCGACGCCGCGCGAGAGATATTGACGCGCCAGCGCGTGCCCGCTGTAGCGCTTCGATTGGATGGCGCGCGTGCAGGCCTCGATCGCGACCTCGCCTGATTCCTTGATACAGGTCTTGGCGTCGTCGGCAGCGCGACCTTCAAACGGCCCCATCAACGCCATGACCGCCAGCGCGCGGGCGCCGAGCCCCTTGAATCCCCTTCGCATGGCATCCCTCCCATCCCGGTTGTCCCTCCCGGATCGGCCCAGAGAATAGCACGGATGCGGATGAGGCGCACGAAAAGCGCTTATGCTCTAACTCCGCAAGCCCGGCGCCTCATGGCCGGAGCGCGCGACATATTCGGTGTAGCCGCCGCCATATTGGTGAATACCCTCCGGCGTCAATTCCAGCACACGGTTCGAAAGTGCCGCCAAAAAATGCCGGTCGTGCGAAACGAACAGCATGGTGCCCTCATATTGCGAGAGCGCCGCGATCAGCATCTGCTTGGTCGCCATGTCCAGATGGTTGGTCGGCTCATCCAGCACCAGGAAATTCGGCGGATCGTAAAGCATGATCGCCATCACCAGCCGCGCCTTCTCGCCGCCCGACAGCACCCGGCATTTCTTTTCGATATCGTCGCCGGAAAACCCGAAACAGCCGGCGAGCGCACGCAAACTTCCCTGACCGGCTTGCGGAAACGTATCTTCCAGCGACTGAAACACCGTGCGTTCGCCGTCCAAGAGATCCATGGCGTGCTGGGCGAAATACCCCATCTTGACGCTGCCGCCCAACGCCACCGTGCCATTATCCGGCTCGCTCGCACCCGCGACCAGTTTCAAAAGCGTGGATTTGCCCGCGCCGTTGACCCCCATCACGCACCAGCGCTCCTTGCGGCGGACCATGAAATCGAGACCGTCATAGATGACGCGCTTGCCATAACCTTTCCGCACGCGCTTTAAGCTGACGACATCCTCGCCGGAGCGGGGCGCGGGCAGAAAATCGAAGGCAACCGTCTGGCGACGGCGCGGCGGCTCGACCCGCTCGATTTTCTCTAATTTTTTCACCCGGCTTTGCACTTGAGCGGCATGGGAAGCGCGCGCCTTGAAACGCTCGATGAATTTGATCTCTTTGGCGAGCATCGCCTGCTGGCGCTCGAATTGCGCCTGCTGCTGCTTTTCGGAGAGCGCGCGCTGGCTCTCGTAGAATTCGTAATTGCCGGAATAGGTGGTCAACGAGCCGCCGTCGATCTCGACCACCTTGTCGATGATGCGGTTCATGAACTCGCGGTCATGCGAGGTCATCAGCAGCGCGCCTTCATAACCCTTGAGGAATTGCTCAAGCCAGATCAGGCTCTCCAGATCGAGATGGTTGCTCGGCTCGTCGAGCAGCATCACGTCGGGACGCATCAAAAGAATCCGCGCCAGCGCCACGCGCATTTTCCAGCCGCCGGAGAGCGCGCCGACATCGCCCTCCATCATCTCCTGGCTGAACGAAAGACCCGCGAGCACTTCACGCGCGCGGCCCTCCAGCGCATAACCGTCGAGTTCCTCGAAGCGATGCTGAACCTCGCCATATTGGGCGATGATGTCTTCCATCTCATCGAGGCGCGCGGGATCGGCCATCGCGGCCTCCAGCGCCTTCAATTCGCTCGCAACCGCGGCTACAGGCCCCGCGCCATCCATCACCTCGGCAACCGCGCCGCGGCCGGACATTTCGCCGACATCCTGGCTGAAATAACCGATCGTAATGCCGCGATCGAGCGAGACCTGACCTTCGTCGGGCTGCTCGGCGCCCGTGATCATCCGAAACAGCGTGGTCTTGCCGGCGCCGTTGGGGCCGACGAGGCCTGCTTTCTCGCCCTTTTGAAGCGTGGCGGCGGCCTCGATGAACAGAATCTGGTGACCGATCTGCTTCGAAATATTGTCCAGTCGAATCATGCGCTCGGGGCCTCAAGAAAAGTTTCGGGCCGCTCTTAGAGCATAAGGAGAAAAAGTGGAAGCGCGGCGAGCATCGGTAAAGGCAGGCTCCCTCTCCCCGCTTGCGGCGCAGCCTATTTCAATTCGGTAATCACAGCGCTTGCGGCGCCGCGGACCAGCAATTCGGTGTGGACGCGGTCGCGCTTGTTGAAGCGGATGTCGCCGGACTTATATTCGTTCAGCACGCTTTTGCCGTTGGGCTCGGTGGATTGCAGCGCCGAATCTTCGAGATAAACCACCACGACGTCCTTGTCGTGGAAATGCATCGGCGTCGGTTCGCCGAGATTCCAGCGATAGTGCCAAACGATGACGCGATCGTTCTCCAATATTTTATGAATGTGAGGGCGCGGATAGGCGTTGGGGTAAGGCGAATTGTTCGCCAATGGCGGGACGGGATGGTTCTTCAAATCGATGACGATGCTGCGCACCCCCTCGCCGCCCGCGCTCTCCGCGGCATGACCGAAGATCGCATCGCCCGTAGCAAACGAAATCGCCACGAAGTCGTCGGGCATGGCGGGCATTTTGCCGGTCGTGTCCCACACCTTGACGCGTTCATTATCGATCACGGCGGATTTGGACTGGTCCGCGGCGAGGACAGGCGATGCCCCTAAAATGGCGAGCAGAGCAATCACGCAGCGCTTTTGCATTTGACGTTTCTTTCGATGTTGTTCTTGCGCGCGTTTAATCGCGCTTGAAGCGGTAGTTGAAACGATCGCCATCGGCGGTGATAAAGCCCGCCGTCGGCGCCGGAAAATGCACCGGCAGGATCAGCGTGTCGGTTTCGGCGGTGGATGCAAAAAATTTCCGCCGCGATTGCGCCGATTGCTTCGGGTCCCAATCGGGCTTCGCCGACCATTCGACCTCACGGCACTGGATCGCATGATGCATGAGATCGCCGGCCACCACCGCCCGTTTTCCTTTCGAATGAATATTGACGCAGCAATGACAGGGCGAATGGCCGGGCGTCGGCGTCAGCGTGATGGTGTCGTCGAGCGCGTAATCGTCATCGACCAGAAGCGCTTGGCCGGCCTCGACGACCGGCAGGCAATTGTCGCGAAACACCGTGCCCGGCGGATTGTTGCCCTTTTTGTGCTCTTCCTCCCACACCGCATATTCGCGCTTGTGAAAGACATATTTCGCGTTCGGAAAGCTCGGCACCCAGCGTCCGTCGCGCAAGGTCGTGTTCCAGCCGGTGTGGTCGATGTGCAGATGGGTGCAGAAAACATAATCGACCTGGTCGAAGCCGACGCCGAGCGCCGACAGTTCGTTGCGCCAGCGCTCCTTGCCCGGAAAGTCGAACGGCGGCGGATGGCCCTTGTCCTCGCCGGTGCAGGTGTCGACCAGGATGGTGTAGCGCGGGGTGCGAACCACGAAGGTCTGG
>DATGJS010000102.1:0-18290 GCA_035295025.1 Bradyrhizobium sp.
CGCGACGGAGCCGGGATCTCGGACATGTGCTCCGCCTCCTCGAGCGAGCAGCCTCAGGCCGCCCTTTTCTTGGCCGTGAGCAGCTTGCGGTTGAGCAGGACTTCCGCGATCTGCACGGCGTTCAGCGCCGCGCCCTTGCGCAGGTTGTCCGACACGCACCACAGCGCCAGTCCGTTCTCCACCGTCGCATCCGCGCGAATGCGGCTGATATAGGTGGCGTCCTCGCCAGCGGCCTCGTAAGGAGTGACGTATCCGCCGGGCTCCTGCTTGTCGATGACAAGGCATCCGGGCGAACGGCGCAGGATGTCGCGCGCCTCGTCAGGCGTGATCGGATTCTCGAACTCGATGTTGACCGATTCCGAATGGCCGACGAAGACCGGCACGCGCACGCAAGTGGCGGAAAGCTTGATTTTGGGATCAAGGATCTTCTTGGTCTCCGCCATCATCTTCCATTCTTCCTTGGTGTAGCCGTCCTCCATGAACACGTCGATCTCGGGGATGACGTTGAAGGCGATACGCTTGGGGAATTTCTTGTTGACCAGCTCGTCGTTGGTGTAGACGGCCTTGGTCTGCGAGAACAACTCGTCCATCGCGTCCTTGCCGGCGCCCGACACCGATTGATAGGTCGCAACCACGACGCGCTTGATCACCGCCTTGTCGTGCAAGGGCTTGAGCGCCACCACGAGCTGCGCGGTCGAGCAGTTCGGATTGGCGATGATGTTCTTGTTGGAAAACGCGACGATCGCATCCGCGTTGACTTCGGGCACGATCAGGGGAACGTCCGGATCCATCCGCCAGGCCGACGAATTGTCGATCACGACGGCGCCGGCGGCACCGATCTTCGGCGACCACTCCTTCGACACCGCGCCGCCCGCCGACATCAGGCAGATATCGACATCGCTGAAATCGTAATGTTCGAGCGCTTTGACTTTGAGGGTGCGGTCGCCATACGAAACTTCGACCCCCATGCTGCGGCGTGACGCCAGCGCCACCACCTCGTCGGCCGGGAATTTACGTTCGTCGAGAATGTTGAGCATTTCCCGCCCGACATTGCCGGTCGCTCCGACCAGCGCGACTTTGTAACCCATCGTTCACTCTCCGAAGAAAAATGCCTCGCCCAACCCCCGCCGAGGAAAGGGAAGAGGCAGCGCTTCTATGCGAGAAACGCCGTTAAGACAACGGTTGGACCACGCCCGGGCCCCTTTCCCGCGCGCTGGCGCCGCCTGGGCCATACGCATGCCATCGTACTCCCCTCGCTCCGGCATTCATCCGGCACTGACGAGCTTTGCCGATGAGTGCGGTGCCACACTTGCACGCCTGATCGCCTATGTAGGCGCGCTGGCGCTGTTTGGCATCGTCGCTTTACATGTTTGGGACCAATTCCAATCGGAGCTGGAAAACGAGCCGGCCGATAAAGCCGTCTTTAGCCTGGCCTTGCGCTCACGCCCGGCCTTCGCCGTCAGTTCCCTCGACCCCCCTGAAAAATCAGAGGCTTACGAGATATTTCGGCATCCGGAAGGAGGCCGCAAGGACATTTTCCATTGGGGTCCGCCGGGCGAAAAGCCGGCCGCCGAGCTTGAAATCTACCGGCTGGGCCGCGAATTCGACCCGTCACAGCCATTAGCCGCCGAAATCGCCGCGCGCATGGCCCCCGAAGACCCGCGCGAGCTCGAAACGGCTGGGATCATCGACAGCAAATTCGGCACGGTAGCGCTGCTGCAGTTTCCCGGCGGCCAAAGCGGGACGAAATCCTGCCTTGGCTTTTTCAAACGTTTTGAGGATTCCATGCTGCAAATATCGGGATGGTCGTGCCAAGGCCCCACGCTGCCGGCGCGGCGCTCCGCCATCGGCTGCATGCTCAACCACCTGACCCTGCTCGCATCAGGCAATGAGCCCAAACTCGCTGAATTATTCGCAAAGGCCGAGCTTAAGCGCGGCCCGTGCACTCCTGTCATCGCCGGTTCGACGGATTGGGTCACGAGCGCCGAAAACCCCCGATTGCGCGGAACGTTATAGCCGAAAATACGTCCAAGACCTTGGTTTGCATACCGCTTTTTCATCGAGCCCTGCGCATTATTCTCAGCCGGTGTGGCCCGATTGACCTTGTGACGGCACGCCCAGCCGCTACAATGATTTCGAAAATGGCGTCCATAGCGCTCTGTAAGAGGAAATGATGACCCGGAAAAACCCTGCTGCAAACCAAGTTGCGGTGTTGCTGGCCGCTGTCGCTGTCGTCGCGATCGGCTTCACCACCAAAGCCGGCGCGCAGACACAGGCCCCCGCGCCGAAGCAACAGGCCAAGCAGGCCAAACCTCAATATGACAGCCGCGGCCATCTTTATTATGGGCCGAGCGGACCGAACGTGTCCTATCAGCAGGGGCCGCACACCCGCGTTTACGTCACCAAGCGATCCTGGCTCGATGCCGGCGTGGAAGTGCTGCCGGGCGATCGCAAGTTCACCGATTACGCGTTTCCGCCGGAATATGGATATCCCTCCTTCGCGCGCGAGAACTTGAATCGGCCGATCGATCGTCAGCCGCTCAACCCGCCATCGGATGGCGGCTCGCAGCGGGGCATTCCGCTTCCATATTGAGCTTCAGAGCGCCGGGGCTCGGGCTATCGCCGCCGCCCCAGCACCCGCAGGGACGGTCGTTACTCAAGCATGCAAGCCTTGCAATTCCTTCAGGATCGCTTCGCCCATCTGCGCGGTGGAAACCACCGTCATGCCCTCTGATCTGATGTCGGCGGTGCGCAAGCCCTTGGCGAGCACAGTGGCGATCGCCGCATCGATTTTGTCGGCGAGCGCGCCGAGATCGAACGAATAGCGCAGCGCCATCCCAAAAGACGCGATCATCGCAATCGGATTGGCAAGGCCCTTGCCCGCGATATCGGGCGCCGAGCCATGCACCGGCTCGAACAGCGAGCGTCGTTTTTTGGTCTTGGCGTCGATTTCGCCGAGCGAGGCCGAGGGCAACATGCCGAGCGAGCCGGTCAGCATCGCCGCGATATCCGACAGCATATCGCCGAACAGATTATCGGTCACGATGACGTCGAACTGCTTCGGCGCTTTCACCAGATTCATGCCGCCGGAATCCGCGAGTTGATGCTCAAGCCGCACGTCTTTGTATTCGCGCGCGTGAACTTGGCCGACGACCTCGTTCCAGAGCACGCCTGATTTCATCACATTGCGCTTTTCCATCGAGGTCACCTTGTTGCGGCGTTTGCGCGCTAGATCAAAGGCGACGCGCGCGATGCGTTCGACCTCATAGGTGTCATACACTTGGGTATCGATCGCGCGCTTTTGTCCGTTGCCGAGATCGGTGATGGTCTTGGGCTCGCCGAAATAAACGCCGCCAGTGAGCTCGCGCACGATCATGATGTCGAGCCCTTCGACGAATTCGCGCTTCAGGCTCGAGGCTTCCGCGAGCGCGGGATAGCAAACCGCGGGACGTAAGTTTGCAAATAGGCCAAGATCCTTGCGCAACCGCAACAAGCCGGCCTCGGGCCGCGCCTCATAGGCCACGCCGTCCCATTTCGGACCTCCCACCGCGCCAAAGATCACGGCGTCGGCGGCAGCCGCCTGCGCCATGGTCGCGTCCGTGATGCTTTGTTGGCTTGAATCATAGGCGGCCCCGCCGACCAGGCCTTCTTCGGTCGCAAAATGCGCAAGGCCTTGCGTATCGATCCAGCCGATCAAGCGCTTCACCTCCGCCATCACTTCGGGGCCGATGCCATCGCCGGGAAGAAGCAGCAGTTTATGCGTCGCCATGATCGAATTGCCTTTTGGAAATCGTGGATGCGCCGGAGTGCTAATGCGGCGCGGCGCCGATGGCAAGGTGCCGGTGGGGCCGCACGCCTCGGCCATCGCTCGGCCGCGGCATCAAAATCAGCTCGGCGGTGAGCGAAGGCGGTTCAGCCAAGGGCCAGCGTGTTAGATTCCAGCGAACGAATTATACCCTTGGTCTTCCCAATAGCCGCCTTTGTAGTCGTTGGTGACTTCCATTGAGACCACATATTTCGGATTCTTGAAACCGAGCTTGGTCGGCACCCTGATCTTCATGGGATAACCATAGGCGCGGGGAAGGATTTCGTCGCCGAATTTGAACGTCATCTGGGTCTGCGGGTGAAGTGCGGTGCGCATGTCGAGCGGCGAGTTGTAGCCCTCTCGGTCCGCGCATTGGAACCAGCAATATTTGGCGCGTGTGTCCGCGCCAACCAGTTTGAGGAAATCGCGCAGCGGCGTCCCGGTCCAGCTTCCGATCGCGCTCCAGCCTTCGACGCAGATATGGCGCGTTACCTGTTTGACCTGGGGCAGCTTATAAAGCTCCTCTAGCGTCCACGACTTCTTGTTGTCGACGAGACCGCGCACCTCCAGCTTCCAATTCTTGCCATCGACTTCGGGCGCGTCGTCAATTTCGTAATAGGCATTGAACGGGAACGGCTTGGTGATCGCGCCTTCCGGGAAGGTGGGAGCGAGCGCATCGGGATTGAAAATGAAAGCCTGCACCGCGTCGTTGAACTTCGAAATCCGCGCGAGCAGGTCTTCCGCGGACGAAGAATCCAACACGTCGCATCCGGTCAGGAGCGTCAAGGCGCCAAGGCTGGCGCCGCCCGCGATGAACCGCCGGCGCACCGGATCCGGCATCGCTTTCGCCGCATCCTTGATCAGCAATTGCTTATCGACGCCCGGGATCAGAAGCTTGCGAAGTCGGCCCATGGCTCAGTCTCCTATCAATAGGTTCAGCGGCCAGTGATCATGGCGCGCAGGCTCTTGGGCACCAGAAGCGCCAGAAGAACATGAATGACCAGGAACGCGACAATCGCCGCCATGCAGAAGAAATGCACATAGCGCGCGGCATCATATCCGCCGAACAACGCCGTCAGATATTGAAGCTGCACCGGCTTCCAGATCGACAGCCCTGAAAGCACGATGAGGATTCCGACCACGATGATGCCGGCATAGAGCAATTTCTGCACTTGGTTATACGTGCTTAAATCCGCGTGCGACAATTTGCCGGTCAACGCCGCGCTCGTATCCGCGATCACGCCGCTCGGCGTGATCGGCAACAGCTTCCTGGCAAAGCGGCCGCTTGCAAAACCCATGATCAGATAGGCCAGGCCGTTGACCATCAACAACCACATCGCGGCGAAATGCCAGAGCAGCGCGCCACCGAGCCAGCCGCCCATCGTGATCGAATGCGAGAAACGTAAAGAGTCGAACAATGGTGAGGCGTTATAGACCTGCCATCCCGACATGATCATCAGGATCACCGCGACCGCATTGATCCAGTGCATTGTTCGCACCCAGGCCGGCTGAATGATTTTCGGGCCGGTTGAGGCGCGTTCCTCGGTGGCTGCAAGGCTGGACATGATGTTCCCGTCGCTGGAAGCAAATAGCCGTTATGTTATACGACATAATACGCCGAAAATCGCGCTTCGTTACCGCCAAAACGTGAGAGGCGAGACACCGCCTTCCGCCACAACTTGCTTGGGCGGCAAAAACGGCTTCACGACACGCGTGCCGCCCATCCGACCTGAAGTTCCCGGGAGGAACCGGCTTTGCGCCATGGGCTTCAGATCGGGGTCACACACGAAACAGCCCGATGATGCGGACATGGACACCTCTCGCAATGCTGGAGAACTCCCTAATCCCGGTTGGCGGGCGTTTGGATAAAGCCTCTATTCCAGGTCGGGCTGATCAGGATTTCATTGACGCAGACCCGTGGCGGCAGGCTTGCGACAAAAGCAATGGTGCGGCCGATATCTTCAGGCTGCAACATCTTCGCCTGCTCTTCCTCGGAAGGCACCACCGGCCGCATGTTCAAAATCGGCGTCGCCACCTCGCCCGGCGACAGGCAACAGGCACGCAAGCCATTGACGCATTCATCCATGTTAAAGGAATGCGTTAGCGCCAATACTGCATGCTTGGTCGTGGTGTAGGCCGGGCCCGGCATTTTCGAGACATGCCGGCCGGCCCATGAGGCGACGTTGATGATGCAGCCGTCTTTTTGCGAGCGCATCGCCGGCAATACCGCGCGCATGCAATACAGCACACCGTTCAGATTGATCTCGACCAACCGATTCCAGCCCTCCAGCTCCAAATCCGCCCATCGCCGTTTCGGCACGTTGATGCCGGCGCTGTTGACCAAAAGGTCGATGCGGCCATATTTCGTCAGAATTCGTTCCGCGGCCTTTTCCACCTCGGCGGCAATGCTGACGTCGAGCGGGATGGCTTCGGCCGCGCCGCCATTGTTGACGATCTTGGCGACCACCGCGTCCAGGGCGTCTTTGCGGCGCCCCGACACCACCACGGTCCAGCCATTGGCGGCGAGTGCTTCCGCACCAGCCTCTCCGATCCCACTGCCACCACCGGTTATCCAGGCAATATGTTTCACCTTGTGCGACATGCGAACCACCTCCGTTGCCTAATGACGGGCGTTTTTGCTATTGAAAACCCCCAGAGATCGGGAGGATGCGGCCTTACGCCACATTCTTCCGGGATGATGCATGAATGCGATAATCAAGACCATCATGAACGCCAATTTGTTTTCCCGTCTGTTCGACGGCCTCGACGATCCGAAGCGCCTCGCGATCGAGACGATCAACGGCCAGCATATCAGCTATGGCGAATTGATCGCGCGCGCCGGCCAGATCGCCAATGTGCTGGTCGATCGTGGGGTCAAACCAGGCGACCGCGTCGCGGCACAAACCGAAAAATCGGTGATGGGGCTTGTGCTTTATCTGGCCACGGTGCGGGCCGGCGCGGTGTATCTTCCGCTCAACACCGCCTATACGCTCAATGAACTCGAATATTTCATCAGCGACGCCGAACCTTCGCTCGTGGTGGGCGACCCTTCGAAAATCGACGGGATCGCGGCGATTGCGGCCAAGGTCGGCGCCAGGATCGAAACGCTCGGGCTAGAGGGCAAGGGATCGCTGACGGAGGCCGCCGACAGCGCGAAAACCGCATTCACCACCGTGCCGCGCGCGGGCGACGACCTTGCCGCGATTCTTTACACGTCGGGGACCACGGGCCGATCCAAGGGCGCGATGCTCACCCATGACAACCTCGCGTCGAATTCGCTGACACTGGTCGATTATTGGCGCTTCACCAACAAAGACACCCTGATTCACGCGCTGCCGATCTATCACACCCACGGCCTGTTCGTGGCAAGCAATGTGACGCTGTTCGCGCGGGCTGCGATGATCTTCCTGCCGAAATTCGATCCCGAAGAGATCGTTAAACTGATGGCGCGCTCAACCGCGCTGATGGGAGTACCGACCTTCTACACCCGCCTCTTGCAACATCCCGCGCTGAGCAAAGAGACCACCCGACATATGCGGCTGTTTGTGTCGGGCTCGGCGCCCTTGCTCGCCGACACCCATCGCGAATGGTTTGCCCGCACCGGCCATGCTGTGCTCGAACGCTACGGCATGACCGAAACCAATATGAACACCTCCAACCCTTATGACGGCGAGCGCGTCGCCGGCGCGGTCGGTCATCCCTTGCCCGGCGTCTCGGTGCGCATCACCGATCCCGAGACCGGCCGGGAGCTTGCGCGCGACGCCATCGGCATGATCGAGGTCAAAGGCCCCAACGTCTTCAAGGGCTATTGGCGGATGCCGGAGAAGACCCGGTCCGAATTCCGCGGCGACGGCTTCTTCATCACCGGCGATCTCGGCAAGATCGACCCCAAGGGCTATGTGCATATTCTCGGTCGCGGCAAGGATCTCGTGATCTCCGGCGGCTTCAACGTCTATCCCAAAGAGATCGAGAGCGAGATCGACGCCATGCCGGGCGTGATCGAATCGGCCGTGATCGGCGTGCCGCATGCCGATTTCGGCGAGGGCGTCATCGCAATCGTGGTCTGCGACAAGAGCGCCGGTGTCAGTGAAGCATCCGTGCTGAAGGCGCTCGACGGGCGCTTGGCGAAATTCAAAATGCCGAAGCGGGTGTTCGTGGTGGACGAACTGCCGCGCAACGCGATGGGCAAGGTGCAGAAGAATATTTTGCGCGAGACATATTCGAAGATTTACGCGAAATAACGTTGACATCCTCATGATGAGGTCAGCGTTTCATTCGATGACCTCGTCGGCAACGGAGAGGATGCTTGGCGGAATCGTAAGGCCGAACGCTTTGGCGGTCTTGAGGTTCACCACAAGTTCAAATTTGGTCGGCTGTTCGATAGGTAAGTCGGCAGGCCGCGCGCCTTTCAGTATTTTGTCCACATAATCGGCGGCGCGGCGAAAGATCTGCCGCCGATCGACGCCATAGGAGATCAGCCCGCCCGCTTCCACGAATTCCCTGATCCCAAAGATCGTCGGCAGCCGGGCGGCCGCGACACGCTCGATGATTTTCCGCATTTGTCCGATCAGCAGGGGATCTTCCAGCGTGAGCAAACCCGCCGCGCCTGCCTTGATCGCGGCTTCGATGCCGGTAGCGACTTCGTCAGGCGTTCTTGCCGCGAATACCGCAAGCGGCGGCTGATGTCTTTGCTCCGCCGCCGACCTTATCTCGCGAAGCGCCAGCGCCGAAAACGGCGTGTCCGGATTCAAAAGGATCGCGATCGTTTGCCGGCCGGGAAGAATATCTTCCAATATCTGAAGCCGTTTGGCCGAGACATCGTTGGCTTGCGAACTGACGCCGGTCACATTGCCACCGGGCCGATTGAGACTGGCGACCAACCCCGTGCCGACGGGATCGCTGATTGAGGTGAAAACGATGGGGACCGTCTTGGTTGCCGCCGCGGCCGCCTTCACCGCGAGCGCTCCAAAACCGGCGACGATCACATCCGGATTGGATTGCATGAGCTCTGTCGCGAGTTGGTCAAGTCGCTCGGGCCGGCCTTCGGCCGAGCGATATTCCAACATTAAATTTTTTCCTTCGCTGTAGCCGAGTTCCCGCAGCCGCTCCCAGAACGGTTTCGCCAAAGTCGCATCCTCGCCCGGAAGCAGCGCGAGGTAGCTTACGCGATATGGTTTGTCCGAATGCTGCGCATCCGCCGCGAATGGCATACTCGCGGCGGCGCCCAGCAATGTGATGAACTCGCGCCGTTTCACTCGATCACCTCGTCGGCGCGCACCATCATCGCCGGTGAGATGGTCAGGCCCAATGCCTTCGCCGTCCTGGCGTTGACAACAAATTCGAATTTGGTCGGGGCCTGAACGGGAAGCCCGGCCGGCTTCTCCCCGCGTAGAATGCGATCGACATAGCTCGTTGCGCGACGGACCGTATCGATAGTATCGGGGCCGTAAGACATCAGGCCGCCGCTTGCGGGAAATTGCCGCAAACCGTAGATAGCAGGAACCTTATTCTTTTCCGCCAGCGCGATGATAAGCTCTCGATAGGCGGTGGTGAATGTTTCCGGCGCGACGATCAGTCCGCTACCCGGCGCACCTCCGAGCGCAACGAGCGCGGCTTCGATCTCTCCGGCGTTGTGGACAAACTTCGTGATAGGCTCGACGCCGAATTTCGCGGCGGCCGCCTCGAACTCGCGCAGATAGAATGCGCCGCGCAAACTCGCGGTCTCAGGATTGGTGATGATGGCGACGCGTGCGATGGCCGGCGCGATCTCCTTCAACTGCTCCAGCCAAGTGCCGGCCATCGATGATTCATATTGCGTAAAGCCGGTGATATTGCCGCCAGGCCGGGAAAAACTCTCGACATAGCCATCCTCAACCGGAGCCGATGCACCGACGAAGACGATCGGAATGGTACGTGTCTCGCGAGAGACCGGCGCGAGTTGCGCCTTGGCATAGACAAAGATCGCGTCGGGCGACATATGAACGATCTCAGCGGCAAGGTTACGCGTGCGCTCGATATCGCCGCTACCCCAGCGCACGTCAATCCGGATGTTCTGGCCTTCGGTCCATCCAAGCCGCGCAAGGCCTTGCCTAAACGCGGCAATGCGCGCAAGGCCTTCCGCATTGTTCTCACTGGTGTCCATCAATGCCGCGATGCGCCGCATACTGTCGCTTGCCGCCCGAGCGGCGAACGGCACACTCGCCGCCGCGCCGCCAAGAGCCGCGATGAATTCGCGCCGCTTCATGCTGATGTCCCCAAACGACTTGTCGCGCGACACTTATCCAAATCGGGGCGGATTACAACGGATCGCCTACTGCCCATATAGCAGGCTGATCGCAAAGCGCGCGCCGACGATCAGGAGATAGCTGCCATAGGCGCGCTCCAGCATTTTCTTCGACATCGCATGCGCCGCCCTCACCCCGAGCGGCGCGGTCAAGAGGCTGGTCGGCATCACCAGAATTGCGCCGATCAGCGAGACATACCCGAGCGCCAAGGGAAATTGCAGCGCAAGCACCTCGGGGAAATGCGCTGCCGCCGGCCAGCCGGCATAGACATAACCGAGCGCGCCGGGAATCGAGACCAGCACCGCAATGGCGGACGAGGTCGCGACACCCTGATGGATGGGGCGGCCGTAGAAAGTCATCAGCAGATTGGCAAAGAGCCCGCCGCCAACCCCCATCAAGGTTGCCAGCAATCCGACACAAAAGCCAAAGAAGCGCATCAATGGCCCCTTCGGCAGATCGTCGCCGAGCTTCCAGGTTTCCCGCGCCGACAGAAGCCGCGCGGCCGCCAGCCACGCCACCATGACGAACACGATTTTGAATAGCCGTTCCGGCGCGTAACGCGCGACCACGCTGCCGGCGAGCACGCCGATCAAAACCACAAGCCACCACGCATGCAGGATTTCCTTGTCGATGGCACCGCGCGCGTGATGGGCGCGGTAGGAGCGGATCGAAGTCGGAATGATGATCGCAAGCGAGGTGCCGACGCAAAGCGGCATCCTTACCTCTAGCGGGACGCCGGCCAGGCGGAAACATTCGTAAAACACCGGCACCAGAACGGCGCCACCACCGATCCCGAATATCCCGGCCAGAAAGCCGGCCAGCGCGCCCACCGCCACCAGCAACAGCGCCAGTTCGAGAATTTCGGAGACATTCAGCCCCGCGATCACCATCGGATGTCCTGATTTTTTCGGCGTTGACACCGGCGTTCACGAATCGTGCTTCAGGTATACCAGCCACCACACGCGCGCGGCGATATCAATCCCCTCATGCGGTGGGCTTGGCATGCGTCAGCCGGCCTTCCCACCGACCGGACATGGCTCATACACGCCTGTTCTGAAGCCATGAACCGGCATTCGCCAGCAACGGGATTTCGCCATTGCACTGGCTGTTTCGACTTCGTAAATAGAAATCGTCTACCGCGATCCCTTAAAAGGGCCTCTCACGGAGGCCCGTCAACCGTCAAAGCCAACAATGACCGCCAGGATCGAAAGACCTCTTTCACCCCATCTGCAAACCTACCGCTGGACCTTGACGATGGCGCTCTCCATCGTCCACCGCGCGACCGGCGTCGCTTTGTATTTCGGCACGCTGCTCCTGGCATGGTGGCTGATATCGGCCGCTTCGGGGCCAACCGCCTATGCCCATGTCCACGCCTTTATCGAGAGCTTTTTCGGCCGCCTGATCGTGTTTGGCTACACCTGGGCATTATTGCACCATCTCTTCAGCGGGATCCGGCATTTCGTCTGGGATTTGGGTTACGGCTTCAAAGCCAGCGAGCGCGAAGCGCTGACCTGGGGCGCGCTCGTCGCCGGCATTTCCGCGACCATTCTGCTGTGGGTTGCCGCCTATGCGATCGGAGGCGGACGATGAACACGCCTGAGGGCGAAACCAAATCGATGCGCACGCCGCTGGGGCGCGTGCGCAACCTTGGCGCGGCGCATTCCGGCACCACCGATTTCTGGCGCCAGCGCGTCACGGCGGTGGCGATGGTGCTTTTGATATTGCCCGTCATCGTCGTGGTGATGATGTTGCTTGGCCGCAATCATGCCGGCGCCGCGCAAATTCTCGGCTCGCCTTTGATCGCGATCGTCCTGCTTCTCTTCATCATCGCCAGCGCCTGGCATATGAAGATCGGCATGCAGGTGGTGATCGAGGATTACGTGCACCACGAACCGCTGAAGCTCGCGGCGATCATGGCGAATAATTTCTTCTCTTTCGCGGTCGCGCTGGCCTCGATCTACGCCATCCTCAAATTAGCATCCGGAGTAGTCTGAAAATGGCCGCAGGCGGCGGAAACGGCAACGCGGCAAATGGCAAAGGTGGCCCGGCCACCAACGGCCAAGCCTATCCGATCGAAGACCATATCTACGACGTCGTCGTGGTCGGGGCCGGCGGCGCGGGGTTGCGCGCGGTGGTCGGTTGCAGCGAGGCGGGATTACGCACCGCCTGCATCACCAAAGTGTTCCCGACCCGCTCGCACACCGTCGCCGCCCAAGGCGGCATCTCGGCTGCGCTCGGCAACATGCATCCCGACGATTGGCGCTGGCATATGTACGACACCGTCAAGGGCTCGGACTGGCTCGGCGACCAGGATGCGATCGAATATATGGTGCGCCACGCGCCGGAAGCCGTCTACGAGCTCGAACATTGGGGCGTGCCATTTTCGCGCACCGAGGACGGCAAGATCTATCAGCGCCCGTTCGGCGGCATGACGCTCGACTACGGCAAGGGCCAGGCGCAGCGCACCTGCGCCGCTGCCGACCGCACCGGGCATGCGATGCTGCACACGATGTATGGTCAGGCGCTGCGGCACGCGGCCGAATTCTACATCGAGTTTTTCGCCATCGATCTGATCATGGACGATCAAGGCACCTGCCGCGGCGTCATCGCGCTGAAACTCGACGACGGTACGCTGCATCGTTTCCGCGCCCAGACCACTATTCTGGCCACCGGCGGCTATGGCCGCGCTTACGCTTCCTGCACGTCGGCCCATACCTGCACCGGCGATGGCAGCGCGATGGCTTTGCGCGCGGGCCTGCCGCTGCAAGATATGGAGTTCGTGCAGTTCCACCCGACCGGCATTTACGGCTCCGGTTGCCTCGTCACCGAGGGCGCGCGCGGTGAAGGCGGCTATCTCGTCAATTCCGAAGGCGAGCGCTTCATGGAGCGTTACGCGCCTTCCGCCAAGGACCTTGCTTCGCGCGACGTCGTTTCGCGCGCGATGACCATCGAGATCCGCGAAGGCCGCGGCGTCGGCAAGAAAAAGGATCACATCTTCCTTCATCTTGATCACCTCGACCCGAAGGTGCTGCATGAGCGCCTGCCCGGCATTTCCGAATCGGCGAAGATTTTCGCCAATGTCGATGTCACGCGCGAGCCGATTCCGATCCTGCCGACCGTGCACTACAATATGGGCGGCATCCCGACCAATTATCACGCCGAGGTTCTGACCAAGAAAGGCGGCGACGACAACGCGATCGTGCCCGGCTTGATGGCGCTCGGGGAAGCGGCCTGCGTCTCGGTGCACGGCGCCAACCGGTTGGGTTCGAACTCGCTGATCGATCTCGTGGTGTTCGGCCGCGCGGCGGCGCTGCGCTGCGCCGAGAAACTTAACGCCAACGCCAAGCAGCCGGATTTGCCTTCCGATTCCGCCGACAAAGCGCTCGGCCGGCTCGACCATTACCGCTACGCCTCAGGCGGCACTTCGACCGCGAAGCTGCGCGAGGGCATGCAACATGTAATGCAGAATAATTGCGCCGTATTCCGCACCGGCGAGGTGCTGAGCGAGGGGCAAAATCTGATTCACAAGGTGCATGGCGGAATCGGCGATATTTCGGTCAGCGACCGTTCGCTGGTCTGGAATTCCGATCTGATCGAGACGCTCGAATTCGACAATCTGATCGTGCAGGCGGTGGTGACGATGGATTCGGCGGCCAACCGCACCGAAAGCCGCGGCGCCCATGCGCGCGAGGATTTTTCCGCCCGCGACGACCAGAACTGGATGAAGCACACGCTGGCCTGGATCGACGATCACGGCAAGACCACGATCGATTACCGTCCGGTACACGACTACACCATGACCAACGACGTTCAGTACATCCCGCCAAAGGCACGGGTGTATTGAGCGATAACAATCATAGCTCGTCATTCCGGGGCGATGCGAAGCATCGAACCCGGAATCTCGAGATTCCGGGTCTGGTCCTTTGGACCATCCCGGAATGACAAAGGGCAAGATCGATGGTTGAATTCGCACTCCCGAAGAATTCGAAAATATCAGGCGGCAAGGTGTGGCCGAAACCGGCCGGCGCCACCGAGACGCGCGAATTCAGGGTCTATCGCTGGAACCCGGACGACGGGAAAAATCCGAGCCTCGACACCTATCACGTCGATACCCATGATTGCGGTCCGATGGTGCTCGACGGCTTGATCTGGATCAAAAACCACATCGATCCGACGCTGACCTTCCGCCGCTCCTGCCGCGAAGGCGTCTGCGGTTCCTGCGCGATGAATATCGACGGCCAGAATACGCTTGCCTGCACCAAATCGATGCATGACGTGAAGGACGGCGCGGTGAAGGTCAACCCGCTGCCGCATCAACCCGTCATCAAGGATCTGGTGCCCGACCTCACCAATTTCTACGCGCAATACGCCTCGATCGAACCGTGGCTGAAGACGGTCACGCCGACCCCGCAACGGGAATGGCGGCAAAGCCATGAGGACCGCGAAAAGCTCGACGGGCTTTACGAATGCATTCTGTGCGCCTGCTGCTCGACCTCTTGCCCGAGCTATTGGTGGAACAGCGAACGGTTTTTGGGACCGGCCGCGTTGCTACAGGCGACGCGCTGGGTCAAGGACTCGCGCGATGAAGCGACCGGCGAGCGGCTCGACAATCTCGAAGATCCGTTCCGGCTTTATCGCTGCCACACCATCATGAATTGCGCCAAGGCCTGCCCCAAGGGGCTCAACCCGTCCGAGGCGATCGCCGAACTTAAACTGAAAATGGTCGAGCGGCAGGTTTAGCGCGCCCGCTTCGGAAATGATCGGTCTGGCTGAAACGCGATGCGATTTGGATGAATCGTCATTGCGCTTTAGCTCTTTGATCGAGCATGATCCCTTGGGGTCAAGCCCCGAGGGCATGCTTTTCGGAAAGCCGCACCACGCTTTGCGCTCACGCGGCCCTTCGGGTCCAGATTAGGCTCTAAGACCCGTTATGCTCTAAGACTCGATGCAGCCGAGGCGGCAATTCATGTGGCAGTTCCGAAATCCGCATCGACTGGTTCCATTCGCGCTGCTGTGCGGCGTGCTCGGCGGCTGCTCGCTCTCGGTGCCGCGACCAGCGGAACCCGCGGTGACGGCGGCCAAACCCGCCGATCAACTCGTCGGCCAAAATCTCGATGCGCTGGTCGCCCAGCTTGGCCCGCCGACCAGAAGCCAGTCCTTGGATAACGACCAGACATCCGTGGTGTGGCAATTCGAAACGTCTAGCGAGACGGCGCCCCCGAGCGGCGACGGCGGCCTTTATGGCGATGGCAGCAGCCCCGGTTATGTGTCACAAGGCTATTCGCCCTTTTGCCGGATCACCGCGGTCGTCACCACGTCGAGCGGGATCGTCGCCCAGGCGAGCACGGAGGAATCCAACGGAACCGGGGCCACGATCCTGCGCAGGGACAGCATCTGCGCCAAGCATCTGAAGATAAAATCCCGAACTTAAAAAAGCCGGCCATGCAGGCATGGCCACGCTTTCGCGAGAACATCCTTGATCTCCTCATCGCTGCCTTCCGCCATGACCGCCGCCAACGATCCGGCCTCCCCGCCCTTTGGGACCTTCGCGCCGACACGCGCGCAAGCCGCGGTGATCGCGCTTGCCCACCGTTCACGTCTGAAGCGCGGCGCGTTTCGCCCCTTTCTGTCGCGCCTGATCGAATGGCTGCGCGGTGGGCCGATCGACACGCGCTATCAGGGGGCGGCGTTTCGTTTCCATCATCAGGCGAGTGCCACCGAGCGCGGGGCGCTGTTCAATCCCAATTATAATCTCGACGAATTGGAATTCCTGCGAACGCATACGCCAGTGGGCGGCATTTTCGTCGATGTCGGCGCCAATGTCGGCACCTATGCCATGGTTCTCGCCGCCCATATCGGTCCCGCCGGGACGGTGATTGCGATCGAGCCGCATCCCGTCACGCATGCCCGGCTGGCTTTCAACCGTCTGGCCTCCGGCCTCACGCAGGTTCGGCTGGTGGCGGCGGCCGCCGCCGGTGACGACGGCGAGGTGATGATCGCAACCGACGGCGACAATCTCGGGGCCAGCCATATCGTCACGCGCGACATCCAAGGCCACGCCATCAAGGTGCCGGCGCGAAAGTTGCAACGGATTCTCGACGACGCCGGCGCCCGTCATGTCGATGCGTTGAAGATCGACGTCGAAGGGTTTGAGGATCGCGTCCTCACCGGCTTTTTTGCGCAAAGCCCGCAGAGCCTGTGGCCGCGCGCGGTGGTGATCGAACATCTGTCGCGCGATGAGTGGCTTGACGATTGTCTCGCCGATATGCGCTCGCGCGGCTATCGCGAGATCGGCAAAACCCGCAGCAATATAATGCTGATGCGCGAGGCTTGAGCCCGCAATCTTGGATCTATGCTGCGGAGAAGTTGAATGGAACTTCGACCCGGCGAAGCCGTTAACGCGCCAGCCATTAATGACCCGACGTGCCGCACCATGCCGGCCGATCCGACCGAAGAACCCCCCATCCCTCCGGACAAGCCGTCCGAGCCGCCACCGGAGAGCCCGCCTGGAAATCCCAGACCACCCGAAATCCCACCGCCCGTGCAAGAACCCGGCGAGCCGCCCCCGCCGGAGGAATTGCCGGAACACCGGCCGGAGGAATTGCCCGTGCGCGGGCCGCGAGAGCGTGGTCACGGGAAATAAATCCGCTTTCCGGTTTGAAACCCGCCACAATCCGGCCTAACGCTTGTTCGTTGATCGCCGAGCCTCTTGCCTGACCGATTCCTTCAAGAAATCCCCCGAGGACCCAAAAGTCATGACAAATCTGCGACTCATGCTGCTTGCCACGACCGCTCTGACGGCCATGCAATTGGCGACAACATCATCGCACGCACAGTCCGCGCCGGTCCAAATGGCCCAGGCCAGGGAGGAAGGGCCGGAAGGAAGGCCGCGGCAGGCGCCCCCTAAGGAGGCCCCAAAAGCGGCACCGCCGGCACGGCCCGCCGCGCCACCTCCACCACCCCCGCCGCATCCGGCAGCGCCACCGCCGCCGTCACATCCCACGGCCCCACCCCCTCCGCCACCGCCGCGTCCCTCGGCGCCGCCACCGGCCGCCCCACCCCATGTGCCGCCGCCCGCGGCCGCGCCTGCGCCCGCCGCCCCGCACCCCGCGGGACCCGCCATGCAGCAACAGGAACGGGCACGCGAAATCGAGCGCGAGCGAGAACAAGAGCGCGAGAAGACGGCGCCGCACGCGCAACCGCCGGCAGCTCCACCAAGCAACACCCAGCCGCCTGCGCATAACGGTCAGCCGCCGACGCCCCCAACCCCCGCGCCGGCACCGCGAGCCGCGCCCGGAACATCCTCGGCCCCCGGCCCCACACCGGGCGAAGGCCGGGCCGGTTTACCGGGCGGAGCCGCCGCCATCCGCCGGCCGCCGCCCACGGTGACCGCGCCCATTCCGGCGGCGCCAAGGCCGGCCCAAGCCATGACCCCGATCGCCCCCGGTACGGCGCCTCAAGGACCTCGCCGGCTGGAGGATTTCCGCGCCCAGCGGCAGGAAAGCGATCAGGGCGGCCGCAAGATCTTCACCGAACCCGGACGGGTCATCGTGGTCGATCCAAGCGGGCACTCCTTCATTCGGCACAATGAAGAGGAACGCTTTCGTTTTGGCGCCCGCGATATCCGCACCGAACAGATCGGCGGCGAAACCCGCACCGTCGTGATCCGGCCCGACGGCTCGGAAATCATCACCCTTGTCGGCGCCGATGGACGATTGCTGCGGCGGATTCGCCGGGACCGCGAGGGGCGCGAGATCATCATCATCGACAATGGCTTCGGCGATCCGGGCGATGCCGGCGGCTTTTATGTCGATCTGCCGCCGCCCATCATCCGGATTCCCTACGACCGCTACATCGTGGAGGCCGATGTCGCGACGCCCGATCTGATCTACGACACGCTGGAGGCGCCGCCGGTGGATCGAATCGAGCGCCGATATTCGCTCGACGAAATCCGCTACAGCCCGACGGTGCGCGAGTTGATGCCGAGCATCGATCTCAACACCATCAATTTCGAAACCGGATCGTGGGATATCCCGCCCGATCAGACGACGAAATTGCAGACGATCGCGGATGGTCTCAACCGGGCGATTGCGCGCAACCCGCGCGAAGTGTTCCTGATCGAGGGCCACACCGACGCGGTGGGCAATCCGGTCGACAATCTGTCGCTATCGGATCGCCGGGCGGAATCGGCGGCCGAGTTG
>DATGJS010000103.1:0-10414 GCA_035295025.1 Bradyrhizobium sp.
GCCTCCATCTCCTTCTTCACCTCGACCATGTTGCGCGCGAACACCATCGGCGGCGTCACGATGGTGTGCCAGTAGCCGAGGATCAGCGAATGAATGCGCTCATCCGACAGGCCGAGCTTCACCGTGTTGACGTAAGTGATCGGCGGCTCGCCGCCGGTGATATCGACCGGATTGCCGGCAGCGCCGAACGGCGGAATGAATTTGCGGAACGCGGCGTCGAGGTCGCTCGGCATCGCCATCAGCGACAAGCCGTTATCGACCACGGAGTCCGACAGCAACACGCCCGAGCCGCCGGCGCCCGTGATGATCAGCACGTTCTCGCCCTTGGGCGTCGGCAGCACCGGCACGCCGCGCGCGAACTCCAGCAATTGTCGAAGCGAGCGGGCGCGAATGACGCCGGACTGCTTGAAGACATCCTCATAAATCTTATCGTTGCCGGCGAGCGCGCCGGTGTGCGAGGACGCAGCCTTGGCACCGGCCGAGGTGCGGCCGGCCTTGAGCACGACCACCGGCTTTTTCTTCGACACGCGTTTTGCGGCTTCGGCAAAGGCGCGGCCGTCTTTCAAGTCTTCGCAATGCTGGGCGATGAGGTTGGTATTGGGGTCCTGCTCGAAGAAAGCGAGCAGATCATCTTCATCGATGTCGGATTTGTTGCCGAGGCCGACGATCGCCGAGACGCCCATTTTCGCCGAACGCGAGAAGCCGATGATCGCCATGCCAATGCCACCGGATTGCGACGACAGTGCCGCATGGCCCTTGACGTCGTAGGCGGTGCAGAAGGTCGCGCAGAGATTGGCCGGCGTATAATAGAAGCCGTAGATGTTCGGGCCCATCAGGCGAACATTGTATTTCTTGCCGACCTCGACGATCTCGGCCTGCAATTCCGGATGGCCCGCTTCCGCAAAGCCCGACGGGATCAATACCGCGCCCGGAATTTTCTTCTCGCCGCATTCGGCCAAGGCGGCGGCGACGAATTTCGCGGGGATCGCGAACACCGCGACATCGATCACGCCGGCCACGTCCTTGACGCTCTTATAGGCTTTGTAGCCGAGAATGTCGGCGGCCTTGGGGTGGATCGGATAGATGTCGCCCTTGTAGCCGCCATTGATGAGGTTCTTCATCACGGAGTTGCCGATCTTACCGTCTTCGGCGGAGGCGCCGATCACCGCAACCGCCTTCGGCTGCATGATGCGGTTCATGGAAGCGACGATTTCCTCGGTCGGACGCGGCTTCTCGCGCGGCTTGTAGTTGAAATCGACGACGATGCGCACGTCAGCCGCAATCGCGTCCTTTTTGGTCGCAAAAACCGGGTTGAGGTCGAGTTCGACGATTTCGGGAAAATCCGTGACGAGCTGCGACACCTTGACGATGACGTCCGCCAGCGCCTCGCGATTGACGGGGTCGCCGCCGCGCACGCCCTTGAGCATGTCATGCGCCTGGATGCCGTCCAGCATCGACAGCGCGTCGTTCTTGCTGGCGGGCGCGAGGCGGAAGGTGATGTCTTTGAGGATTTCGACCAGCACGCCGCCAAGACCAAACGCCACGAGCTTGCCGAACGACGCGTCGGTGATGGAGCCGACGATGACTTCGGTGCCGCCGGCGAGCATTTGCTGAATCTGAATGCCTTCGATCTTGGCGTCGGCCTTGTACTTCTTGGCGTTGGCAAGGATCGCGTCGTAATTTTTCTCGGCGTCGGCGGCGGTTTTCACGCCGACCATTACGCCGCCCGCTTCGGTCTTGTGGAGAATGTCGGGCGAGACGATCTTCATCACCACCGGAAAGCCCATGGCGGACGCGATCTTGGCCGCTTCAGCCGCCGATTTGGCGACCCCCTCTTTCGGAACCGGAATGCCGTAAGCGTCGCAAACAAGCTTGCCCTCGGGCGCCGTCAGACTTGTGCGTTTATCCGCCTTGACCGCATCGAGAACTTTACGGACCGCATCTTTGGAATTCGACATTCGTTCCTCCTTGAACTTCTATTCTTCGACGCAGGCAACCTGTGCTGAGGTCACCAGCATCACTTGCCTTGCAGGGATTCGTTCGGTCTTCATGGTGATGGCGAGCGCGGGAAGCGTCCGCCTGCGGCGTGATAAAGCCGCGGATCTGGTTCCTATGGCATTTGGTATGCCAGCAATAAGCTTGTCAAGCTGCGGAAGTACTGAAAACATTGGCAACTTGACATTCTGGCATTTGGCATGCCAAAAACCTACTAACATGTGGGACTTACGTAAGATACGCGTGTAGCAAAAGCGATCGGCAATGACCACGCAAAAACCAATCAAGGCATCGACGAGCATGGCCGAGACAGACATCGCGGTAGTCCGGATCGTGCCGGAGACGAGCTTCAAGAACAAGGCGTATGAAGCGCTGAAGGAAGCCATCCTCAAGATGGACATCTATGCATCGCCGGAACCGGTGATGCTGGACGAGCGCGCGCTCTCCGAACGCCTCGGCGTCAGCCGGACTCCGATCCGCGAAGCCATCGCGATGCTGGAGCAGGACGGCTTCGTCAAGACCGTGCCGCGCCGCGGTATCGTCGTCGTGCGCCGCACCAAGAGCGAGATCGTTGACATGATCCGCGCCTGGGCCGCGCTCGAAAGCATGGCCGCGCGCTTGATCACGACCACCGCGAGCAAGAAGGACATTTCCGCATTGCGCGACTTCTTCAAGGATTTCGGCCAGGGCCGCTTGCCGCAAGATCACATCGAAGAATATTCGAAAGCCAATATCGCCTTCCATCAAGCACTGATCGGCTTGAGCGAGTCGCCGGTGCTGGTCGATATGACCAACGACATTCTTTTGCATGTGCGCGGCTATCGGCAGTTGACCATCGGACGCGTGGACCGTATCGCTGCATCCCTGCCCGAACACATGGCCATTATTGACGCCCTCGAACAGCGTGATACCGAGCGGGCCGAGAGGCTCGCCAGAGACCACACATTAGGCCTTGCCGCTTACGTCGAAGCGCATGGCCAGGAATTGTTTTAAGCGCCTCTTTAAAGTTTTGCGCGACCAGTCGGGGGACGAACTTAGTCCTCACCCAAGAAAACGACCAAGGAGAAGCGGAATGTCCGCAACAGTACAGAGCATCGATGCAACGGCTGGCGCTGAGCAGGAGCTCACCGACGGTTTTCATCTCATCATCGACGCGCTCAAGCTCAACGACATCAAGACGATTTACGGCGTGCCGGGCATTCCGATCACCGATTTCGGACGGATGGCGCAGGCCGAAGGCCTTCGTGTGCTCTCCTTCCGCCATGAGCAGAATGCCGGCTATGCCGCCGCGATCGCCGGCTACCTCACCAAAAAGCCCGGCGTATGCCTGACGGTCTCGGCCCCCGGCTTCCTCAATGGCCTGACCGCGCTCGCGCATGCGACCACCAATTGCTTCCCGATGATTTTGATCTCAGGCTCCTCGGAGCGCGAAATCGTCGATTTGCAACAGGGCGATTACGAAGAGATGGATCAGCTCGCGATTGCCAAACCGCTCTGCAAGGCGGCTTTCCGCGTGCTGCATGCCGCCGATATCGGCATTGGCCTGGCGCGCGCGATCCGCGCGGCCGTGTCGGGCCGACCAGGCGGCGTCTATCTCGATCTTCCCGCCAAACTGTTCGGCCAGGTGATGAACGCCGAGGCCGGCCGCAAATCGCTGGTCAAGGTGATCGACGCCGCGCCTGCGCAAATCCCCGCCCCTTCCGCGATCAAGCGCGCGCTCGATGTGCTCAAAAGCGCCAAGCGTCCGCTGATCATTCTCGGCAAGGGCGCGGCCTATGCCCAGGCCGATGACGACATCCGCGCGTTCGTCGAAAAGAGCGGCGTACCGTTCCTGCCCATGAGCATGGCCAAGGGCCTGTTGCCCGACCTCCATCCTTTATGCGCGGGCGCGGCACGCTCGACCGTGCTCAAGGATGCCGATGTGGTGATGCTGATCGGCGCCCGCCTCAACTGGCTATTGTCGCACGGCAAAGGCAAGACCTGGGGCGAGGCGCCGAAGAAATTCATCCAGATCGACATCGAGCCCAAGGAAATGGACTCCAACGTCGAAATCGTAGCCCCCGTGGTTGGCGATATCGGCTCCTGCGTCTCGGCGCTGCTGTCGGCGATGGGCAACAACTGGACCGCCGCGCCGGCCGACTGGGCCAAGACGGTCTCGACCAAGCGTGAAGAGAACGTCGCAAAAATGGCGCCGCGCCTGATGAACAACAACTCGCCGATGGATTATCACGGCGCGCTCGGCGTGCTGCGCACCATCATCAAGGAGCGGCCCGACGCCATCCTCGTCAACGAGGGCGCCAACACGCTCGACCTCGCCCGCGGCGTGATCGACATGCACAAACCGCGCAAGCGGCTCGATGTCGGCACCTGGGGCGTGATGGGCATCGGCATGGGCCAGGCGATCGCGGCCACGGTTGAAACCGGCCATCCGGTGCTCGCGGTCGAGGGCGACAGCGCCTTTGGCTTTAGCGGCATGGAGGTCGAGACGATCTGCCGCTACAATTTGCCGGTATGCATCGTGATCTTCAACAATAACGGCATTTATCGCGGCACCGACGTCAACAAGGGCGGCAATTCGGATCCGGCGACGACGGTGTTCGTCGCGGGCGCGCGCTACGACAAAATGATGGAGGCGTTTGGCGGCGTCGGCATCAATGCGACGACCCCGGACGAACTCAAGCGAGCCGTGAATGATGCAATGAATTCCGGCAAGCCAACCCTGATCAACGCGGTGATCGATCCCGCCGCCGGCTCCGAGAGCGGCCGCATCGGCAATCTCAACCCGCAGAGCGCTCTCAAGAAGAAATAGACTGGCAAATTCACTCGGCTCTCCCCACTGATGCGGGGAGCCGATATTTGAGATGGAGCAAGACAATGACAAAGGCGCTCAAGGGCGTTCGCGTTCTCGATTTTACGCATGTTCAATCCGGACCGACCTGCACGCAATTGCTGGCCTGGTTCGGCGCCGACGTGATCAAGGTCGAGCGCCCGGGCGTCGGCGATATTACGCGCGGCCAATTGCAGGACATTCCCAAGGTCGACAGCCTGTATTTCACCATGCTCAACCACAACAAGCGCTCGATCACGCTCGATACCAAGAACGCCAAGGGCAAGGAAGTTCTCACCGCGCTGATCAAAACCTGCGACGTGCTGGTTGAGAATTTCGGCCCCGGCGTGCTCGATCGGATGGGATTCCCGTGGGAAAAAATCCACAGCATCAATCCGAAGATGATCGTGGCGTCGATCAAGGGTTTTGGTCCCGGACCTTATGAAGACTGCAAGGTCTATGAGAACGTCGCGCAGTGCACGGGAGGCGCCGCCTCCACCACGGGCTTCTACGATGGTTTGCCGCTCGTGACCGGCGCGCAGATCGGCGACAGTGGCACGGGCTTGCATCTGGCGCTCGGCATCGTCACCGCGCTCTATCAACGCACCCATACCGGCCAAGGCCAGCGCGTGACGGCAGCGATGCAGGACGGCGTGCTCAACCTCTGCCGCGTCAAACTGCGCGACCAGCAACGTCTCGCCCACGGCCCGCTCAAGGAATATAGCCAGTTCGGTGACGGCGTGCCGTTCGGCGACGCCACGCCGCGCGCCGGCAATGATTCCGGCGGCGGTCAGCCCGGGCGCATCCTCAAATGCAAGGGTTGGGAGAGCGACCCCAACGCCTACATCTATTTCATCACGCAGGCGCCGGTCTGGGAGAAAATCTGCGACGTGATCGGCGAACCCACCTGGAAGACGCATCCCGATTACGCCAAACCGCCGGCGCGGCTGCCGCGTCTGAACGAGATCTTCGGACGTATCGAGCAATGGACCATGACCAAGACCAAGTTCGAGGCGATGGAAATCCTCAACAAGGACGACATTCCCTGCGGCCCCATCCTTTCGATGAAGGAACTGGCCGAGGATCAGTCGTTGCGCGCCACCGGCACGGTGGTCGAGGTGGACCACCCCGCGCGTGGGAAATATTTGTCGGTCGGCAACCCCATCAAGCTCTCCGACAGCCCGAGCGATGTAAAACGGTCACCGCTATTGGGCGAGCACACCGATGAGATTCTACGTGAGGTGCTCGGCCTAACTGATCATCAAGTGAAGGAAATTCACGATTCCGGGGCGTTGGATCCACCCCAGAAGGTCGCCGCCGAATAGCGCTCTCTCCCACTATTCACACTCCAGATTCACACTCCAGGCCGCCGGATTCCGGCGGCCTTTTGTTATATTTTTCAAACTGTTACTTATATATTTGCTGCATTGCGAAGAAATTCATGCTGCTATGCAAACAAAGGGATTGCACGACTGGTACCTGGTATACATAAGTTCAGGCAACCTCATCGCCACCTTTGCAAAGGAACCACCATGTCCAAGATCGTTGCCTCGCTCGATGCCGTCCCCTCCTTTAACCTGTTCACCCGCCTGCTCGCGATCATCGACCGTATTGTCATGACAAACGCCTCCATCGCGCATCGCAATGGCGACCTGCCTTATTTTGGTCTCTGACATCCAAACCTGATCGATTTCGATCGTCGGCAAAAAGGCCCCGGTTATTCCGGGGCCTTTTTGCTTGTTGTTGGATTGATGCGGCTTATTTCGCCAGCACAATAGCGCTGAAACTTTAAAGTCAATCACGACCAAAGAAAAACCGCCGTTGCGAAATTGGTCTTGCACTCTGGCATATCACATACCAAAATGCCTCGCGGCGCTCCCACTCAAAAACAAAAGCGTAGCAGGAGGAATCATGATGGCGACAGAACCCAGGCCCGTGCCAATGGCTCAGGGCAGCTATTTCCGTTGGCTGCAACTTCTGATGGGCATCCTTTGCATGGCGATGGTCGCCAATTTGCAATATGGCTGGACGCTCTTTGTCGATCCGATCGACCAAAAATATCACTGGGGTCGGGCAGCCATCCAATTGGCTTTCACGCTTTTCGTGGTGACCGAGACTTGGCTTGTCCCGGTCGAAGCATGGTTTGTCGACAAATATGGCCCACGTATCGTCATCGCCTTTGGCGGCATCATGGTGGCGCTGGCCTGGGTGCTCAACTCCTATGCCAATTCGCTGCTGTTCCTCTACGCGGCGGCGGTGATCGGAGGTATCGGCGCCGGCGCCGTCTATGGCACCTGCGTCGGCAACGCGCTGAAATGGTTTCCCGACCATCGCGGCCTTGCCGCGGGCGCGACCGCGGCGGGATTTGGCGCGGGCGCCGCGCTCACGGTCGCACCGATTGCGAAAATGATCGCGTCGAGCGGCTATGAAAGTGCCTTCTTCAATTTCGGCCTTGGGCAGGGAATCGTCGTCTTTGTTATCGCCTTCTTGATCCGGCCGCCGTTGGTTGCCATGCCGGTCCAGAAGAAGAAGCTCAATTTGCCGCAGACCAAGGTTGATTTCACGCCGCCCCAAGTGCTGCGCGCGCCGATCTTCTGGGTGATGTACGTTACCTTCGTCATGGTCGCCTCAGGCGGATTGATGACCGCGGCCCAGATCGCGCCGATCGCACATGACTTCAAGATCGCAAACGAGCCGGTGAGCATGCTCGGCTTCCAGATGGCGGCGCTCACCTTCGCGATTTCGCTCGACCGTATCTTTGACGGCTTCGGCCGGCCATTCTTCGGCTTCGTTTCCGACAATATCGGACGCGAGCACACCATGTTCATCGCCTTTGGCACCGCTGCCGCGATGTTGCTGACATTGTCGATCTATGGCCATATTCCAATCGTGTTCGTGCTGGCGACCGCGGTGTATTTCGGTGTGTTCGGGGAAATCTACAGCCTGTTCCCGGCGACATCAGGCGACACCTTCGGCGTCAAATTCGCCACCACCAATAACGGCATGCTGTACACGGCCAAAGGCACGGCTGCGCTGTTGGTGCCGCTCGCGAGCCTGGTGTCCGCCAATTATGGCTGGCAGGCGGTGTTCGTGATCGCAGTTGCGCTCAATGCGACCGCGGCCCTGATGGCTTTGTTTGTCATCAAGCCAATGCGGCGCGCTTTCATCCTGGGCAGCGAGGTCACAGCCGAGGCGGTCGCACCGAAAGCGCGCACCGCCTGAGGCGCTTCGACGACCCGTGAAAGAAAGAGGCGCGGGCCTTCCCCCCCGCGCCTTTTTTCGTACCTCAATTTTTCTGGAATACAAAATACATTATGGTTCTTATCGGGATGTTCAATAGCAATAAAACCAACCAGAAACGTCAACATACCTGCCATTTTACTTGTGCCTGCGTAAACCCGACGATTGACAATTTGGAATATTGTATACCAATATACGATCTGACAGTGCCGAGTGCCGCCTATTTGAAGTTCTGCACCACAAGCGGCGAATTCGCTTCCTGAACGTCAAATAGAAAAGCGGCGCTAGGCATGATCCGGAAAAGTGTGAAGCGGTTTTCCGAAAAGATCATGCTCCAACAAAGAATTAAAGCACGATGACGATTCGACCAAATCTCATCGCGCTTTAGGCGGCTTAACCCTAGGGAGCCCGCGATGAAGGTCGAAGACATCCTGCGCAAAAAAACCACCCGCATTGCAACCATTCGCATGAATGAGACGGTGGCCATCGCCGCCCAGCTCTTGCGCGCCAGCAATGTCAGCGCCCTCGTCGTCAAGGACGTCGTGCGGACCGAAGGCAATACGGCGGTCGGCATGTTTACCGAGCGCGACGTCGTCCGCGCGATCGCCGATCACGGTGCCGCCGGAATCAACATGAAGGTTTCGCAGTTGATCTCGGTTCAGCAATTGGTGTCCTGCACGTCGGGCGACACGCTGGAGGACGTTCGTCATTTGATGCAGCGCCACCACATCCGCCATCTGCCCGTGATCGACAATCACAACCTTTGCGGCGTGATCAGCATTCGCGATATTTCGGCGGCCTTCGATGAAGAAGCGACCGCCGCGGCGCAACTTCGCAAAAGCGCGTAATATTTTCGCTCACGGCTATAAATACATGCCGCGCTGTCCGGCCTTGGCCCGGCGGCAAGGGCCCCTTGAAAATCCCACACCTCAATAAGCAGGCCGTTCTGAGAGAAAACGGTAGAGTCCCCATAAGTTTGGCAGTGTCATTTCGATTCCGAAGTTCGTAAAGTGGTGCCCCAAGGCGATACGAATTTCGGAAATCAGGACACTCAACGATGATCAAAACGCGGTTTACCGAACTTGTCGGCATCACACATCCGATCGTCCAGGGCGGCATGCAATGGGTCGGACGGGCTGAACTGGTCGCGGCTGTGGCGAACGCGGGCGCGCTCGGCTTCATCACCGCGCTGACGCAACCGACGCCGGAAGACCTGACAAAGGAAATCGCGCGCTGCCGCGACATGACCGACAAGCCGTTCGGCGTCAACCTCACCATTCTTCCCTCGATCAAGCCGCCGCCGCACGCCGAATACCGCCAAGCCATCATCGAAAGCGGCATCAAGATTGTGGAAACAGCCGGCAACAAGCCGCAGGATCATGTCGCCGAATTCAAAAAACACGGCGTCAAAGTCGTGCACAAATGCACCAGCGTGCGCCACGCGCTGTCGGCCGAGCGCATGGGGGTGGATGCGATTTCAATCGACGGCTTCGAGTGCGCGGGCCATCCGGGCGAGGACGATACGCCCGGCCTGATCTTGATTCCGACCGCCGCCGACAAGGTGAAAATTCCGATGATCGCTTCCGGCGGTTTCGGTGACGGCCGCGGCCTCGTGGCGGCATTGGCGCTGGGCGCCGAGGGCATCAACATGGGCACGCGCTTCATGGCGACTCGAGAAAGCCCCATTCATCAGCGCATCAAGGAGCGGATCGTCGCCAATGATGAACGCGAGACCGAGCTGATTTTCCGCACCATGCGCAATACCGCGCGCGTCGCCAAAAACGCGATCTCCACCAAAGTGGTCGCGATGGAAAAGGAAGGCGCCGCCTTCGAGCAGGTTCGCGATCTCGTCGCCGGCGCGCGCGGCAAGATGGTTTACGCGACCGGCGATGCCGACGAAGGCATTTGGTCGGCGGGGCAGGTTCAGGGCCTCATCCACGATATTCCGAGCTGCGCCGAGCTCGTCTCGCGCATCGTCAGTGAGGCCGAAGCCATTATTCGAAGCCGGCTGGAAGGTATGCTATCTCATCGCCGTCAGGCTGCGGAATAATCGCAACCACCCCTCCTCGATCAGGATGATCTCATGAAAGCCTATGTCTATGGCGCCAACGGCGCTGCCCTCACCGAAATCGCCAAACCCACGGCAAAGGGCAGCCAGGTGCTGGTGCGGGTGCACGCCTGCGGTCTCAATCGCGCCGACCTCGGCATGACCAAGGGGCACGCGCATGGCAGTCTCGGCGGGGCGGGCGCTGTGTTGGGGATGGAATGGGCGGGCGAAATCGCCGAGGTCGGCCCTGAAGTCAAAGGCGTCAAGGCCGGGGACAAAGTGATGGGTTCGGGCGCGGCCGCCTT
>DATGJS010000104.1:0-8118 GCA_035295025.1 Bradyrhizobium sp.
CACTCACCCCTGGCGGCCGTGAACTGGTCGCGACCATGCGCCACCACGGCGCCTGGACCTGTCTGATTTCCGGCGGCTTCACGCTTTTTACGCAAAAAATCGCCGAACAAATCGGCTTTCAGGAAAACCGCGGCAACGAACTGATCGTGCGCGACGGCAAACTGACCGGCGAGGTCAAGGAGCCCATTCTCGGCCGGGCCGCCAAGCTTGCGACCCTGACCGAGCTTCGCGAATCCTTCGACCTCGACAACATCGATACGCTTGCCGTCGGCGACGGCGCCAACGATCTCGGCATGATTGGCGAGGCGGGGCTGGGCGTCGCCTATCGCGCCAAGCCGGCGGTCGCTTCCGCCGCGTCCGCGCGGATCGATTATGGCGATCTCACCGCGCTGTTGTATGCGCAGGGGTATCGACGGGATGAGTTTGTGGGGGGATAGGGACTGTCATTCCGGGATGGTCCGAAAGGACCAAACCCGGAATGACACCGAACTACTGCAAACTCAGCGCGACGAAGCGCAGTTCGCCGTCGGCATTCGCCACCAACAGAAGCACGGACTTCTTGCCGTCCTTCTTCAATTGATCGACGCGTTTCTTGATGTCGGCAGCGTTGGAGACCGCTTCCTGCGCGACCTCGACGATGACTTCGCCGGCGGAAAGCCGCTTGTCGGCCGCATCGGAGGCACCCTCGACATTGATGATGACGACACCCTTGATGCTGTCCTTGATCTTGTAGCGGCTGCGCAGATCCTTGCTCAGATTGGCAAGGTCGAGCCCAAGCGCCTTTTGCGTGACCGGCTTTTCCGGCTCGGGCGCCGGTTTGACGGATACCGGCTGCGGTTTGTCATTGTCTTCGAGACGGCCGAGCGTGACCTTCTTGGTCTGCTCCTCGCCCTTGCGGACGACGACGACATCGACCTCCTTGCCGACCGCGGTGTCGGCGACGACGCGCGACAGATCCTTCGGCTCCTTGATGTCCTTGCCGTCGAATTTGACCACGACGTCGCCGGGTTCGATGCCGGCGGGTTTGGCCGGCCCCTTGTCGTCCACGCCGGCCACAAGCGCGCCGCGCGCGGGCTTCACATTGAGACTTTCGGCGATCTCGTCGGTGACTTGTTGAATCCGCACGCCCAGCCAGCCGCGGCGCAATTCGCCGAACTGCCGCAACTGCTCGACCACGCCCGCCACCGTCTTCGACGGCACCGCAAAGCCGATGCCGATCGAGCCGCCGGTCGGCGAGATGATCAGCGTGTTGACGCCGATCACTTCGCCGTCGAGATTGAACAAGGGGCCACCGGAATTGCCGCGGTTAATCGCGGCGTCGGTCTGGATGTAATTGTCGTAAGGCCCCGAGGAGATGTCGCGGTTGCGCGCCGAGACGATGCCGGCCGTCACCGTGCCACCGAGGCTGAAGGGATTGCCGATCGCGATCACCCATTCGCCGAGGCGCAATTTGTCGGAATCGCCGAACTTCACCGCGATCAGCGGCTTTGCCGGCTTGAACTTCAAGACCGCAAGGTCGGTCTTCTTGTCGACGCCGACGAGTTCGGCCTTGATCTTGGTGCCGTCGTTCAAGATCACGTTGATCTCGTCGGCGTCCGCGATGACGTGATTATTGGTCACGACGATTCCGGACGTATCGATGATGAACCCGGAACCGAGCGAAGAGGTCTTGTGCGGCTGCCCATCGCCGCCGCGCGGGCCGCCTTGGCCACGCCGGTTCTTGAAGAAATCGTCGAAAAAATCTTCAAAGGGCGAGCCGGGCGGCAATTGCGGCGTGGCGCCACGGCCCTCGCCCGGACCACCCTTGGCTTCGACGGTTTGCGAGGTGGAAATATTGACCACCGCGTCGATTACTTTCTCGGCAACATCGGCGATCCCTTCCGGGCCGCGCGCCAGGGCCGGAAACGCCGAGATCAGGACGCTCGCCGCCCCAAGACATGCCGCGGCCATCAGGGAACGGAGGCGATCGCGCGGCGCATAGCTTGCAACGGTCATGTTGACTCTCTCACGAAATGACGAAATTTGAAGCGCACACTGCGCCCGAAGGGGTGATCCGCGCAAGCGTTTGAGCGAAGCATTTCGGCGAAAAGCGGCCACGAAGGATGGAGCAGCTTCAGCGCCGCACCACCCAGATCAAAATCAAGCCCGCGACCGCCGAACCGATGCCCACCGCCCGCAATACCGCATCCGGGGTGACAAGCGCGCTTTGCATCGCCCGCCGAATCCAGGCCGGGACGGCCGCGAATATCAGACCTTCGATCACAAACAGGATTCCCACGCCGATGAGGAAGTCGGCAAACGCTATGGACCTCATCGGATGGGAACCTCCCGCTATATTTCTTTTTTAAAAAACCGAAGCCCACTATGCTTCGGCGTTATCGCGGCGACATCGCTTACGGTTTCGGCGAAGCCGACGGCGCTGCTACCGACGGGGCCGTTTTGCCGGAAGCCGCACCGAAGAACTTGAAGAAATCCGAATCCGGCCGCAGCAAAAAGCGCGTATCGCTGCCCTTGAGGCCGTTCTCATACGCGGTCATCGAGCGATAGAACGCAAAGAAATCCGGATCCCTGCCATAGGCTTCGGCGAACAGACGGTTGCGTTCGGCATCGCCCTCGCCGCGGATCTGTTCGGCCTTCGAATTGGCTTCGGCCACGATGATGGTGGCCTCGCGGTCGGCGTTGGACCTGATCTCCTGCGCCTTTTGATTGCCTTGCGCGCGGAACTCGGCGGCCTCGCGCGCCCGCTCGGTCTGCATGCGCTGATACACCGCTTGGCTGTTCTGTTCCGGCAGATCGGCGCGGCGGATGCGCACGTCGATCACCTGAATGCCGTAGCCGTCGGCCTCGTGATCGAGCTGTTCGCGAATGCGCGCCATCAAGGCCTCGCGCTCGTCGCGCACCACCTGGATGAGAGTGACCTCGCCGAGCACACGGCGCAGCGAAGCGTTCAGAAGCGTGGTGAGCTGAAGGTTGGCGGCCTGAATCGAGCCGACGCTTTGATAAAATTGCAGCGCGTTCTTGATGCGGTAGCGGGCGAAGGCATCAACCACGAGCCGCTTCTGGTCCGAGGCGATCAATTCCTGCGCGGGATTTTCAAGGTCGAGGATGCGTTTATCGACCGGAATGACGTTATCGATGAACGGTGCCTTGAAATGCAGGCCGGGTTCGACCACGGCGTCAACCGGGCGGCCGAGCCGCAGCACCAAGACCTGTTCGGTCTGTTGCACCGTAAAAACCGAGCCATAACCGACGGCGATCAACACCAAGAGCAGGAAAAGCGCCATGATGCCTGTGACGGGGGATCTCATTGGGCGCCTCCCGCACTCGGCTCGGTTTTTGCCGGCGCGGGCCGCCGCGCCGGCAATTCGTTCAAGGATAGATACGGCACGATGCCGCCGGAGGAGGAGCCGCCATCGTAAACGAGCTTCTCGGAGCCGCCGAGGATGCGTTCCATGGTTTCGAGATAAATCCGCTCGCGCGTCACTTCCTTGGCCTTGTTGTATTCATCATACACTTTCAAGAAGCGCGCGCTCTGGCCCCTGGCCTCGGCGACCGCCTGCTGCTTGTAACCTTCGGCGATCTGGAGGATCTGCGCGGCGCGGCCCTTCGCGTCGGGCACGACGCGGTTGGCATAGGTTTGCGCTTCGTTTTGCAGCCGCTCCAAATCGATCTTGGCGTTCTGCACATCGTTAAAGGCGGCGATCACCTGCGAGGGCGGATTGACCGACTGCATCTGCACCTGCTGCACCTGAATGCCGGAACCGTAATTGTCGAGCGTCTTTTGCATCAATTCGTGCACGGCCTGCTGGGTCGCGTCACGCTCCGTGGTCAGGATCGGTTGGATGTTGGTGTGTCCGACCACCTCGCGCATCGCGCTTTCGGCCACCGCTTTGACGGTGCCTTCGGGATTTTGGATGTTGAAGAGATAGGCGGCCACGCCGTTCGGCTTGATGCGCCAAAGCACCGCGAATTCGACATCGACGATGTTCTCGTCGCCGGTCAGCATCAGGCTTTCTTCCGGGATGTCGCGCTTGGTGCGGGCGCGCCGCGCCGGATCGTCGATCAGCGTCACCCCGATATTGAGGGTGGAAACGCGCAACGCCTTTGGCAAAAGCACGGTCTCGATCGGATAGGGCAGATGATAATTCAGGCCCGGCTGGGCATCGCGGGCATATTTGCCGAAGCGCAGTACGACACCGAGTTCCTCGGACTGGACGCGGAAAAAGCCCGACATCGCCCAGATCGCGATGACAACAAGCAGGATGAGCGCAATCCCAATCCCGCTGAAATAGCCGCCGGGCATAAATTGTTGCATCCGGTCCTGGGCGCGGCGCAGAATATCTTCGAGATCGGGCGGTCGCGGCCCGGCCGGTTGCGGACCGGAGCCCCACGGCCCCTTCGGACCTGAACCCCACGGGCCTCCGCCCTGATTCTTCCACGCCATTCAAACTCTCCTTCGGCCCGACGCCTCGCAAAGCCGCGCAAGCTTTATAAGGGACGGCGACGCCCCTTACAACGCGGGCTTGGGATGTGAAGGAGCTATGCCGACGCCGTGATTTGTCAATGTAAACATTGGATGTTGCGGTTAATTCGACCTTCGCCTGACATAGGAGACAAAGGCAAATGCCGCGTTGTCGTCTATCCCCGCAGGGTGTTCGGTCCGCGCCGCTTCCCGCCAAATCGCCTTATCGAGGGGCGGAAAACGGGTGTCGCCGGCGGGCATTGCGTGAACCTCGGTGATTTCCAAGCGATCCGCCTCAGCCGTCCATTGCGCATAGATATCCGCCCCGCCGATCACGGCGATTTCAGTGGCGAAACGTCGCAGCGCCTCGCCCTTCGCAACGGCAAGAGCCTGTTCAAGCGAATACGTCACCACCGCGCCGCCCGCTCGAAAATGATCGTCGCGCGTCATCACGATGTTGGTGCGTCCAGGCAGCGGTCGCCGCAGCGAGAGAAACGTCTTGCGGCCCATGACGACGGGCTTGCCCATCGTCATCGCCTTGAAACGTTGCAGATCGCTCTTGAGCCGCCAGGGAATCGCCCCATCCGCGCCGATCACACCATTGTCGGCGACAGCCGCGATCAGGACGATCTCCATCAGCGTTAGCTTTCCGCCAGCGCTTCGAGCGCCGGACCCCCGACCTTGCATAGGGTCCACCCATCGAGCATGACCGCGCCGAGCGATTTGTAGAATTCGATCGAGGGCGTGTTCCAGTCGAGCACCGACCATTGCAGACGCGACCAGCCATGGGTCACGCATGTTTTCGCCAGATGCGAAAGCAGCGCTTTGCCGAAACCCTTGCCGCGCAGTTCCGGCCGGACGAACAAATCTTCCAGATAGATTCCGGACCGACCCGAAAAGGTCGAGTAATTGATGAACCAGATCGCGAAGCCCGCGACCTCGCCGTTCCATTCGGCCACGTCGCAAAACAGCCGGGGATTGTCGCAAAACAGCGCGTCCGCAATCATCGCTTCGGTAGCCTCGACCTCGTGGAGCAGCTTTTCATATTCGGCGAGTTCGCGAATGAGCGAATACACCACACCTGCTTCATCGGGACGCGCGCGGCGGATCAGGAGGGACATTTGATGCTCACACCCGAAACGCTCATACCGCGACCTCGGCCTTGATGTGCGGATGCGGATCGTAACCTTCGAGCGCGAAATCCTCAAAGCGAAACGCGAAAATATCCCTCACCTCAGGATTGATCTTCATGACCGGCAAAGCGCGCACCTCGCGCGTCAATTGCAGGCGCGCCTGCGCGATATGGTTCGAATAAAGATGCACATCGCCGAAAGAATGGACGAAATCGCCGGCCTTCAATCCCGTGACCTGCGCGACCATCAGGGTCAGCAGCGCATAGGAGGCGATATTGAACGGCACGCCGAGAAACACATCCGCCGAACGCTGATAGAGCTGGCAGGACAATTTGCCGTTAGCCACATAGAACTGAAACAGGCAATGGCAGGGCGGCAGCGCCATCTGGTCGATCTCGGCCGGATTCCACGCGCTCACAATCAGCCGGCGCGAATCCGGATTTTTCCGGATCATGTCGATGACATTGGCGATCTGGTCGATCTTGCGACCATCCGGCGCCGGCCAGGAGCGCCATTGCGAACCATAGACCGGACCCAAATCACCATTGGCGTCGGCCCATTCGTCCCAGATCGTGACGCCATGGTCGTGCAGATATTTGATATTGGTGTCGCCTTTGAGAAACCACAACAGCTCGTGGATGATCGCCTTGAGCGGCAGCTTCTTGGTGGTCAGCATCGGAAAGCCGGCGCTTAAGTTGAAACGCATCTGATGGCCGAAGACCGATAGCGTCCCGGTGCCGGTGCGGTCGGACTTCTCCACCCCGTCGGCCAGAATCCGTTCAAGCAGATCGTGATACTGAATCATGGGTGTTTTTCAGAGGCTCTCGTGACGCCGTTGGATCGGCGAGTTCTAGCGGCCCGATGGCCCACTCGACACGGCCGATTCGCCGACACCATCCCTTTATACCCTGAAAAGTGAGCATCCGGCCCGGACAAGCATGGAACCTGCCCGAACTGGCCGATTTCCTCACCCGATCAGGCCGGCAAAGCCGAGGCAGCCGCCGGCCACCAGCATCCAGAGCGGATTGAGTTTTGTCACCGATGCCAGCACCGCCGCACAAACCGTGACAAGGACCGCGACCACGGTGCGGTCGGAGGTGCGGGCGAGAATAAAGCCGCTGGCGCCCATCAACCCGATCGACAACGGCACCAACGCCGTCTGAACGATGGAAGGCCAGCGCGTATGGCTCGATCGCGCCAGGAAACGGCTGACAAACAGCGCCAGCAGCGCCGTCGGCACACACATCGCAAGTGTCGCCACCAGCGCGCCGGCAAGGCCCGCGACCGAATAGCCGATCAGGGTGACGATCAGCACGTTCGGTCCGGGCGAAAGCTGCGCGATCGCATAGACGTCGGTAAACTGCTTGTCGGTCAGCCAGTGATGCACATCGACCGCGACGCGGTGCATTTCGGGAATTGCGGAATTGGCGCCGCCGACCGCAAACAGCGACATCAGCGCGAAGGTCAATGCCAGCGTCAGCACCGGATTGGCGTCGGAATTCATGCGGCTTCCTTTCGGCGCATCGCGAAAGTGACGGCGATCGACAAGGGAATCGCCACCAGCAATACCGACGCCAAAGGCAGCCGAAATACGCCGATCGCGATAAAGGTCGCAACCAGCGTCAAAAGACCGATCACGTCGCGCCGCTTGAATAACGGCATCATCATCCGCAGCACGACCGCGAGCATGAGCCCGATCGCGGCACAAGCCACACCTGACAGGATGCGCCGCAGCGCATCGATCTCGCCATAGCGATGGTACAGCGCGCCCATCACCACCATGATCAAGGCCGGCGGGCCGACCAGGCCACTAAACGCCGCGATGCTTCCGGGCAGACCCCGCAGGCGCGATCCGAACACGAAGGTGAGGTTGACGATATTGGGACCGGGCAGGAAATGACACAGCGCGAAGGTCTCGTTGAACTCGTCCGCCGTCATCCATTTGTGCTCATCGACGATGCCGCGCCGCGCCCACACCAAGACGCCGCCAAAACCCGCCAGCGACATTTTCGCAAACGCGACAAACAGCCTGAGCAGGCTGGGCGGGTTGGAAACCGAGGTCGAATGGTCCGATGCCGCCGCGGCGGCCGGGGACAAATCCGAAGGCAAATCCGAAGACATGGGTAAAACTTAAAGCGGCGCGTCAGGACGGCCAACCCAAAATCCCGCAGTTTCCACCCCTTAAAGGCCGTTCCGCGGGGAATGAGGGGTGTTTTTCGTAAACTTTCCGGCTCTGTCTTTCTCAATCTTTGGCGCCTATATTGAGGGCGCCGGTTCGCCGGCTATGGAAATAAATGACCGTCGCAATAAACCATTCGGACCCGGGGGCAGTACCCGGCGCCTCCACCCAAGCCCGGCCCGCCCGAAAAAGGCCGGGTTTCGGCGGGGGCGAAACAGGATCGACGAGGGCGTAAAGGACGTGTTTTTTCTCGGTATGGTTCCGCCGATATCGGGCCATGCAATAGTTGCAAACGACAACTATGCTCCGGTTGCTCAGGCTGCGTAACGCAGTTTGAAAGACCA
>DATGJS010000105.1:0-11714 GCA_035295025.1 Bradyrhizobium sp.
GACCGATACCGGAACCACCGCGCCGTTCTCCGCGATCTCCGGTGCGTCAAGCTTGACCTTATCGGAAAGTTCGAAGGTGCGGCCATACAACAATTTGACCGCTTCCTTGCCGTCCTTTTGCTTGAATGCTGCTTCCGGATATTTGTCGTTGGCCGCGGCGAAGGCCGCGCTGACGTTGATCGAAACAATGCCAAGGCCCGCGAGCGTCACGGAGCCCGCGCCGCGAAGGACCAGGCGCCGCGTCACCGGGAAACCGCTGCCCACATTCGTCATCGCCCATTTCCCCAAATTTGTCGTGCGCTAAAATTGTTTCTCATAGCGTCTCAAGAAAATCCACAATCGCGTTGATTTCCTGTTCGCTCAGAATGCGGTTGCGCCCGAAGGGCGGCATCGCGGTTTGCGGATTTCGTCTGGTTTCGTCGTTCAGGATCGCCACGAGGTCGGCGCGATCGGGGTATTTGCTTCTTATGTCCTTTAACGCCGGTCCGATCGTGCCCGGAAGGTCGCCGCCCTTGATCGCATGACAACTCAGGCAATTGCCCTTGGCGCGGTCGGAAGCGAGCTTTTGGCCTTCGGCGGCATTGGATTGGCCGCGGGCCGCGGCGAATGGCAAAGTTGCCGCGATCATCAACGTCAGCAGCAAAATCATTCGTGACGAGCGGTTGGTCAAGGCGCGGTTCCCGCAGATGTTTGCCCGAAGTATGGAGTATAATGGTTCAAAGCATAAACGCTATCGCCTAACAATGAGAGGCGCGATAGAGCGTTTTCCAGCGAAGCATGCCCTTGGACTTGATCCGAGGGTGGATGCCGGTTCGCATAGCAATCAAGTTTACGCAGATTGCGTAGACTTATCTGCGGTAGAAAACGCGTCAAAACAAAGAAGCAGAGCCCCCGTTCCGATTCCATCGGAACGGAAAAGGCTCTAGCGGCGGATAGGGGGAGCCTGCAAATGGCGGACTATGTCGTGGAGTTCGGCAAGGATGGCGGCCGTCGCGAGGCGGACGGTCGGCTCGACGCGCCGGCCTTTCACCGCAACCATCAGGCCATTCTTGACGTACTGGAGCACTTTTTGGCCGGGCAATCCGGCGATGTGATCGAGGTCGGCAGCGGTACCGGCCAGCACGTCGTCGCATTTGCCCGCCAATTTCCCGGGATCACCTGGTGGCCGAGCGATCCCAACGAAAGCCATCTTGAGAGCATCGAAGCCTGGCGGCTGCATTCGCAGCTATCGAACGTCAAATCGCCAGCGCGGATCGATGTGTCCGACGCCGCCTGGTGCGATGCGATGAAAGGAGAGGCCGGCCCCGGCGAATGGCTCGGCGTCTTTTGCGCGAACGTCATCCATATCTCGCCCTGGCACGTGGCCGAGGGGCTTGTCGCGGGCGCGGGCAGCGCCTTGCGCAAGGGCGGGATGGTTTTCCTCTACGGTCCGTTCAAGCGTGGCGGGCGGCATACCGCTGCAAGCAACGAGGCTTTTGACGTCAGTCTTCGCCAGCGAAATGGCGAATGGGGCGTGCGCGACATCGAGGCTGTGGAGGCATTGGCCGAAAGTGCCGGCCTTGCGTTGATCGAGACAGTTGAGATGCCGGCCAATAATCTCACCTTGGTATTCCGCCGAGCTTAAGCATCGATGCATAGCGCGGACCCGTTTCCATCGCTTGATCGCGTGGATCGTGCCCTTCATAGTGCGCCGAATCGCCAGCACGGTTCGCCATTTTCGGAGTAGCAACAGCCGATGATCGATATGACCGCAGCCGCCGAAAATTCGGGCGACGCCCGTGCCCGCGCCAATGTGATTCGCTTGGCCGCGGCGCAGGCGCTCACGGGTGCGAATGCGGCGGTGATTTTCGCGACCGGCTCGATTGTCGGCGCGGCGCTGGCGCCAAGCGTTTCGCTCGCGACGGTGCCGATTTCGATGTATGTCGCGGGCCTCGCCGGCGGCACCTTGCCGACCGGAATCATCTCGCGCGCTTTTGGCCGCCGCGCCGCCTTCATCGCCGGTACGGCGTGCGGCGCTTGCACCGGGCTGCTCGGTGCGCTTGCGATTTTGCGCGGCTCGTTCGTTCTGTTTTGCTGCGCGACGTTTCTCGGCGGCTTATATGGCGCGGTGTCGCAATCCTATCGCTTCGCGGCCGCCGACGGCGCCAGCGCGGCGTTTCGTCCCAAAGCCGTGTCGTGGGTGCTGGCGGGCGGCGTGTTTGCCGGCGTGCTCGGCCCGCAGCTCGTGCAATGGACGATGGATGTCTGGTCGCCTTATTTGTTCGCCTTCAGTTTCGTCGTGCAGGCGGCGGTGGCGCTGGTCGCGATGGCCATTCTCGCCGGCGTCGATGCGCCCAAGCCCGAACGATCGGATTTGCGGCGCGGCCGTCCATTGCTCGAAATCGCAGCCCAACCCAGGTTCATCGCCGCCGCTTTGTGCGGCGTCATCACCTACCCCACGATGAATCTCGTCATGACCTCGGCGCCGCTGGCGATGAAGATGTGCGGACTTAGCTTGAGCGATTCCAATTTCGGTATTCAGTGGCACGTCGTGGCGATGTATGGGCCGAGCTTCTTTACCGGCGCGCTGATCGCGCGCTTCGGCGCACCGAAGGTCGTGGCCTTAGGTCTCGTGTTGGAAGGTATCGGCGCCGTCATTGGCCTTTCCGGCATCACAGCCGTACATTTTTGGGCGACATTGATCGTGCTCGGTGTGGGGTGGAATTTCGGCTTTGTCGGGGCCTCCGCGCTGGTGCTTGAAACCCATCGGCCGGAGGAGCGCAACAAGGTGCAAGCCTTCAACGATTTCCTGGTGTTCGGCATGATGGCGGTGGGATCGTTCTCCTCCGGACATCTGTTGGCGAATTACGGCTGGGACGCGGTCAATTGGGTGGTGTTTCCGCCGGTGCTGGCCGGCCTGATCGTGCTGGTGCTGGCCTCGTTCGCCAAGCGGCGCGCGGGGGCGCCTGTCGTTTGACGTGCGCTTGAAAATCGGCGGCGCTCGGATTACGCCACGCGCGCGCGCATCAGATCCTCGACATCGAGACGGCGCGTGAACATCGCGAGCGATCCGCCGGCCGCGCGCGGCCACTCCGCCTGCGGCCGGTCCCAATAAAGCTCGACGCCGTTTTCGTCGGGGTCGCGCAGATAAAGCGCTTCGCTGACGCCGTGATCGCTGGCGCCGTCCAGCGCAATGCCGGCGCCGATCACCCGGTGCAGCGCGTCCGCCAGCGCCGCGCGGGTCGGATACAGGATCGCGGTGTGAAAGAGTCCCGTCGTTCCCGGAGCCGGCGGCCTGCCGCCTTTGCTTTCCCAGGTGTTCAACCCGATATGGTGGTGATACCCGCCGGCTGAAATGAACGCCGCCTCGGTGCCATAGCGCTGCATCAGTTCAAAGCCGAGCACGCCGCAATAAAAACCCAGCGCCCGCTCGAGGTCGGCGACCTTGAGATGAACGTGGCCGATTTTCGCGCCGGCTATGATGGGTGGATTTTGTGGCATGGACTCTTCTCCTTTCGTTCCCCGGATGCGGCACCGCCTCGCGCTGCATCGCGTCCGGGACAGGTAGGTGCCTATGCCATTCACGCAAGCTCGGATGTCTGCCCTTCCGGCAGGTCGAACTCGAACGTGTTCAGCGTCATCGAGACCATGGTGTAATAGCCGCAGAGGCCGATCACCTCGACCAACCCCCGTTGGCTAAGCACCTCGACCGCCTGGTCATAGAGCGTCTTGGTCAATCCACGGGCTTCGTGCAGGGATTTTGCGACATCAAAGATCATCTGCGCCTTGGGATCGTCGAATTGCGGCGTGCGCCGGTCGCAAATAGCGTCGATGATGGCCGGATCCATCCCGCCATTGAGCGCGAGACGTTTATGGGCGAACCATTCATAATGCGAGGTCCAATGCCGCGCCGTGACGAGAATCGCGATCTCCGACAGTTTGGCCGGAAAGATCGTGTCGAAGCGCAGGACTTCGCCGAGCCGCGTGGCATGACGCGCCATTTCCGGGCTGTTGAGCCAGGCCATCATCGGCGCCGGCGGCTTGCCGCGCTTGCCCGCGACTGATTCGTCGTAGGTCTGCCTTTGCTCCGCGCTCATTTCGTCCGGTGACAGCAGTTTCAGCCGCATTTTTTTATTTCCCGTTGTTCGTGATTGGCACCGCTTCGGCTGTTTCTCTTGGGAAGGGCAAGAATTACCGGACCGGTGGCGCGTATGGAATCGAGCCTTAGCCGTGCGCGGGGGAGTGGAGAATAAGCAGGCGTGTCAGCGGCAGCTCGAATTGGCGGAGAGAATATCCTTCATCACTTGGTTTTGGATGGCCGGCGCCGTCGTCAGGGAGACGTGGCCGTAATCGGTCTTGGCCATGTCCACATTCCGCAGCGTGCCGTGGAAATGTCCGCCATGCTCGACCATCGTTCCGACTCCGCTGGAGAGATAAAAATTTTTCACAAGACGAACGTTGTTGGGTACCACCGCCTTGACGATCGGGTCGATCGTAATGATGAGGGCGACGTGCAGCCCGGCCGCTTGCAACAGCTCGGCCATGGCCACGGCGGCGCGGGCGCCCAGCGAATGGCCGACCAGAATGACGGAGTTGATCCGGCCGCTTTTACAGCCATCGATTGCGTCGCTTGCGAGCGAGTCCGAGAATGTGTGATTGGCGATCGTGGCATCGATGCCGCGCTTTTGAAGCTCGTCGGAAAGCTGATCGATCCCGGGGGAGAGAATGTTGGTCAAGCCGCGCAGCAGATAGACTTTTTTATGCCCGGCCGTAGGCGCCGCAACGGCGGCCGGGGATACGTCAATCGTCAACACCAAGGCCGGCAGCAATCCAATCGTGAAGCGGGCAATCGCGCGAAAAAAAGTGAACATGAGATCGACAATCCTCGGAGATCAGGGCTTTCGCAATAGCAGCCCAATAAATCACAATCGCTTTAGGCCAAATCGCTCTCGCGGGCTAGTGCCCACTTTCCGAAGTTCGCGCTCTCACCGTTGTCCGCCATGGCCTGTCGCGACGGAATGGTTTATCGGTGGCGTTGGATTTGACCTTCGGTATAAAGACGCGCGGGCCATCATGTGACGAAGTCAAATCCATCGGCCCAGATGAAAGAGTGAAGAATAATGGCGGAAGATTCGCTCGGCGCTTATATCGACGCCGTCTCGACGGCCTTGGGGTTGTCGGTGAAGGATGCCTGGAAGCCGGCGGTGCGGGCCAATCTCGAAGTGTCCTTACGGCTGGCGCGGCAAGTCGATGAGTTCGCGCTGTCCGACCAAGCGGAGCCGGCCAATGTCTTTGCGGCCTGACATCACGGCGGCCTCGGAGATCGCCCAAGCCGTGCGAAGCGGCCAATGCTCGGCGCTCAGCGTGACCGAGGAGGCGCTGGCGCGCATCGCAAAACATGATCCGGTGCTGAATTCCTTCACCGACGTGACGGCGGACCGCGCGCGGGCCAAAGCGCGCGCGGTCGATGCGGCGATCTCCGCCGGAAAGGGTTTGGGGCCGCTCGCCGGCGTTCCGTTCGCGGTGAAGAACCTGTTCGATGTCGCGGGCCTTTCCACCCGCGCCGGATCGAAGATCAACCGCGATCTTCCCAAAGCGCCGCGCGATGCGACATTGATCGAGCGGCTGGAAGAGGCGGGCGCGATATTGGTCGGCGCGCTCAATATGGGCGAATATGCCTATGACTTCACTGGCGAGAACCTTCATGACGGGCCGTCTCGCAATCCGCATGACACGGCGCGAATGACCGGCGGCTCCTCGGGCGGTTCGGGCAGCGCGGTCGGCGGCGGTCTTGTGCCATTGGCGCTCGGCTCGGACACCAATGGTTCGATCCGGGTGCCGGCATCCTTTTGCGGAATCTTCGGCTTGAAGCCGACTTACGGCCGGCTGTCCCGCGCGCGCTCGTTCCCGTTTGTCTTTAGTTTCGACCATGTCGGTCCGCTCGCCCGCAATGTCGGCGATCTTACTCTCGCTTATGATGCGATGCAGGGGCCGGATTTTGCCGATGTCGCCTGCACGGCGCGGCCGCCGGAGCCGGTGTCGGGTTTGCTCGCTCAAGACATCGGCGATTTGCGCATCGTGGTGGCCGGTGGCTATTTCCAGAAAAACCTGTTTGCCGAAGCGGCCGAAGCCATGGCTCGCGTCGTCAAGGCCCTTGACGTGAAACGAACGGTCGAAATTCCAGAAGCCGCCCGCGCGCGCGCCGCGGCCTATGTCATTTCCACTTGCGAAGGCGCCTCGCTGCATCTCGATCGCCTGCGCGCGCGGCCGGACGATTTCGATCCCGCCGTGCGCGATCGCTTGATCGCGGGCGCGATGATCCCCGCGCCGCTGGTCGATCGCGCGCAGAAATTCCGCCGCTGGTACCGCACCCAAGTGCTGGAGCTGTTCAAATCGGTCGATGTCATCCTCGCGCCGGCAACGCCCTGCGTCGCGCCGAAGCTGGGGCAGGTGAATTTTGTGCTGGATGGCGTCGAATTGCCGGTGCGCGCCAATGTCGGCATCCACACCCAGCCGATTTCCTTCATTGGTTTGCCGGTGGTCGCGGTGCCGGTGCCTCTCGAACCGATGCCGATCGGCGTGCAGATTATCGCCGCGCCCTGGCGCGAGGATCTCGCGTTGCGCGTGGCGGCGGCGCTGGAGCGCGAAGGGATCGTGTCCGCGCCGCGACCAAGGGGAATTTGAGGGGAATTTGAAATGCAGGTCGATCTTCCCGAGGTGCTCGCTGAGGTGACGGCGCAGTTCGCCCGTTACGAGCAGGCGCTGACAATCAATGACGTCGCGGTCCTGGATGAATTGTTCCGCGACGATTCCCGCACGCTGCGCTACGGCGGCGGTGAAAATCTCTATGGTTACGCGGCGATCAAGGCTTTTCGCGCCGGCCGCTCGCCGGCCGGCTTGATGCGCTGGATCGAGCGCACCGTGATTACGACCTATGGCCGCGACATGGCGGTGGCCTCGACATTGTTTTATCGCGACACCGTGCCAGGCAAGGTCGGACGGCAGATGCAGACATGGGTGCGATTTGTCGAAGGGTGGAAGATCGTCGCCGCCCATGTCAGCGTGATCGATGAGCTGGTGGAATCAAAAGGCGTGAGCCTTTAAATATCTAGCTGGGCCTCAATTGCGGCAGCGCCACGCCCGTGGCGCCGAGCGTTAGTTTCGTCTGAGCGTGAAAGACCCGGCCGATGCTGGCGAGATGTGCGTCCTGGCCTGCCGGGGCGAGTAGCGTGATGCCGAACGGAATCCCGTCGGGTCTGATCGACGCCGGCAAAGCAAGACCGCAGAGGTCGAGCAAATTGACGAAGTTGGTATAGGTCCCGAGCCGCGCGTTGAGCGCGATTGGATCGGCGAGCACCTGCGCCGTCGAATAGGCGGTGGGGGCGGTCGGCAGCACCATCGAGCCGATGCCGGCAAAGGCGTGCTCGGCGGTGCGCCGCAATTCCTGCAAGCGATAGAAGGCGGCAAAGGTGTCGGCGGCGGTAAGCCGGCGGCCGGCGAGGGTGATCTCGCGTGTTGTGGGATGTATAGAATCGGGCGAGGACGTCAGGAGGTCGCGGATCGCAAGATAACGTTCGGCGATCCACGGGCCTTCGTAGAGAAGCCGCGCGGTTTCCGCGAACGGTTCGAAGTCGAAGTTGACCAAAGTGGCGCCAAGCGCGCGCCATTGATCGAGCGCCGCCATATAGGCCGTTTCCTGCGCCGTGTCGCCGAAGAAGATCAACTGGTCCTCGCGCGGCACGCCTAACCGCAAGCCCGCGGGAAACGGGCCCATCGGAGCGAGCATCCGGTCGCGAGAAAACGGATCGGTGCGGTCGAAGCCGGCCATGGCGCCAAGCACCATTATCGCATCGTCAACATTGAGCGAAAATACCGAGACGCAATCGAGCGTCCGGCATGCCGGCACGACACCGGCGGTGGAAACGAGGCCGAGCGAAGGTTTCAACCCGACGATATTGTTGAGCATCGCCGGCACGCGGCCCGAGCCCGCGGTATCGGTGCCGAGCGCCAGCGGCACCAGCCCCGCCGACACCGCGACCGCCGATCCCGAGCTTGATCCGCCCGGAATGAGATCGGCGCGCATCGGATTGGTTGGAATGCCATAGGGCGAGCGCACGCCGACCAGACCTGTTGCGAACTGATCGAGATTGGTCTTGCCGATTATGATGGCGCCGGCCTGGCGCAGCCGCGCGACCGCGGTAGCGTCGCGCGCGGGCTTATATGAATAAGCGGGGCAAGCGGCCGTGGTCGGTAATCCCGCCACGTCGATATTGTCCTTGACCGCCATGGGAACGCCGAGCAGCGGAAGCGCGTCGGCGTCGCTCGTGGCAAGCGCTTCGGCTTCCGCCAAGGCCTCCTTTTCATCGCGCAGACTGATGAAAATGGCCGGATCGTTATGTGCGCGGATTCGCTGAAAGCTTCGCGCCAATGTTTGTGCGGGCGTGCATTTTCCCGCGCGATGGGCGGCGGCGATGTCCGCAGCCGTCTCGCTCACGGTTGACCTAAAGGGGGCAAAGAAAGTCGCATCGTCAAGGCATATACTCTCAATGGATGGAAATCTCCGCTTTTTGAAGCAAGCGATATGCCATTGTGTGCATCGGCCGGGTGGTGCGCCTTCTTAAGGTGGCCGCCGCTCCCGGCACTATAATTCTTGCCATTCGCGCTTGCCGCGAATTATGGTGCATGGCATTGGGGCTAGAGCTCCGATTCCGAAGTTCGTATTCTCTTGCGGTCCCACTTTTAACGAACTTCGAAATCAAAGGAACTCTAGCAAACATATTGATTCTAGTGCCGCTTTTCTATTTGAAGTTCCTGGATCGGATTTGCCGCTAGTGGTGCAGGAACTTCAAATAGGCGGCACTAGGTCCGAAGGTTCTAAGGCCAAGTTGCCGGTTCGGGCTTGCCGTGGCTTGGGCATTTCGCACACAACAAAGCCTGCAAAGGCTTGGGGCGCGCATCCGAAAAGGCGCGGTGCGGGCCAGCCGGTGGTATGACCGGTGGGCCAAATCAGGACGGATTGAGGAGGGACACCTATGAGAAGGGCATTTTGGCTGGCGCCCACTTTCCGAAGTTCGTGTTACACTTCAGCAGGCACCTTTCACGAACTTCGGAAAGTCATGGGCACTAGCAAACTCATAATTCCAGTGCCGCCTTTCCATTTGAAGTTCCTGGATAGAATTCGCTGCTTGTGGTGCAGGAGCTTCAAATGGGCGGCACTGGCGGGCGCAACGGCGCTTGCTTTGGTAAAGCCTGTCGCCGCGGCGGACACGATTAAAATCGGTTTCGTCTCCACTTTCAGCGGACCCACCGCCGTCATCGGCAACGATATGCGCAATTCCTTTGAGCTCGCGCTCGATCATCTCGGCCGCAAAATGGGCGGCAAGCCGGTCGAGGTGATTTACGAGGACGATCAGCAGAAGCCTGACGTGGGCAAGCAAAAGACCGAGAAGCTGGTGCAGTCCGATCATGTGGACTTCATCGCCGGCTACATCTGGTCCAACGTGCTGCTCGCCTCGCTCAAGACGGCGGTGGATTCACAAACCTTTTTGATCAGCGCCAATGCCGGGCCCTCGCAGCTCGCCGGTGAATTGTGCTCGCCTTATGTGTTCTCGACCTCCTGGCAAAACGACCAGACGCCCGCGGCGATGGGCCTTTATATGAACCAGAAGGGCGTCAAGTCGGTGTTCCTGATCGGCCCGAATTATGCGGCCGGCAAGGACATGCTGGCCGGGGTGAAGAGCACGTTCAAGGGCGAGGTGTTGGGCGAGGAATATACGGTATGGCCGAGCCAGCTCGATTTTTCGGCCGAACTCACCAAGGCGCGCAATTCGAAGGCCGAATCGATCTTCGTGTTTTATCCGGGGGCCGCCGGCGTGCAGTTCCTCAATCAATATGCGCAGGCCGGCATCAAGCAGCAGATCCCGCTCTATACGGCCTTCACCGTCGACGAATTGTCGTTGCCGCTGCAAAAGGACAATGCGATCGGCGTCCCTGGCGCGCAGGAATGGGTCAACGATCTGCCGAACGAGCAAAACAAGACATTCGTCGAGGATTACCGCAAGAAATATGCGCCCGCGCGTCCCACTTACTACGGCGCGCAAGCCTATGACGCGGCGCAATTGATCAATAGCGCCGTGGTCGCGGTCAAGGGCGACACCGCCAAGAAAGACGCGATGAAGGTCGAAATGGAAAAAGCGGATTTCAAATCGCTGCGCGGCCCCTTCAAATACGGCAACAACCACATTCCGATTCAGAATTTCTATCTGCAGGATGTGGTGAAGGATGCCGGTGGCACGCTTGCGCTCAAGACGGTCGCGACCATCGTCAAGGACGACCAGGATCGTTTCCACGACAAATGTTCGATGAAGTGATGGCTATGATCCGCAACAATACGAGAACCGCCATTTGGCTCGCCGGTGTGGTGCTCATGGCGGCGCAACCCGCCTGGATGAAGCCCGCCTTGGCGGGGGATTCGATCAAGATCGGGTTTGTCAACACCTTCAGTGGACCGAGTGCCGCGATCGGCATCGACGCGCGCAACTCATTTGAACTCGCGCTCGATCATCTCGGCCGTAAGATGGCGGGCCGCCCGGTCGAGGTGATCTACGAAGACGATCAGCAGAAGCCCGACGTCGGCAAGCAGAAGGCCGAAAAGCTCGTTCAGTCCGATCATGTCGATTTCATCGTCGGCTATAATTGGTCGAATGTCTTGTTGGCTTCCCTCAAGCCCGCGGTCGATTCCAAGACCTTCCTGATCGGCATCAATGCCGGGCCATCGCAGCTCGCCGGCGAATTGTGCTCGCCTTATGTGTTTCTGACTTCCTTTCAAAACGATCAGACGCCGGCTGCGATGGGCCTCTATATGAATCAGAAGGGCATCAAGTCGGTGTTCCTGATCGGTCCGAATTATGCGGCCGGCAAGGACCGGCTGGCAGGCTTCAAGACCACGTTCAAGGGCCAGGTTCTCGGCGAGGAATATACGGTCTGGCCGACCCAGCTTGATTTCTCGGCTGAACTTTCCAAGGCCCGCGCCTCGAAAGCGGATGCGATCTTCGTGTTCTTTCCGGGAGCGGCCGGCGTGCAATTCCTCAATCAATATACGCAAGCCGGAATCAAGCAGCAGATTCCGCTCTACACGGATGGCACAATCGACGAATTGTCCTTGCCGTTGCAGAAGGAGAATGCGCTTGGCATTCTCGGCTCGCAGGAATGGGTGAACGATCTGCCCAATGAGGAGAATAAGCGGTTCGTTGCCGATTACCGCAAGAAATATCCCGGCCAGCGTCCAAGCTTTTACGGCGCCCAAGCCTATGACGCCGCGCAATTGATCAACAGCGCGGTGGTTAAGGTGAGCGGCGATGTGAGCCAAAAGGACGCGATGAAGACGGAGATGGAAAAGGCGAATTTCAAATCCGTGCGCGGTTCGTTCAAATATGGCAACAACCACATTCCGATTCAGAATTTTTATCTACAGGATGTGGTGAAAGACCCGAGCGGCGAGTTCGCGCTCAAGACCGTCGCCGCCATCGTGAGGGACGACCAGGATCATTTCCACGACAAATGCCCGATGAAGTGAGCGCGGGCCGCGCGCCTGCGCCAAATTGATTAGTTTAAGAGCGCGGTCGAGCACAATACCGGCTTCCACTTTCGCCGATCGTCTAGTACAGCGGGGGCGCTCACGCGTCGCCGCTGTTTTGGTTTATGCCTCTTAATTAACAGCCTCATTAAAGGACCCA
>DATGJS010000106.1:0-2948 GCA_035295025.1 Bradyrhizobium sp.
GGCAGGAGGCGAGTTAATGGCGTTGGGGCGTTTCTGTTTGGTGGTGCTGCTCGTGTGCGGATGGCTCGGCGCAACCGTCAGCAGCGGATTTACGGCTAAGGATTCCACGCCCACCACAAGCGGCCTGCCGGTTCCCCGCTATGTCAGCCTCAAGTCAGACCGTGTGAATGTCCGGACCGGCCCGACCAAGGACAATGATGTGGCCTGGGTCTATACCCGCGCCGGCCTGCCGGTCGAAGTCACCGCCGAATTCGAGAACTGGCGCCGGGTCCGCGATTCCGAGGGCGCCGAGGGCTGGGTTTACCATTCGCTCCTGTCGGGCCGGCGCACCGCCGTCGTGACCTTGAAGCACAAGGACGATCTCGCGCCGCTCTACGAGAGCGCCGACAGATCGAGCACGGTGGAGGCGCGCCTGCAGCCCGGCGTGATCGCGCAGGTAAAGAAGTGCGATTCCCGCTGGTGCGAGATCAGCGGCAAGGGGTTCGAGGGCTGGATCGAGCAGGACCACCTGTGGGGCGTCTATGCCGACGAGAAGGTGGATTGACGCGTCCCTGTCATTACCGGGCTTGACCCGGAAATCCATCCACTTTCGAAGGCCATTTCATGAAGATCGATGGGTACGAAGATCGATGGATGCGGGGGCAGCCCCTCGTATGGCGTCAGCGCTTCTTGCGCAGCCGCACGACCATGTCGACGCGTGCGATCTCGTAGCCCTCGGGCACTTCCGGTAACTTGGTGAGCACCAGATTCGGGTCGGGAATATCGACCAGCTCGTGGTTGTGCTCGAGATAGAAGTGGTGATGAGCCGAGACGTTGGTGTCGAAGTAGGTCTTGGTACCATCGACGGAAACCTGGCGCAGCAAGCCGGCATCGGTGAGCTGGTTGAGCGTGTTGTAGACGGTGGCCAGCGATACCGGAACTTTAGCCAGCGTGGCTTCCTCATAGAGCATCTCGGCGGTAAGGTGCCGAGCACCCTTGCCGAACAGCAACCAGCCCAATGCCATCCGCTGGCGTGTCGGGCGCAAGCCCGCGGCCTGAAGCATTTCGTTAACGTCGTGCCACGGACAGCCGGTCAGCGCGGGTTCACGCCCTGGGGACCGGAGCTCGGAACCCAAGGCTTCGTCATTCAAAATTGACTCGTTGTCGCTCATTACCACGTCAGACTCTACAAACGGCCGCGATATTCCCGGATATAAGGAGAAACGGCCTTAGATGCAAGTTTTTCGCAACTGGAACGGACAAAGCGTTAAGCACCCGAGATCTTCTCCAAGACAAGAAGGTAAGCGGTGATTTGCCCGGGCAGTCGGCTTTGCCGGTCGTTGGCGCTATGATAGAGAGCCCAATCTGACGCTTAATAGGATTAATAGGACAAGCGCCTGGTGTCGCAGGGATTCCCGGCCTGCTGCGGCGCCGACCCGCGCTCCAACGGGGCGTTCCGTTCAGGCTGCTTCATCGGGATTTTTGACAAAGGCTGGCATCATGCTGGATCGGCGCGGCGGTTACGAATACGAGGATTTGTTGGCATGCGCCCGCGGCGAGCTGTTTGGCCCCGGCAACGCCCAATTGCCGTTGCCCCCGATGCTGATGTTCGATCGCATCACCGAAATCACCGAGACCGGCGGAGAATATGGCAAGGGCCTGATCCGCGCCGAACTCGACGTGAAGCCGGACCTTTGGTTTTTCGGCTGTCACTTCAAAAACGATCCCGTGATGCCGGGTTGCCTGGGTCTGGATGCGATGTGGCAAATGGTTGGTTTCTATTTGGGCTGGATCGGCGGCGAGGGGCGCGGGCGGGCCTTGGGTTTGGGCGAATTGAAGTTCGCCGGGCAGGTTCTGCCGAATGTCCGCAAGGTCGTGTACAACATCGATATCAAACGCGTGATGCGATCAAAGCTTGTGCTCGGGATCGCGGATGGTTGGCTTTCCATGGACGGCGAGATTATCTATCGCGCCAAGGATCTGAAGGTCGGGTTGTTCAAGCAGGATACCCCCTTGCAGCCGGGGACGTGACATGCGGGCTTTCGACGGCGTGACGGTTTTCGGTTGGACCGGCATGATACGGCAAAAAGACAAAGACAGGGCGAGGCGATCATGAGGCGGGTTGTCATCACGGGCATGGGCATCGTCTCATCGATCGGGAATAACACCCAGGAAGTGCTTTCGAGCCTCCATGGCGCGCGATCGGGAATCACGCGCGCGGAAAAATATGCCGAAATGGGCTTCCGCTCGCAGGTGCAAGGCGCGCCGGCGCTAAATCCGGCTGAAATGATCGACCGTCGGGCGATGCGCTTTCTCGGCGAGGGCGCGGCCTGGAATCATGTCGCCATGGAGCAGGCGATCCGGGATTGTGGTCTCGAACCTTCGGAAGTTTCCAACGTCCGCACCGGCATCATCATGGGCTCCGGCGGTCCCTCGGCGCGCACCATCGTGGAATCCGCTGACATCACCCGCAGCAAGGGTCCGAAACGGGTCGGCCCGTTCGCCGTGCCGAAAGCGATGTCCTCGACGGCTTCCGCCACGCTTGCCACCTGGTTCAAGATCAAGGGTGTCAACTATTCGATCTCGTCGGCCTGCGCGACTTCGAATCATTGCATCGGTAACGCCTATGAGACGATCCAGATCGGCAAGCAGGACGTGATTTTCGCCGGCGGCTGCGAGGAACTCGATTGGTCGCTGTCGGTATTGTTCGACGCGATGGGGGCGATGTCATCGAAATATAACGATACGCCGGCGACCGCCTCGCGGCCCTATGATGTCAACCGCGACGGCTTCGTGATTGCCGGCGGCGCCGGCGTCGTGGTGCTGGAAGAGCTCGAGCATGCCAAGGCGCGCGGCGCCAAGATCTATGCCGAGATCGCTGGCTATGGCGCGACCTCTGACGGTTACGACATGGTGGCGCCGTCGGGCGAGGGCGCTGAGCGCTGCATGAGGATGGCGCTGTCGACCGT
>DATGJS010000107.1:0-7750 GCA_035295025.1 Bradyrhizobium sp.
CGAAGTACCAGATCGTCATCGACTCGCTGGAGCCGGCCGGCGTCGGCGCGCTGATGGCGCTGATGGAAGAGCGTAAGAAGAAGCTCGCCGCTGAAGGATTGTTCGACGAGGCGCGCAAACAATTATTGCCATGGTTGCCCGAGGTGATCGGCGTCGTCACCTCGCCGACCGGCGCGGTCATTCGCGACATCCTGCATCGGCTGGAAGATCGCTTTCCCCGCCGGGTATTGGTGTGGCCGGTGCGCGTCCAGGGCGAAGGTTCCGCCGAACAGATCGCAGGCGCTATTCGCGGTTTCAATGCACTGCCTGAAGGCGGCCGGATTCCACGGCCTGATCTCTTGATCGTGGCGCGCGGCGGTGGTTCGCTGGAAGACCTGTGGTCGTTCAACGAAGAGAGCGTGGTGCGCGCCGCCGCCGAGAGCCTGATCCCCTTGATTTCGGCGGTCGGTCACGAGACCGACGTAACCTTGATCGATTTTGCCGCCGACAAGCGCGCGCCGACGCCGACGGCTGCTGCCGAAATGGCGGTGCCGGTTCGAAGCGAACTGATGGTCGAGGTCGCCTCTCTGGCGCGGCGCACGATGCTGTGCTGGCGGCGCGGCCAGGACATGCGCCGCAACGAGTTACGCGCGGCGGCGCGGGCGCTGCCTGATTTAAGCGAATTGCTGGCGATCCCGCGACAACGGCTGGATGGCGCCGCGTTCGCCCTGCCCCGCGGCTTGAAAGCCAATACCCACGCGCATTTCCGCCACTTTGCAAATGCAAGCGCGCGATTGACCCTACGGGTGCTGCGCGGCCAGCTCACCCAAGCCCAACACCGCCTGATCGTCTGTGGCGAACGGATCACCCATTCCGCCCGGAGCCTGTTGCGACACCGCCGCGACCGCTTTGCCGGCCTTGCGATCCGCCTGCAAGCCTCGAAGTCAGCCAACGCGCAGGCGCAACGCCAGGCGATCGCGCGCGATCGCGAGCGCCTATCACGGCTCACCGAGCGCGCCCGGCGGGCCCTTGCCACATCGAGGCAACGGCTTTCGGCGCGTGTGGCCCATAGCGGGCAATTGCTCGGCGCGCTGTCCTATCGCGGCGTGCTGGCGCGCGGTTTTGCGCTGGTGCGCGATCACGCCGGCCATCCGCTCCACGCCGCCGCCGGTGTCGGACCGGCCGCGCGGCTGAGCATCGAATTTTCCGACGGCCGCGTGGGCGCGACCGCGGATTCAGATCGGCCCGCGCCTGAGCGCGCCTCTCCAAAATCAGCGGCACGCGAGCCCAAAGCGACGTCCCAGCGGCGCACGGCCAAACCGATCGATCAGGGAAGCCTGTTCTAAGTTTTAGGGCAGACCGTGGCAATCACCGCGCCAGCCACTCGGTGACGCGCTTCTTAGAGTCCGCACCCGCCTCGGGGTCGCTGCCAACGTGGCCTTTTTCGGGATCCGCGGCATCGGCGGCGGCGCCGAGCGCATGAACGGGCAAATTCGCCAGATCGAAATCGTGATAGGCGTTGGGATAGACGACAATCCGCGTGAGCGCGCTACGGCCATGGGCGCCCTCGACCATCTGGCGGCAGGCCGGCGGCGAACTGACGTCATCCTTGCCGCCGATCAGAACCAGAGTTGGGACGCGCGCGCTCCAGCCGAGCCCCGACGACAGGCGGCAGTCGGGGTAGAAGGCGATGGCCGAGCGGAAATCCGGCTCGACATGGTGCAACGACAGTTGCGGGCGAACCGCCCACAACAACGCGCTGGCGCCATTCGCCCATCCCAACAGGCTGATGCGACGATGCGCGGCCCAGGGCTGCTGCATGAGCCATTGACGCGCCGCCAGAATGTCGGCGACGCGCTCGCGGCGGGCGGAAATTCTCCGCTCCTTGATGCCGCATTGCGGGCCGAGTTCGCGCGAGCCGTAACTATCGGGAAACAGGATCGCGTTGCCACCTTTAAGAAGCTCTTCGGCCCAATCGCGATAACGCGGCTGAACCGACTCGGAATGACCGGCCAATCCGCCGCATCCGTGTAGCGCGATCACGACAGGAAACGGTCCCTTGCCTTCCGGCTTGTAAAGCTGCGCGTGCAGCACCATCGCTCCGGAAGGAATTTCGACCGCTTGCGGCCCCGGCAACGGCACAGCACCCGATGGCTGCGCCATCACCAGCAATGCAGCAACGAAAAGACCCAATGGAAGACGCATGGCTTTGCCAAATCGCGACGATGTGAGTGGCCCGACCATCAGATTTGTTTCTTGTTTCAAGCGGGCACAACCAAGGCTACCACGCGCTTAAGCGCGAAATTCATCACGAATCGGTGGGTTTATCCGGCAAATCTACCCGCCAATGATGTAGAAAATAGATAATGGTTGGCTTAAAAAACAGACGGCAATGATGGGAGAATTTCGGCGTGTTGAACAAATCCGGCCCGCCGGGCTATGGCGAAGCACAATTGCATTATCTGGATGGCGATTTCCGGGTGGTCTCGCCGGGAACCTACGTTCGGTGCGCGGTGACCGGCGCGCAAATCCCGCTGGACGAGCTGAAATATTGGAGCGTCGATTTGCAGGAGGCCTACGCGCAGCCGGATGCGGTGCTGCAACGGCATTTTCCCGGCGCGCTCAAAAGCTAAAGCGCGATGAGATTTGGATGAATCATCATCGCGCTTTAATTCTTTGATTGAGCATGATCTCCGCGCAAACGCCTTTGGCGTTTGTCGCGAGGGAAAACCGCTTCACACTTTTCCGGATCATGCTCTAGTGGTCCGATTCTAACATTCGCATCCCTTCTCAGCGGTCGCTTTGCGAATGTTAGAATCAAAGGACCACTAGCAAAAATATAGTTCTAGTGGAGTTTAGGATTTGACATTCGCCTTCCGAGTTTGCGGCTAGGCGCGTAGCGAATGTCAAATCCACTCCACTAGTAGATCAATTTTTCCGGAATCTTTTATCCCGCGCCTGAAATAGTCGCTCGGATATAAAGCTGCGAAGCTTGCGCAGATCGTCGAATTCAAGTCTCACTGGAAATGACGCAATTCCTTGCGCCCATGGCGGCACTTCGCCCGCCTCGTGAAGCCGTGCGAGGTCTTTCTCGGTCGTCACCAGCGTTAACCCATCGCGTTCGGCTTCGCTCACGAGCGTTTCGATCTCCTGGCGCGTAAACGGATGATGATCGGCATAGACGCGCTCGCTTACGACCTCGATACCATTGGCGCGCAACGTCCGAAAAAAACGCGCGGGATCGCCGATGCCGGCAAACGCCAGCACGCGCTTTCCCCGCAGCGAGGTTCCGTCGGCTTTCAGATGCGCGGTCAGGACCGGCCTATCCCGAGCCTTGACCGAGGCGGCGACGGCGTCGGCCGCATCGCCTTCGCCGATCACAATCAGCGCGTCGGTGCGCTCGATCTGCGGCGGCAAAGGCGCGCGCAGGGGACCTGCGGGAAACACCAAGGCATTGCCAAGGCCGCGTCGCGCATCGATCACGATCAGCGACGCATCCTTGGCGATCGAGGGATTCTGAAAACCGTCATCCATCAGGATGACGCTGGCCCCTTGCGAGCACGCCAGCGCCAACCCGTCCACGCGCTCACGCGCCACCGCCACCGGGACCGTTCTCGACAGCATCAACGGTTCGTCGCCGACATCGGATGCCAAGTGACGACCGAAATCGACCATGATCGGCCCGCGCAGCCGCCCGCCATAACCGCGGCTGAGCACGACGGGAACTTCGCCGAGATCGCGCAATAGTTGCACCAGCGCCAGCACGGTCGGGGTCTTGCCGGCGCCGCCGACGTGATAATTGCCGACGCAGAATAGCGGGACGCTGGCTTCGGTTCCCTGGCGCCGTAAACGGTATTCGGCGATCGCGCCATAGAGCGCGGCGAGCGGCCTCAATAACAGCGGCACCCAGAATGACGGCCGGTACCAAAAGGCCGGCTCATGCATCCGCCGCTCCCATTTCGAGGCGCAATTGCAGAATATACGGCTCAAGCGCGGCCAGCGTGCGATCGAGCGCGCCGCCGAGTTGCAAGACCACCCGCTCGGCCGCCGCGATCGCAAGATCACGCGCCGCGGGATCGGCGAGAAGCTGCCCAAGCTGCTTGACCAGCGCCTCCTGCGTATCGGCGCGTTTGGTGCCGCCGGCTTGGCTGAGCGCTTCGTAGACATCGGCAAAATTGAAGATGTGAGGCCCGTGAACGATCGACGCGCCGAGCTTGACCGCCTCGATCGGATTCTGCCCGCCATGTTCGACCAGCGACCCTCCCATGAAGACGATCGGCGACAAGCGATAGAACAGCCCCAGCTCGCCCATGGTATCGGCGACATAAATATCGGCGGTGGCGGTCGGCAATTCCTCGCGCGAGCGCGTTTTTGCGCGCAGGCCGGAAGCCTCCACCAGGCGTGCGATCGTCTCGCCACGATCGGGATGCCGCGGCACGATCACCGTCAAAAGCGACGGGAAAGCACCGGCCAAAGTGCGATGTGTCTCGATCAGAATCTCATCTTCCCCCGGATGCGTCGAGGCCGCCACGACCACCGGGCGACCGCGCGTCATCGCCATCAACCGTTCGAGCTTGATCAGATCGGCCGGCGGCGCCGGAACGTCGAGCTTCAGATTTCCCGTGACGACGACGTTGCGGCCGCCGAGCGCGATAAAGCGCTCCGCATCGAGGCGCGACTGCGCGAGACAAATGTCGAATTGGCCGAGCAAGGCGGAGATCGTGCCGCTGACCCGGCGCCAGCGCGGAAACGAGCGATGCGACATCCGCCCGTTGATCAACACCATCGGCAGGCGCCGCGCGGCACCCGCCAAAATCAGATTTGGCCACAAATCGGATTCGACGAACAGCGCAAGACTTGGCCGCCAATGATCCAGAAAACGCGCGACATAACGTGGAGAATCGTAAGGCACATATTGATGGATGATATCAGGAGGAAAGCGCTTGGCGACGACGGCTGCCGAGGTCACCGTGCCCGATGTCACCAGGATGCGAATATTCAGCGCCCGCAATTTTTCGATCAGCGCCGAGGCCGCCAGCACCTCGCCGACACTTGCCCCATGAATCCACACCAAGGGACCGTGCGGACGCACAGCGGTGCTCACGCCCCGGCGCTCGCCGACGCGCGCGGCATCTTCCTTGCCTTGTTTGAGCCGTCGCTTGATCAGCACAGGCGCAAGCGGCGCGGCGACTGAGGACAGCCGCCGATAGACGCGCAGCGTCATCGGCAGCGCACTAGCCATGACCTATCCCTTGACCCATCCCTTGACGCGGCCCTTGCGGGCGGCCGACCTGCGCATAGGCGCGATCGGTGACCTCGTTGAGCGTGGCCTCCAACCGCGCGCGAAGTTCTTCCATCATTTCGGAACTGGCATCCGGCGGAACCTTGATCATCTCGCCTCCCACCAGCGCTCCCCGCCCGAAGGGCAGATTGATCGTGGTTCGGTCCCAATTTTTCAGACGCCAATAACGACTGGTCGCCATGGCGAGCGGCATGATCGTCCGTCCGGATTCCCGCGCCAGCATGATGATGCCAAGTCCGGCAATGCGCGAACGTTTCGGCACATCGGCGGTCAAGGCGACATTATAGCCTTGATCGAGCGCGTGCACCATCTCCTTGAAGGCGCCGACGCCGCCTTTGCGCTGAAATGCCGAACCGTGATCGCCGGAGCCGCGGATGGTCCCGATCCTAAGCCGCTCGGCGGCAAGGGCGTTGAATTCGCCGTCGCGGTGGCGCGAAATCAGAACCTTGACGCGATGAATGTCCTTGGTCTTGATAAACGGAGTCAAGAAATGCTGGCCGTGCCAGAAGGCGAAAATCGCCGGCATTTGTGGCTCGACGATTTCGTATACGTCGGCCGGATCGAACGTGAATCGATTGGTTCGCCACACCAGCCGCAGAAAGCTCGCCGCGAGAAAACCCACAGCGCGCTGAAACCAACTGCTGCGCAGCACGGTACGGATCAGATTCTTCAACGGAGGAGCTTTTCGTCTTGATCGGGATCGAGCAGCCGATGGAGATGAACGATGAAATATCTCATTTGGGCATTGTCGACCGTCTGCTGCGCCTTGGCTTTCCAGGCGGTATAGGCACTGGCGTAATTGGGGAATATCCCGACGACTTCCACCTGCGAAAGATCCTTGAACGTGTTGTGCGCCAGATCGTTCAATTCGCCGCCAAGGACGAGATGCAACAACTGCTGTGACGCACTATCCGGCATGGTCCCTCTCTAAGCTTGCATTCGTTGGCAATGGCTTTCGAAGCAAAACAAGGCACTCCTCACGGCAAGGGATGGTCTCGGAATTGCTCGACAATATGGGCGTGACGATCGCGCCCCGCCGCCACCAACACCCCGTGCGTCACCTCGCGGCGATTATACAGGATCACCTCTCCCGACAGCGCGCTCATGTTACCATTCGCTTCCTGCACGATCAAATTGGCCGCCGCAAGATCCCAGTCGCGGCTTTGACCGCCGGCAAAAGCGGCATCCAACTTCCCCTCCGCGACCCGGCACAAGCGAAGCGCCAATGATCCGATGCGCGGATGAAGCGAAATTTCATGCCCTGAACGATTGAGCCGCTCGACCAGCGGCTTCGGGCCGGCAATCCGGGAAAAATCAAGCCCGGTGCCTGACGCTGCACGGATCGCCGTGCCGTTAAGCCGCGATCCGCGACCGCGCTGTGCAAAAAAGAACTCGTCGCTTGCCGGAGCGAATACCGCCGCCAGGATCGGTTGTGCTTCCACAACCAATGCGACGCTCACGCACCAATCCTCGCGACCGGCGAGATAGGCGCGGGTGCCGTCGATCGGATCGACGATCCATACCAGGGGCTTGCCGAGGCGTTCCGCATCATCAGCGCTTTCCTCTGATAACCAGCCATATCCCGGCGTCGCCGATCGCAGCCGATGGGCGATCAACTCGTTGACCGCGATATCGGCTTCCGACACCGGCGATGAGGCGCCCTTGGTCCAATTCTTCAATTCGGTCCGAAACAGCGACAACGCGAGCGCACCGGCCTCGCGCACCGTATCGTTCAACAGAGTGGCGGCGCGCGCCAAATTTTCCGGATCAACGGAGGCGTCATCGTCCGCCAAGTGTCAATCCCTCGATCCGCAGCGTCGGCGCATTGACGCCATAGCGAAATGAAAGGTCGTTGGCCGGCACCAGCGATTTGAACATATCGAGCAGGTGGCCGGCGATCGTCACCTCGCTCACGGGATAGGTGATCTTGCCATTCTCGATCCAGAAACCGGATGCGCCGCGGCTATAGTCTCCGGTGACGCCGTTGACGCCCGAGCCGATCAGATCGGTAACGTAGAAGCCGCGGCGGATATCGGCAATAAGTTCGGCCGGCGTCGGCTCACCCGCCTCCAAATGAAGATTATAGGGTCCAGGCGAGGGTGAAGACGACACACCGCGATGAGCATGACCGGTGGTCGCGAGCTTGAGTTCGCGCGCGGTCGCGCAATCCAAAAGCCAGGACGTCAAAACGCCCTGATCGACGATCGCAAGCTTCTTGACCCTGACACCTTCGGCGTCGAAAGGTTGCGAACGCAGGCCGCGCCGGCGCAAGGGATCATCGATGATGCGAATATGGCCGGCGAAGAGTTGCTCGCCGAGCCGGTCTTTCAGAAAGCTCGTCTTGCGCGCGATCGAGGCGCCGTTGATCGCGCCCACCAGATGGCCGACCAGCGAGCCGGAAACGCGCGGGTCGAACACCACCGGCACCTTGCAGGTTTCGACCTTGCGCGGATTGGCGCGCGCGACCGT
>DATGJS010000108.1:0-2636 GCA_035295025.1 Bradyrhizobium sp.
CGACAGCTACATGGGCACACTGCGGATTCCGACCGGCGGCAGTGCGCCCGACATCTTCCGGGTTCATCGCGACTTCCCTTACTAGACTGGCTAGCTACTTTCCGGCGCAAAATTGATGATTTGGATTGCCGGTCAACGACATGATGCAATAGCAAGGCCCGCCGGGATGAACCGGCGGGCGCTGTCGAGGTTGGTGGCCGTGCGGGCAGGGCTATGAAGCGGAGCGCTTCTTCAGGGCGCGGGCAATGTTGAGGAGATTGTCGGCAATCACGCCGAGCCCGACCCAGCGCTTCATTCCATCACTGCCCTTGTAGCGAGATCGGTTGAGCCCGTGTCGCCGCTTGGCGACGCTGATGCGGCCCTCACATCCGGTACGCCATTTCTGACCGTTCCGGAACCAGCGCTTCTTTTGCTCGCGTCTGCGTTCGGGGCTTTTGGTGGAGCGGTTTGGAACGCACACGCGCTTGACGCCTTTGGCTTTTGCGGCGGCCTCGTTCTTGGCGGAATAGAAGGCGGCATCAGCAGCCACGAGGCGCGGCACACGTCCGAGTGCCGTCTGATGAATGTCGATCGCCGGAACCAGCAGGTCTGCATCGTTGGGCCGCTGATCGTAAACGTCGAAGTCGATCACGATCTGGTTTTCGGCCTCCTGTAATTTTACCATCTTGCCGAACTCGTTCGGCTTGCCGGCCTTGCCTTTGCGGATGACCTCCGTTGTGGGTTCGAACAGGCTGAGTACCTTGTCCTCAGTGCGCGTGTCGCCGCGCATGATGCGGGCTCTGGTCTGTTTCATCACCTTCTGGACCAGCGGGACCATCGCGTCGAGCTTCTCACGCAGTTCTTCGAGCGCCAGCTGCTTCACCACATCACTCGCCCGTTTCACCCCGGCGGCGACCTCGGTCGAGAAGCGCTTCGCCTGTCCTACCACCCGGCTGGTCGAGTTGAGCAATTGGCGATAGGCCCGCGCGAGCTTGTCATGGCTCGCGGCAGCCTTGGAGCGTGCCGCCCGGTTAATGTCCAACATCCGCAGCTTCACGCTGCGGCTGCGGTCGCGCAACTTCGCCCCGGCCTTGCCGGCGATCTTGGCGATCTTCTTCATCGTTCGGATCAGCACCCGTACTCCGTCTCCCAACAGGCTTGAATCGGTTGGGTAATGCACATTGGTTTCCACGACTGTGGTGTCGACACGCATGCGGCGCCCTTCGATCACCTGCTTCTCATGGGCAATTGCCACCATCCGCTCGTGAATCTGCTTGATCACCTGCGGCCCGAGCGCCACGCCCCAGCGTGCCATGGTCTTGGCGTCGGGCATCTTGCCGCCGCCTACGCGGGTGAAGTCGCGATACACCAGGTTGGCACGTACTTCGCGTTCCAACTCCTCATAGCTCCAGTTGCGGACATGCTTGAGGATCAATAGGCGCAAGACCACCTCGGCCGGGGTGCCCTGTCGGCCGCGGCTGCGGCTCTTGGGCCGCCGTTTCGCCAAGGCCTCATAAGTGATCACCATCAACTGCTCATCCGCCAAGACCTCGTCGGCATGTGGCATCCAATCTTCGCGCAGCCCAAGCACTTCCGTGGCGATCAAACCGTCAATGAAGCTGAGTTGGGCGCGCCGCATCTTAATCATGACGCCGCCTGCCGGGCCGTGACGCTGCCTCATCCCGACGTAGCAGTTCGTGATTGAGCTCGCAAATCGCTTCGATGGCCTCTTTGAGCCGCTGATAATTGCGCAGCCATCGGCGCACCTCGGCGACCTGCTCGCGACGCAAGCTCAATTGGCGCGTTCGCCCGCCCGGATAGCTCACGGTGAGGACCGACATGCGATGTCCTTCGCCGCTCGCGCATTTGGCGCAGCTCTTGGCGTGATTGCGCACCGTGCGCATCAGCAGCGAGCCGCGCAGCAGCTCACCGGTCACCGGCAGGCGGTCGAGGACGCGCTGGCGCGCCGCGATGGTTCGCGCTCGTCTCATTCTTGTAGATGAGACTGACTCGCGATCATCCGTCAACAGCCCGCGCGGACATTTTTTCAGGAAAGCAGCGAGCGGCCGTCGATGCGGCACGCGCCCGAGCATCGGCGCCAACCTAAAAACGCTCGCTCTTGCACCTATTGAGGCGCCCGGTTATCCAATCACGCTGGTAGTCCGCAAGAATTTTGCGCCGGAAAGTAGCTAGACTGTCCGTGGCGTCGGCGTGAATGGCGCAAAGGCTCGGTGCACGTCGCACCGAGCCTGGGGCGCACCAAGTACCAAGGAGACCAACCATGCCGGACAAGCGAACAATCGAGAAGGCCCGGCAAGACAAACGCGCCGGGAAATCCGCTTCCACCCAGGCCGGCGAGTTCGTGCGCGATGAGATCCACAAAATTCGTCGGGGCAAACACGGTGCTCGCTCCGCGAAGCAGGCAATCGCCATCGGCCTATCCGAGGCGCGCCGAGCAGGCGTGGACCTTCCTCCGCCCAAGAAAGGCAAGACCTCTGCTCGCACGCGAAAAAGTGCCGCGTACCGCGTACGCCTATGAGGCCGGTCAACACACGCGCCGCCCGCGGCGTCGGCCGCGCGTGGCGCGCGCGGTCTCGCGTGCGCTCAAGCGCGAACCGCGGGACACGGCATCGCGTGCGGCATTATCTCGCCAAACT
>DATGJS010000109.1:0-10094 GCA_035295025.1 Bradyrhizobium sp.
GACATCGAAGGTAACGTGCTGCCACTTGCCGCGCGGATCGGTAAAGCGCAGATCGACATATTTGACGTCGTTGTCCTTGATCGATTTGAGGACGTCCTTGGCGGTCTTCATGAATCCCCCTTTATGGATGGTTTAGAGCATGATCCGGACCCGAAGGGCCGCGTCGGCGCGAAGTGTAGTGCGGTTTTTTCGAAAAGAAACCGTCAATACAATTGGGGAATGTTCAAGACAAGGTTGGAAGTCACGGAGACAGGCCGCAAACGAGAACCTCACAGGGATAGGGATGAGGCGTACCTATATCGCGTCGAGCCCGGATTCACCGGTTCGAATGCGAATGGCTTCTTCGATGTGGGAGACGAAAATCTTGCCGTCGCCGATCCGCCCGGTTTGGGCCGCGCGGCGGATCGCATCGATCGCGCGTTCGACCAGCTCGTCGGAAATGACGATCTCGATTTTTACCTTGGGCAGGAAGTCCACGACATATTCCGCGCCGCGATAGAGCTCGGCATGGCCCTTCTGCCGCCCGAATCCCTTGGCTTCAGTGACGGTGATACCCTGAAGTCCGACTTCCTGGAGCGCTTCCTTAACCTCGTCGAGCTTGAACGGCTTGATGATGGCTTCAATTTTCTTCACTAGCTTGCTCACTTTCAGGGTCTTGGAACGTTTTGCTCTATTGAGAGCGCTTAAATAGCTTTAAGGCCCGAAGCAGGGTCTGTGCCACCTTGTTAAAATACGCGATTTTCAAATGTTTTCAGCTTTTAGCCGACACACAATACCATTTGGGTGGGAACAGAAAATCATAACTCAGACGAAAAAATAGGCAAATAGGTCAATTAATGTGCAGATATCCCGTATCTGAGGCCGAAAAATGCCTTCCGAAAAGGCGTCTCTGTCGGGGAAATGGGCATGGAAGTTCTCACCACGGCTGAGATGGCGCGCGCCGAGCGGCTTGCGATTGCGGCCGGTACTCCCGGCTTTGCGTTGATGCTGAGCGCAGGCCAGGCGGTGGCCGCGGCCGCGATGGACATGGCCGAGGAGGGCCCGATCCTGGTGATCGCGGGGCCCGGTAACAATGGCGGTGATGGGTTTGTGGCAGCGGCCGAGCTTGCCGCGCGCGGCCGTGAGGTCCAGGTTATTCTGCTCTGTGAGCGTGAGAGCCTGCAAGGGGACGCGGCTTCCGCCGCGCGCGGATGGAAATATCCAGTGTTGCCGTTCAATCCGCAGGCGATCGGCAGACCTGCGCTGATCATCGATGCGCTGTTTGGGGCGGGGCTCGATCGGCCGATCAAGGGCGAGCCCTTTGCGATGATCGAGGCGATCAATGTCAATGGCGCGCCGGTAATATCGGTCGATCTGCCGAGCGGCATCAACGGCACCACGGGCGCGGTGATGGGGATCGCGGTACGCGCCAGTGAAACCGTGACCTTCTTCCGGCGCAAGCCCGCGCATTTATTGCTGCCGGGCCGGCTTCACTGCGGCCGGGTGCATCTTGTCGATATCGGGATCGAGGCCGAGGTGCTGACGGAAATCGCACCCAAAACCTTCGAAAATGTCCCCTCATTTTGGCACGGTTCGTTTCCGCTGCCACGGATCGACGGTCATAAATATAACCGCGGCCACGCGCTTATCGTCTCAGGTGGGCCGGCTTCGACCGGCGCGGCACGGCTTGCGGCACGCGGCGCGTTGCGGGCAGGCGCGGGCCTGGTCACCTTGATTTCGCCGCGTGACGCGCTTGCCATCAACGCTGCGGCGCTGACCGCGGTCATGGTCCGGCCTGTCGATACGGCGATCGAATTGGCGGAAACCCTGAGCGACAGGCGCTTCAACGCTTGCGTGATCGGGCCGGGGGCCGGGATTGCAGAGCGGACCAGGGATTTCGTGCTGACGGCGTTGTCGGCCAAGCGCGCCGTGGTGCTCGACGCCGATGCGCTGACGGGTTTTGCCGACGCTCCGGATCGGCTGTTCGAAGCGATCAAGCATTCCCAAGACCCCCAGGTGGTTTTGACCCCGCATGAGGGCGAGTTTCCGAGGCTGTTCAGCGATATGAGCAACAAGCATCCGTTTCGCTCCAAGCTCGACCGGGTGCGCTCGGCGGCCGAGCGCTCGGGCGCGGTGGTGCTGCTTAAGGGGGCGGACAGCGTGGTGGCTTCGCCCGATGGCCGGGCAAGCATTGCCGCCAACGCCCCGCCTTGGCTTGCAACCGCGGGCGCCGGCGATGTGCTGGCGGGAATGGTCGCAGGATTCCTGGCGCAAGGCGTGCCGGCCTTTGAGGCCGCCTCGACCGCGGTGTGGATGCATGGCGAGGCAGCGCGCGAGGCCGGCCCCGGCCTGATCGCGGAAGATCTGCCTGAGACCTTGCCCGCGGTGACGCGCCGTCTCTACGATGAATTCGGCATCGAATATTGAATATTGAACGAGCGCGCAAATTTACGCGACGCTGTACCAGCGCACGCGCCGGGGCGCCTCCCAGCGCGTCTCAACCGTTTCCATCAGCCAGCGCCCGGCATAGTCCGCGGCGAAAGCGATGCGTTGGGTCTGTCCGGCGTCGATTGCGATCGTATCGAGCCAAAACGGCTTCCAGCCGTCGTCGAGCCGGTCGAGCAGCCGGAAATGGTGGCCGTGCAGATGAAAGACCGATGTCGTGGGCGCGCGGTTGATCAGCGACACCACGACGGCGCGGCCGGCTTTGACGCGGAAGGCCGGCGGCATGCTCGCCGCGAACGTCGCCGATGCCGGCCAAGGGCCGTGGTCGTCACCGATCGCAAGGTCCACCCGCAACGCGGTCTTCAGCTCCAGGCGTAAGGGCAGGCCGTTCGACGGCAGCGCGGGGGCGGGGGAAAGCCTTTCGGCGCGGATCGGTGGTTCGCTGGAGGTGACCAGCCGGGCGATGGCGCGCGCGGCCTCACCATCGTGCAGCAGGATCGATGAAGGACCGGCATCGGGCGTCACATCGATCAGGACATCCGCGCGCCCGCCGGGCGGCAAAGCGAAGGCGCCGCCACGCGCCAAAAACGGCTCCGCCGGCTGGCCGTCGAGCGCCATGATCCGGACGTCCCAGCGTTCGATTTTCAAAGCCATCATGGGGCGCTGAAGGCCATTGATGACGCGAAGCCTGATCCGCTCGCGCCCGCGCACCGAAATATCGGGCATCACCGCCCCATTGACGGTGTAAACCGGCGTGGAGCCCGCAGGATCGACGCCTGGGGCGATCGCGGTGCCGTCCGGCTTCAACCGCCAACCCTCGATCAGGAACACCTCGTCGCGATCGACCTGAACCGGCTCACTTTCCGCAACGATCAGGGCTGTGGACCGCGCCGGCTGCATGGTCCCATCGCCAATTAGCGCCATGTCGCACAAATAGGTGCCGGCATGGCGGAGAGGCAGTTGGAAGGTGTCTGTCGTGCCTGGGGCGAGAGGAGCCCGGCTCAGCCAGGGCTCGGAAGCGGCGACCCCGTCAATTCCGTGCCAATTGAGGACGGCGGGGACGGGAAGATCATTTGCGAAAGCGATATCGAGCCGGTCGCCGCGCGTGAGGCGGCGGGGAAAAGCGGTCAGCGACCAAATCGTGGCCGACGGCTCGCCCTCTCTCAATGTGAGCAAATCGGGTTTGGCGCGAAATGCGACGGAAACCGGCTGTTCGGCCTTGGCGGGGTTAACCGAAGCGCCCAGAGCCACGGCGCCCAATCCCGCCAGGACGGTTCGGCGATTCGGATGAAAAATATGATCTGCCATCGCATCGATGCGGATCATTTTCCGTCCGATAAGTCCATCCGCGATACCCCAGGATTTCTTGCTGCGAAGCGCGCGCGCATGTGATAGGCCGCCGCTCGTGAAGTGGATTTGACATTCGCATCCATCGGCGGAGATGACGGCCTCCTTGCGGGCGTGGCGGAACTGGTAGACGCGCTGGATTTAGGTTCCAGTGACGAAAGTTGTGGGGGTTCGAGTCCCTCCGCCCGCACCACCGATATCCAAGAGCTCCAAGGAAACGCCTCAGGTGGGAGTCGGAGAACGGCCTTCGCCAAGTTTCGATTTTTGCCCAAGAATTAGGCTTAAGAAAGGGGAAAGCAAGTCGGGGCATGCTGATGCAATTTTTAATAGATGGGATGTTTGAGAAATGTTTTCGAAGAAACACGCATCGATCGGTATGCGCGGCCGCATCCTCCTATTGTTCGGACTCTGCACGCTCATTTTGCTCGCCGCCGCCGGCTACGGCTTCCACCAATATGCCGCGAGCGTTGAGGTGTTCGACACCGACGTCCGCTCCAGCCAGGCCAACGCCGTCGAGGTTTTGACCATCGAGACGAATTTCAAGAAGCAGGTTCAGGAATGGAAAGACGTGTTGCTCCGGGGGAAAAAGCCGGAGGCCTTCGACAAATATTGGGCGGCGTTCCAGCAACGTGAAAGTGACGTGCGCGGCGCGGCCGATCGCATGAAAAATGTCACCGACACGGAAGCGGCCCGGCTGATCGGTGCGTTTTTTTCCGCGCACAAGGAAATGGGCGAGGCTTATCGTCGCGGTCTTGAGGCCTTCAAGAATCACGGCTTCGACAGCGCCACCGGCGATGCCGCGGTCGCCGGCATCGATCGCGCCCCGATCGAATTTCTAGTCAAGGCGAAAGAACGCTTCCTGGCGATCGCCGAGCACGATGCCAAGCGGGCTTCCGAAGGGGCCCGACAGGCCGGCTGGGTCGTCACGGTGCTGTTGACCGTCGGCGCCATCGTGGGCGCAGGTCTTTTCATGATCACCATCCAACGAAGCATTTCGCGGCCGCTGATGCGCGTGGTCGTCAGCCTTGGGGATCTGGCGGGAGGCAATACCGATACCGAAGTCAGCGGGCAGGAGCGGCGGGACGAAATCGGCCGCGTGGCCGAGGCGATAGAGGTTCTCAAGCAAAAGATGATCGAGGCCGACCACCTCAAAGCCGAGCAGGCGATGGCCGGTCAGCGTGCCGCCGAGCAACGCCGGCTCGATATGATCAAGATGGCCAATGATTTCGAGGCAGCGGTCGGCGAAATCGTGGAGACGGTGTCTTCGGCCTCGAAGGAACTTGAGACCTCCGCCACGGCGTTGGCCTCTACCGCCAAACGGGCGTTGGAACTCAGTAGCTTGGTCGCGGGATCGTCGGAACAGGCATCGGCGAACGTACAATCGGTCGCGGCTGCGACGGAGGAATTGTCCTCTTCCGTCGGTGAGATCGGCCGGCAGGTTCAGGAAACGGCGCGAATCGCCCGCGACGCGGTCGGTCAGGCCCAGGGCACCACGGAGCATGTCAGCGGGCTTTCGAAGGCCGCCGGGCGGATCGGCGATGTGGTCGAATTGATCAATTCCATCGCCGGGCAAACCAATCTCCTGGCGCTGAATGCGACGATCGAGGCCGCCCGCGCCGGCGAAGCCGGTCGAGGCTTCGCCGTCGTGGCCTCCGAGGTCAAGGCGCTGGCCGAGCAGACCTCCAAGGCGACAGGTGAAATCGGTCAACAGATCGCCGACATTCAGGCCGCGACGCAGCAGTCGGTCGGGGCCATCAACAGCATCAGCGGCACGATCGAGCGGTTGTCGGAGATTTCCTCGACCATTGCGGCGGCGGTCGAGGAGCAGGGGACGACCACGCATGAAATCTCCGCCAATGTGCAGCAGGCCGCATCGGGAACCCGGCAGGTGTCGGCGAGCATCACCGACGTTCGCCGTGGCGCGGGCGAGACCGGCGCGGCCTCCTCGCAAGTTCTGTCGGCGGCCCAGGCGTTGAATCGGGACAGCCAGCGCTTAAAGTCGGAAATGGCCCGGTTCCTCGGAAGCGTTCGGGCCGCATAACGGCTTGGCACGGCCGATCTCAGGTCTTCCCCCCAGGCCGCGGGTTTGGCCTCAGGCGCCTTCCGAAGGGCCAGTTGATCTGGCGCGCCCATTCGGCTACGAGCGACCTCTTATGGTCGAGATCGCCTGGTTGGAGAGCGACCAGCCGCCGCCCTGAGGGGCTTCGACCAAACGCCATCGATTGAGGAAGCGTCCGGCATTTTCGCCGGACCCATCGGGAAGAAGATTGACGCCATGCAGGTGAAGGAAACGATTGCCGACGGATTGAAGCACGAGTTTCAAGTGAGTGTTCCGGCGGCGGATCTCGATGCCAAGGCGGATTCGCGCCTGTTGGAATTGAAGGACAAGGTTCGCCTCAATGGCTTCCGCCCGGGCAAGGTGCCGGTCAGTCACCTCAAGAAGGTTTATGGCCGCTCCGTGATGGCGGAAACCATCGATCAGACGATCCGCGATGCCAACGCGAAAATCTTCACAGAGCGCGGCCTTCGTCTCGCGACGCAGCCGAAGGTGACGATGCCGACCGAAGAGAAGGCGGTCGAGGAGTTGCTCGCGGGCAAATCCGATCTCACTTACACCGTTGCGATCGAAGTCGTGCCGTCCATTTCGCTCGCCGACTTCAAAAGCTTTACCGTCGAAAAGCCGGTGGCGGAGGTCACGGATGCGGAAGTGGAGGACGCGATCAAACGCATCGCCGATCAGAACAAAACCTTCACGGCCAAAGGCGAAGGCGTCAAGGCGGAAAACGGCGATCGCGTCACGGTTTCGTTCAAGGGCATGATCGACGGTACGGCGTTTGAAGGCGGAACCGGCGAGAATATTCCGGTTGTGATCGGTTCCAACACCTTCATTCCGGGCTTTGAAGAGCAGCTCGTCGGTATTGCGGCCGGCGAAACCCGGACATTGAAAGTCACCTTCCCCAAAAACTACGGCAATACGAAGCTTGCGGGGCAACCGGCGGAATTCGAAACCACCGCCTCTCAAATCGAAGCCGCGCAGGACGCCGTCATTGATGACGAGTTCGCCAAGACGTTGGGTCTGGAGTCGCTGGAGAAGCTCAAGGAAGCCGCCCGCGAGAGGCTGGTGGCCGAGTTCGCCGGGGCGACGCGCCAGCGCGTCAAACGAACTTTACTTGATCGGCTCGACGAAGCCCATCGCTTTGAGGCTCCGCCGTCCTTGGTCGACGAAGAGTTCAATCAGATGTGGAATTCGATCAAGACCGAAATGGAAGCCGGCGGCAAGAGCTTCGCCGACGAAGGCACGACCGAAGAGGCGGCCAAGGAGGAATACCGAAAAATCGCCGATCGTCGCGTCCGGCTGGGATTGGTGCTGTCTGAAATCGGCGAGAAGAACAAGATCACGGTGACCGATGACGAAGTCGGCCGCGCGGTGATCGAACGCGCCCGTCAAATGCCGGGGCGCGAAAAAGAGGTCTGGGATTACTATCGCAATAATGCCAATGCGCTCGCCCAGCTTCGTGCACCGATCTACGAAGATAAGGTCGTGGACTTCATCCTTGAACTCGCCACCGTGACCGAAAAGAAGGTTTCGCGCGAGGAGCTTTACAAGGAAGACGAGACCGAGAAGAGCGCGGCCTGAGATTTCCGTCAGTTCGACGTTAAGGTTGAAATGTAAAAGGGGTTTTTGCTTGATGGGCGCAGCTATGCCCGGTCGCCAGAATCAGCTTCAACTCCACTTATGACACCCGGCCTTGTGGCCGAAGAAGTGGCGCTTATCTGAGAACCTGTCTTTGTACGTCCCAGCATCACGGAACGTTCATTCAGCCGGCGATTAACCGCCTTCTTTGTCCCGCCGGCGAATGCTCGTCTCGACCAACCTTTGGGTGATTAATGCGCGATCCCGTTGAAACCTACATGAACCTCGTGCCGATGGTGGTCGAGCAGACCAATCGTGGGGAGCGAGCCTATGACATCTTCTCGCGCCTGCTCAAAGAGCGAATCATTTTCGTCACCGGGCCGGTCGAAGACGGCATGTCGACGCTGGTCGTGGCGCAGCTCCTGTTTCTCGAGGCGGAGAATCCGAAAAAAGAAATCTCGATGTACATCAACTCGCCGGGCGGCGTGGTGACGTCGGGGCTTGCGATTTACGACACCATGCAATTCATTCGGCCGCCCGTGTCTACGCTGTGCACGGGACAGGCGGCTTCGATGGGTTCGCTTTTGCTCGCCGCGGGCGAGAAGGACATGCGCTTCTCACTGCCGAATTCGCGGATCATGGTGCATCAACCATCGGGCGGCTTTCAGGGACAGGCAACCGACATCATGCTGCACGCCCAGGAAATCCTCAATCTCAAGAAGCGGCTGAATGAGATTTATGTAAAGCACACAGGTCAAACCTATAAGGCGATCGAAGACGCTCTCGAGCGTGACAAGTTCCTCACCGCGGAGATGGCGCGCGACTTCGGTATCGTCGACAAGGTGATCGACAAGCGGCTGGAAGACCCGGCAGCGGCCAAATCGACCTGAGCGGCCAAGCTGAGAAGTGCCCAAATCCCTACCGGGGATCGGCGGTTCAAGCGCGCCGCGATTGAGCTGTGGCCGGAGCGGGGCGTTAACGGTTAATAGCGATGGAAATTGGACGCCGCAGGGCCGCCACATTCCGCCCATTTAGGAATGGTTCCGCTTTCGTCCCGCGTTCCAAGCGTGGCAATCTCGCAACGTTTGGAGCAATTTGGCTCAATATTCGCTTATCAGGATGCAAATCACGGTATTGTCACGGGCATCTCTTGACGGACCGATTAGCGAATTCTTGATAGTCGGGTGCGACCATGGTTGGCTAAGTTTAGTAGGTTATTGGCTGGGTTTAATAGGTTATGATCGCTTCGGATTCGTGTCGCTTCAAAAGGGGTAACGCCCAAGGAAAAAGAATAGGTCTTTTTTGGTACGAGTTTTGCTCTATTTAGGGGCCCATTGGGCATTTGAACGCGTAACGGCCACTTCCAGGAATGGGGCGAGCGTGCGAGATCGAACGGCGGACGGAGATATGAATGAGTAAGGTTGGCACCAGCGACTCCAAGAACACGCTGTACTGCTCGTTCTGCGGCAAGAGCCAGCACGAAGTTCGCAAACTGATCGCGGGCCCCACAGTTTTCATCTGTGACGAATGCGTCGAACTCTGCATGGACATCATTCGCGAGGAGAACAAATCCTCGCTGGTGAAGTCGCGTGACGGGATTCCGACTCCGAAAGAGATATGCAAGGTTCTGGACGATTACGTTATCGGCCAGAGTCACGCCAAGAAGGTGCTGTCGGTCGCCGTGCATAATCACTACAAGCGGCTCAATCACCAGACCAAGCACAACGACGTTGAACTTGCGAAGTCGAATATCCTTTTGATAGGACCGACCGGTTCGGGCAAGACGCTGCTGGCGCAAACCTTGGCGCGCATCCTCGACGTGCCTTTTACGATGGCGGATGCGACAACGCTGACGGAAGCCGGTTATGTCGGCGAGGACGTCGAGAACATCATCCTGAAATTGTTGCAATCGGCCGACTACAATGTCGAGCGCGCGCAGCGCGGTATCGTCTATATCGACGAAATCGACAAGATCAGCCGCAAATCCGACAACCCCTCGATCACCCGTGACGTGTCCGGCGAAGGCGTGCAGCAAGCGCTGCTCAAGATCATGGAAGGAACCGTGGCCTCGGTGCCGCCGCAAGGCGGCCGCAAGCATCCGCAGCAGGAGTTTTTGCAGGTCGACACCACCAATATCCTGTTCATCTGCGGCGGCGCGTTTTCGGGGCTGGAAAAGATCATCTCCGCGCGTGGGCGTTCGACCTCGATCGGCTTTGCCGCGCAGGTGTTGGCGCCGGAAGACCGGCGTACCGGCGAGATTTTCCGGCATGTCGAGCCGGAAGATCTGCTGAAATACGGTCTGATTCCGGAATTCGTCGGCCGTCTGCCCGTCGTGGCGACGCTGGAGGATCTGGACGAGGCGTCGCTGAAGAAGATTCTCACCGATCCGAAGAACGCGCTGGTGAAGCAATATCAGCGGCTGTTCGAGATGGAGAATATCGATCTGACCTTCGCCGATGAGGCGCTTGGCGCGGTTGCCCGCAAGGCGATCGAGCGCAAGACCGGCGCGCGCGGTTTGCGTTCCATCCTCGAAAGCATCCTGCTGGAGACCATGTTCGACCTTCCGGGATTGGAAGGCGTCGAAGAGGTCGTGATCTCGCGCGAAGTGGTGGAGGGCACCGCCCGCCCGCTCTACATCTACGCCGACCGCTCCGATCGCGCGGTGGAGAGCAGTGTCAGCGCCTGAGGC
>DATGJS010000110.1:0-7900 GCA_035295025.1 Bradyrhizobium sp.
GGGCCGTTGAGCATTAAGCGGACATGCCCGGCTAGGCAGCCATTGGCCGAAAAATTCCGTAACGTCTAATTCGCGAATGAGCGCTTGCAAAAGTCCGGCGGAGATCTGGGGCAGTAAATTTCGGCAAGGGCACCCCCGTGATCAACCTCGCCACGTGGGCTTTTTGACTCACTGCGGACTTTCACCCTCTAAAAATCAATCTCACCGAAGTTACTCTCGCGGCGACCTCCGCTGCAGCAATTCGCTTGGAAGGCGGACCAATTGCCACAATGGCAATTGACGTTCGGCAATATGAGAAATAGCCTCCTTCCAAACCATCCATGGCGGGACCGCCGAGCGCCGTCCAAGCCCAATGATGCGAGGGAGAAAACGGCCTATGCCGGCGCACAACGCACTGAACGGCGCCCAGGTGATCGTCGATTACTTGATCCAGGAAAAAGTGCCGCAGGTGTTCGGCTTGTGCGGCCACGGCAACATCCAGTTCATCGATGCGCTGTACGAACGGTCGGCCGACATCAAGACGATTTCCGTACACCACGAAAGTGTCGCAGGCTTCATGGCCGACGTCTATTACCGGGTGTCAGGCAGGCCAACCGCGACGTTCACCTCCTGCGGCCCGGGATCGGCGAACCTGCCGATCTCACTTGGCAACGCCTTTCTCGATTCAGTGCCGTTCTTGGCCGTTACGGGCAACGTCCCGACCAGCCAGTTCAACCGCGGTGCGTTCCAGGAATTGTACCGGCATTATCAAGCGGACTTTCCGTCCACCGTGCGCTCGTATTGCAAGAAGGTTTTTCAGCCGACGCGTGGGGAAATGGTGCCACTTGCGGTCCGCCAGGCGTGGAAGACGATGACATCGGGACGTCCCGGTCCTGTCGTGCTTGATGTTCCCTTCGATGTCTTCATGGAGAGTGCTGCCGAAGAGGCGCCGAACGCGCAGGCCTGGAACGGAAACATATCAAGCCGCTGCGGGGCCGATCCAGAAGGCGTTGTGAAGGCCGTTGACATGCTGCTCGGCGCCGAGCGGCCGGTCGTGCTGGTCGGGCAGGGCGTGCGTTACGGCGGCGCTGCCGAAGAACTACGACGGTTGGCCGAGCGCTTGCAGATTCCGGTGGCGGCTTCGGCGAGTGGGCTCGGCGCGCTCGACGTCAATCATCCGCTGGCCCTCGGTTTGGTGGCGCGAGCAGGCCACTATCAGGCCAATCATGCCACGCGACAGGCCGATGTCTTGCTCGCTCTCGGCGTTCGCTTCGACGATCGGACGTCAAGCTCGTGGATACCCGGGTACTCTTTCACGATTCCACCGACCCGTCTCATTCACGTCGATATCGATCCCGAGGAGATCGGCCGTAACTATCCGGTTGCACTCGGCCTGATGGCGGATGTCCGCACCTTCCTTCGTCAGATTCATGGGGAGCTCGACCGGCGCGCCGATCTCACGAAGCGGGCCGACGCACGGCAGAAATGGCTCGCCCAGATCGACACCTATCGCCAGGAATGGGACAAGTTCGTAGCGCCCGGATTTTCCGACGACACGACGCCGATCAATCCGCAGCGTGCCGCGCATGAGATCGACAAGGCACTGCCTGAGGATGCCATTCTCGTGAGCGACATCGGTGTACATCACAATTGGTTACTCGGCTTCTGCAAACCGAAGCGGCCGGACTCGCTGATCGGTTCGATGGGGTTTGGTCCCATGGGTTTCGGTGTCGCGGGCGTTCTCGGCGCCAAGTTCGCCGCGCCTGACCGCCCCTGTGTGTCGGTCTGCGGCGATGGCGCATTCTTCATGCACGCCAACGTGCTTGGCACGGCAGTGGAATACAATCTGCCCGTGGTTTGGGTTGTGTGGAATAACTACGCTTATGCGTCGATCCGGGGACTGCAGCGCGGCTATCTGGACGGCCGCGAACTCGCGACCGATTTCCACGACCCGCTAACGGGGTCGCGCTACAATCCGGATTTCGCCGCGATGGCCCGTTCTTGCGGAATCGAGGGTGTTCGCGTTGATCGCGCTGCTGATATCGGCGAAGCCGTTCGAAAAGGCATCGCGGCGAACAGGCCTTATCTGATCGATGTCGATATTGCCGCAGACGTGAATCCAGTGGGCGCCGGTGTCTGGGAACTGCCGGGTCTCGGCCGCAGCAAGCCGGGCATTGGCGTTCAATTCCAACCGAAATGAGACAACAAAGGGAGCCTTTTCGCGTCCATGTAGCTCGATCGACGCGTGGGCACTCAGGAATACGCGCGAGAAGACGGTGTGACGAAGGAGGGTAGCAAGCTTGTCGTCATCGGGCACGGTGCAGCCGGGCTTGCCGCGGCACTCGCAGCAGCGGAGGAGGCGCGAGATCGGCGCTTTCCGCTTGAGATCACCCTACTGGAAAAGGCGCCACGGGCAGGAGCGGGTGGCAACACGCGCTGGAGTCCATCCTACATCCGGATGGCCGCGGTCGATCGCATCGGGCCCGATTTCGAAAACGACATGCAGTTGGCGTCGGGTGGACGGGCGGATCCGGTCTATTTCCGGACCCTTGCGGAAAATGCGCCAGGGACGATCGCGTGGCTGCAGCGGAAGGGCGTCGCATTCTCGACACCTGTCTATTATCTCAGCGCTGGTCCGCCTCGCATTCAGCCCAATGGCGGCGGCCGCGCAATCGTCGAGCGCCTGTCAGAGGCCGCGCGCCAGGCAGAGGTGCAGATCCTTTACGACTGCCCGGCAACGCATGCCGCTTTCGGTGAGCGACGCCGCTACGTTCTCAAGACCGCGGGAAGCCGGGGCGACCGGCCGGTTGAGGCGGACGCCATCATCTTCGCCTCTGGCGGCTTTCAGGGCAGCACGGAAATGATGCGCGCGCATTTCGGCCCCGCCGCCGCAACCATGAAGCTGATCTCGCCGGGTACCGGCTTTGATACAGGCGATGGAATTCGGCTAGCGCAAGATATCGGAGCGTCGCTGTCCGGTGACTGGAGCGGCATGCACGCGGAACCCATCGATCCGCGCAGCCGGCAATCTGCGCCGGTCGTGCTTATCTACCCTTACGGAATCGTGGTCGATCGGAACGGTCAGCGATTTTTTGATGAAGGCGCAGGCCTCGTGCACGAGACTTGGGAGGAGTTCGCCCGCGACATCCATTTCTTGAGGCCGGGGCGCATCGCCTACGCCATTCTCGATAGCCGACTGTTTGAAATTGAGGGATATGAGCGCGCGATCAGGTCAGAAGTGCCGCCATATCAAGCAGCAACGCTCGATGCGCTGGCGGCGATGATTGATGTGCCTGCCGGGGCTTTGAAGAAGACCGTCGAGTCGTTCAACGCCGCGGCGACGGGAGATCCGACGCAGTTTGACGCCACGCGCCGCGACGGGCTTGCGACCAGCGGCTTGATGCCGCCGAAATCGAATTGGGCTTGCCCAATCACAAAGGCGCCATTCATCGCCTATCCGCTTATCGGGGCGATCGCCTATACGTTCGGCGGCGTTGCAGCGAACGAAAAGGCGGAAGTTCGGGGCCCGGCAGGTATCATCCCCGGCCTCTATGCGGCTGGCGACGTTACCGGTCATTTCTACGGGACAGCGCCGAACGCGGTGGCAATGTTGCGAGCGACCGTGTTCGGAAAAATCGCGGGTGAGGAAGCTGTCGGTTTCCTTGCTCGCAACAGCAATCGGAACAGGTGAGAAACAATACAATGGCCATCGACAACAATCCGACTTCCGCCTCGAGCGGCGCGTTCATCCGTAACATCGCCGAGGTTCCGTGGCGCGAATTTCCCAACCATTTTGGTGGCGCACTGTCGAAGCCGCTGGTGATGCCGGAAACCGCTAGGTCCAAGCACCTCGACTACCGGATATCGATGTATCAGCCGATGGCTCATGTTGCCCGGCACAAACATGCGGTTCAGGAGCAAGTCTATCATGTGCTCGAAGGCGAGGGACTGATGGAAATCGCCGGAAAAAATCACGTCGTCAGAAAGCACGACTTCATCTTTTTGCCGCCGGGCGTAGAGCACGCGATTTCAAACTCCGGTCTGGTCGATCTGATTTTTCTGGTGATCACGTCGCCGGTTACCGACGATGAAAAGCCGATCTGAAGCGGATCGATTGAGGTCAGATCGTTCGCCCAAGCAATCCATACCGCGAGGTCCACAGGATGAACGTCAGGGTACAAAGCAAGACAGGCAAGCCGGCCAAACGGCCCGCACCCGCGGTTCGGCTCGCCGAGCCCGACGATATCGACGCTGAGGTAGAGGACAGGCAGCGCGGCGGCGTGCAATCGTTGGCGCGGGCGTTCGGCATCATGGAAGAGGTAGCCCGCAGTCGTGACGGCATCAGCCTCGCCGAGTTGAGCAAGCGCGTCGGGCTGCACAACAGCACGACCTTCCACCTGGTCAAGACGATGGTATCGCTGGGTTACATTCGACAGATCAAGGACAGCAAACGTTACCGCATCGGGCGGCCGCTGTTCGCGTTGGCGGCAAGCGCGCTTGATGAAATCGAGATGGTCAGCCTGGCCACGCCGGTTCTTGAGGATCTGTCACGCGAGACCGGCGAAGGTGGTCACTTCGCCGTTCGCATGGGCGATTCCGTCGTCGTGATTGCCAGAACCGCGGCCCCGGGCGCATTCCAGCTCACGGAGCGCGTGGGCGTGGTTCGTCCGGCGCATTGCACGGCGCTGGGCAAGGTTATTCTGGCGGCGTTGCGCGCCGATCAACTCGATCGCTTTCTCGCTCGCATCGAATTGACGCCCGTGACACGAAATTCGATCACCGAGCTTGGGGCCTTGAAGAAGGATATCAACGAAGTCCGCCACAGCGGAATCGCGTTTGACGATGGCGAGTTCAATCCCGAAGTTCGTTGCGTTGCCGTTCCGGTGAAGGACTTCACGGGACAGGTGATCGGCGCGATCGGGATTTCCGGGCCGATTTGGCGGCTGTCGCTACAGGCCGTGCAAAGCCGGGCCATCACAGTTCAAGCGGCAGCGCGGCGCTTGTCGGCGGAATTCGGCTATCAGGATTAGCCGATCGGACGGAGCGGCCATGAGAGTACGGGCTCGGTGATCGGAGATGGTCCAGACGAAAACCTATGATGTTATCGTCGCGGGAGCCGGTGCCGGCGGCATGACAGCAGCCGCCGTGGCTGCGTCACAAGGCCTGAAGGTTCTTCTTATCGAGAAATCTGAATTTATCGGGGGCACCACCGCATGGTCGGGTGGCATGGTCTGGATCCCCGCCAACCATCAAATGCAGCGGGCGGGACTGTCCGATGATTTGTCCGCGGCGGAAACCTATCTCGATCGTACCGTGCCCGAAGCGCATGGCGCCGATCTGCGCAAGACGTTCCTGGCACGGGGCTCGGAGGCCATAGACTACCTCGAGGCACATACCGAGGTGCAATTGCAGCCCGTCAAAATCTATCCGGATTATTATCCCGACCTTCCGGGCGCGACCGCCGGGGGCCGCGTGCTTGAACCGGTTGCGTTCGATGGGTTGAAGCTGGGCCACAATTTCGAACGGCTTCGGCCGCCATTGCCGGAATTCACGCTGTTTGGCGGCATGATGGTGAACCGGCAGGACATTCCGCATCTGCGCAAGGCCGGCCGGTCGCTGCGTTCGACGCTGCGAACTCTGCGGCTTATTTCCCAATATGCGTTGCAGCGCTTACGCGCGCCGCGCGGCACGACGCTGCATCTGGGAAACGCACTCGCCGCACGTCTCTATGCGTCATTGCTGTCGCGTCAGGTCGAAATGCTCTTTGGTGCTACGATCACGCGTTTGATCATGGATGATAGCAAGGTAAGTGGTGCGGAAATAACGTCGTCGTCGGGAACGCAGTCGATCACGGCCTGCAAGGGCGTCGTTCTGGCAACGGGCGGATTTTCCCATGATGTTGAACTGCGACGGCAGCTGTTTCCTAGCGGAGCCGGATCTGTTTCGGCGACGTCTCCCGCCGGCACCGGAGATGGTCTGCGCCTGGCGATGGCAAACGGCGCCAGGCTTGCAACTGATGTCGCGGATCCCGCCTATTGGGTGCCGGCCTCGCTGTTCAAGCGGGACGACGGCAGTGATGGCGTATTTCCGCACACAGTCACCGATCGCGCTAAACCGGGCGTCATCGCTGTCAATGCTGCCGGCCGGCGTTTCGCCAACGAGGCATTATCCTATCACGAGTTCGTCCGCGCGATGCTCCGCGATGGGAATGATGCGGCTGGCCGTCCCTTTCATCTCATTTGCGATCGCCGGTTTCTCTGGAACTACGGATTGGGGCGAATTCAGCCGTTCACCCGCCGCATCAGTCCCTTCATCAAGCGAGGCGAGTTGATCGAGGCCAACACGTTCGACGAACTGGCAACTGCAATCGGCGTTGAGCCGGCGGCGCTTCAGTCGACGGTCGATGATTATAACAAGCATGCCCGTTCTGGTCGCGACCCGGCGTTCGGCCGCGGCACAACTATCTATCAGCGCTATCTCGGCGATGCGGGCCATGCGCCGAACCCTTGCGTTGCACCGATCGAGACGAGACCTTTCTACGCCTTGCGTATTTTTCCGGCCGATCTTGGAACCGCGGTCGGCTTGCGCACCGATGCTCACGCACGCGTGCTGCGGATCGACGGGCCGCCGATCACGGGCCTTTATGCATGTGGCAATGACATGGGCTCGATCATGAATGGAAATTATCCGGGGCCAGGGATCACGCTCGGGCCGGCCTTGACGTTTGGCTATATCGCCGCGCGGCATCTGGCCAAGGATCGATCGGCGCAAAGCGCCACGGGGGAGAGGTCATGACCAACATCCATGCTGGATTTGGCGTCAACACCTATTCCTACACATTCGACGGCACCGGTTTCGATACGGTCGCAAGGCTCGCCGATCAGGGATATGGCGGCGTTGAATTGATGTTTTTCCCCGGCCATTTGTGGCCGGCCGAGCTTTCCGCGTCGGATCTCAGGAAGCTGCGCGATCTCTGCGAGCGACGGCTGCGACTCGTCGCCGTCAACATGCCGAATATCGACATGAACGTTGCGGCCGCGGCTGAAGAAATGCGCAGCTACACGCTGGGGCTTCTGGTTCAATTCGTCCGATGCTCTGGCGAATTGGGCGCCAAAGGCATCATCATCGGTCCAGGCAAGGCCAATCCGTTGTTTCCGATGCCGCGCGAGCGGATGATGTCGCATTTCTATCGCGCGCTCGATCAGCTGGCGCCGCTCGCCCGCGAAGCCGGCACCCGCCTGTTGGTGGAAAACATGCCATTTGCCTTCATGCCGGATGCTGAGGCGCTAATGCAAGCGGTCGACGGCTATGGCGATGATACGATCCGCGTCATCTATGATGTGGCCAACGCTCACTTCATCGGTGAGGCGCCCGTTTCTGGATTGCGGCGGGTCCGCGGTCGGCTTGATCTTGTGCATTTCTCCGACACGACCCGGAAAGTGTACAAACACGACCCGTTCGGCCGCGGCGATGTGCCGCTGGAAGGCCTCGCCGAGGCAATGCGAGAAGTCGGATATGCCGGCATTCCGATGCTGGAGGTGATTTCGCGCCAGCCGGACGTCGACATATCCGACAGTTGTCGATTGCTTCGTCAGGCCGGGATCGGACGTCTGCCTTGATGCGCGTTGGGGGGTAAATCTGCGACAATGTTGCATTGCCCTTCATTATGTCGGATGCTTTGCGGAGCGGCCAAAGAGCCGCCTCGGGAAATTCGAAGGGAGGAACATCATGCCCAGCCATTTCGTGCGGCTCGCCTCAGCCCTCGTCGGGGTCGCAGCCGCCAGCCTGCTAGCCTCCGGCGCGTGGGCGCAGGATAAGACGCCGATCAAGCTTGGCGTCGCCATTACCCAAACGGGCCCCTATTCGCCGCCGGCACTGTTCGAACTGCGTGGCTACGAGCTTGCGGTCGATCAGATCAACA
>DATGJS010000111.1:0-3862 GCA_035295025.1 Bradyrhizobium sp.
TCCGATAGCTTTTTGCAGGGAGAGGGAGAGGGAGAAGGCAGAGGCACGTCACCTTCATCGGTATTGGCTGAGGCCCCACTCGTTACCCACGGTCAGTCCTTCAGTCGGCCGATCAGGCCGTGGATGTCGCCGAGTACAAAAAGGTCTCGTACCTTGGTGCCTTCGAAGGTGAAAATAGGCATGCCCGTCCACCACACGTGACGGCCGCTCGGTGGCACCCCGAACAATTCCTTACGATGAAAACCGTGGAACCGCATCTTGCCCCCGACGCGATTGCCTTCTTCGATGACAGCCAGAATGTCCGTTGTGTATTGGCCGAATGCTTCCGTTACGAAATCGACATAGCCGGCAAACTGGTCATGGCCAACAAGCACCGGTCCAAGCGAACCACGAAACGTGCAACCTTCATGGAAGATGACCGGTATGAGTCGCTTATCCACGCGGTCCCATAATTCCTTGTAGAAAACCCGGACCATTTCCTTCTGCGGTGAAAGGGTCAGGCCTTCAAACTGGAGCGCGGGTTCATCCATGGACAACACGTTAATGGTCCGATTCTAACATGCACACCCCTTCTCAGCGGCATCTTTTGCGCGCTGCCCTGAAACCAGGGCAGCGCCGTCTCGCTTGCGTCTTGCCTAAACACCACCAGCTATTTCGCAAAAGCGGGAAATACCGGCAATTTTTCGACGTCGCGCACATCGTGCTGGATGATGACCGCCGCCTTCAGGTTCGAGGCGATTTTCTTCATGCGCTCGATCGAAGCGATCGTCTGGGCGCGGTCGTAATTGAACGCGGGCACGCCGTCCGAATCGTAATTCTCGCGGAAATGGACCGCATCGCCTGACAAGATAATGGCACCCGTCTGCGGCAGCTTGACCAGCAGGCTGGAATGACCCGGCGTGTGGCCCGGCGTGCGCAGCACGATCACGGTGCCGTCGCCGAAGACATCCTTGTCGAGACCCAGTGGCAGCGGCTCGACCTTGCTGTCGCCCTTGATCCAGCTTTCGAACGGCTTGTAGTTCACGCCTTCGGCGGGCTTCGGCGCGGAAATCGCGTCCCATTCCCTGGTTCCGATCAAGAGCGTCGCTTTCGGAAACGAGGCGATCTGGCCGGTGTGATCGGCATGATAATGGCTGATGCCGACATATTTGATCTGGTCGGGCTTGACGTCGATCTTGGCCAACAGATCGACCAAACTCTCCTTTGGCGCGACCTTGGGCGCGGTCATGGAATGGCCCGTATCCCACAAGAAATAGTCGTCGCCATGCTTGATGAGATAGCAACTGAAGACCAACTGAAGCTTGAGATCGCCATAGGCATAAATGTCTGAGAAGCGCTGATTGACGGAAGTGGGCTCCTGTCGCGTGCCGCATTCGAAACGCGCCAGCGACACGTCGGTTGCCGCTTGCGCGGGCGCCGCAAGAGCCCCGGACAAACCGGCGGCGAAAACCAAGATGGTCAGTGTACGATTCATTGTTCTATCCCTTGTTTTTTGGGTGTTAAGACGCGGCTGTTTTTTACCCGGCGACGGGCCGGGTCTTGAGCGCCGCGCTCCCAGCGGTATTAAGTAGAGCACGCGGGATACACGCATGTGAAGGGGAGGCAATGTCACCCACGAAGCGAACGCCCCCATTTTACCGCTTGTTACCGCTTGCCCCGCCGAAGCTTCGCCAAAATGCGAGGGGCAACCGGGCTACCTCTCACGCGGAAGTGGCCGGTCCGAGCGCCCTTCGACGCCCCCACCGGCCTTTCATCTCTGCCTCTCTGTGCCATAGTGGGGTGCCTCGTAACGGATGATTAGTGGAGCGGATTTGACATTCGCCACCCGCTTAGCCGCGAGTTCGGAAAGCGAATGTCAAACCCTAAACTCCACTAAAAACATATATTGTAGTGGTCCTTTTGATTCTAACATTCGCAAAAGCGACTGCTGAGAAGGAATGCGAATGTTAGAATCGGACCCCTAGCAATGCCTAGCTCTTCCCGCCCGACGATGGAGCTCGAATTCACCAAACTCGCATCCCCGCGGATTTTCCTGGTGCGGATGCTGGTGTTTCTGGTGCTGTGTGCGCTGGTGGCGATCGTCCTCTACCGGCAGATCATCACCGCGTTCTTCGCCAATCCAGGACTGAACGCGCTGATCGGTCTGGTGCTTCTGATCGGCATCATCCTGTCGTTCCGCCAAGTGATCCGGCTTTATCCGGAGGTCGCCTGGGTCAATAATTTCCGCATCGCCGATCCCGGGCTTGCGATCGAACGCCACCCGACGCTGCTGGCGCCGATGGCGGCCATTCTCGGCGGCGAGCGCACCGGGCGCATGACCATCTCGCAGCAGACCATGCGGCATCTGCTCGATTCCATCGCGACCCGCCTCGATGAAGCGCGCGACATTTCCCGCTACATGACCGGCCTTTTGGTGTTTCTCGGCCTGCTCGGCACTTTCTGGGGCCTGATCGAAACCGTGGGTTCGGTCGGCAAGGTGATCGACGGCTTGAAGGTCGGCGGCGACGCCGGCGCGCTGTTCGACACGTTAAAGGAAGGTTTGGCCGCCCCACTCGGCGGCATGGGCATCTCGTTTTCGTCCTCGCTGTTTGGCCTCGCCGGCTCGCTGATCCTCGGTTTCCTCGACCTGCAATCGAGCCAGGCGCAAAATCGTTTTTATACCGACCTTGAGGACTGGCTCGCCTCCACCGTGCGCGGCTATGCGAGCGAAGCTGACCCTAGTAGCGACCTTCAGGCCGCCATCGACCGGCTGCGTGCCGCGCTCGAAGAGGGCGGCGGCAACCGCGGCGCGACGGTGGCGATGGCCAATCTCGCCGAAGCCATTCAAGGCCTCGTCACCCATATGCGCACCGAACAACAGATGATCCGCGAATGGGCCGACGGCCAGGGCGAGCAGAACCGCGAGATCAAGCGGCTGTTGGAGACAATCGCGCGGCAACCGGAGAAGAACTGATGGCCCTGGCCCGCGCGCGGCGCAGCGAAAGCGGCTTCAACTACTGGCCCGGCTTCGTCGACGCCTTATCGACGCTGGTGCTCTCGATCGTGTTCCTGCTCTCGGTGTTTCTGGTGGTGCAGTTCTTCCTGTCGCAGGAGGTCACCGGCAAGGACAAGGCGTTGGAGCAGCTCAACGCCAAGATCGCCGAGCTGAACGACCTGTTGTCGCTGGAAAAACTCGGCAAGATCAACCTGGAAGATCAGCTCACGCAGGTGCGCGCGGGGCTCGTCTCGGCCGAGAGCGAACGCGACCGCGTCAAGGGCCTTTATGAGGGGCTTGCCGGCGCCGGCGGCGATGCCGCAAGCCGCGCCGGCGAACTCAACAAGGCGCTTGATTCCGAAAAGCAGGTATCGGCGCGCGCGCTGGCGCAAATCGAGGTGTTGAATCAGCAGATCAGCGCGTTGCGCCGTCAACTCGCCGCGCTCGAAGAGGCGCTGCAAGCTTCCGAAAAGCGCGACCGGGAGTCGCAAGGCCGCATCGCCGATCTCGGTCAACGGCTGAATGTGGCGCTGGCGCAGCGGGTGCAGGAATTGTCGCGTTACCGTTCCGAATTTTTCGGACGGCTGCGCGCCATTCTCGGCAATCGCCCGGACATCCGCATTGTCGGCGACCGCTTCGTGTTCCAGTCCGAAGTGTTTTTCGATACCGGGCAGGCGACGCTGTTGCCCGAAGGCAAATCCGAACTCGACAAGGTCGCAAGCGCGCTGACCGACCTCGACAAGCAGATCCCCAGCGAAATCGCCTGGGTGCTACGGGTCGACGGCCACACCGACGTGCGGCCGATCACCAACAGTCCTCAGTTCAAGTCGAACTGGGAGCTGTCGTCAGCGCGCGCGATATCGGTGGTGCAATACCTGATCTCGCTCG
>DATGJS010000112.1:0-8340 GCA_035295025.1 Bradyrhizobium sp.
GCGGACGGATTCTCCTTGATCGCGCGCAAGCGATAACCCATCGCGCCGCGCCGGATCGCCTCGAAAATCGCCGTCACGATCACCAGCGCCGCGAGCGCAATATAGGCGTGCGGGCGCAGCAGCTTGAACGAATAGGCCAAGAAACTCGGCGGCACGAAGGGTACGGACAGTCCGCTTGGGCCCCCCGTGAGCTGCGTCCAGACATTGGCGATCACCCGCATCACTTCGCCGAAGGCGAGCGTGGCGAGCGCGAAATAATGGCCTTGCAAGCGCATGGTCGGGATCGCGACGACAAACGCCGCCACGCCGCCGAGCACGCCGCCCACCAGCATCCCGAGCCACGGCGTGAAGCCAAATTTGAGCAACAACACGGTCGATGTATAGGCGCCGATGCCGAAGAACGCCGCGTGCCCGAGCGAAATCTGGTTGGCAAGGCCGCCGACGATGTTCCAGGCCTGCGCCATCGCCGCGAACAAGAACGTGATCGTCAGCACGCGGATCCAATAGCCGCGCGGATCAAGCACGAGCGGCAGCAAAGCGGCTGCGATCATCAAGGCGCCAAGCGCGACCCGGCCCTTCATCTGACCGCTCCGACCAGCCCTTGCGGGCGAATCGCGAGCACCAGAATGAAGACAATGAACAGCACCAGATTCTGCAATTGAATGGGAAAGAACAGCGAGGAGAGCGATTGGATAACGCCGACCGCGAGTCCACCGACGACGGCGCCGGCGACGCTGCCAAGCCCGCCCAGCACCACGACGGTAAACATCAAGACCACGAACTGGCCGCCGACGCCGGGAAAGACGGTGACATAGGGCAAGATGACGGCGCCGCCGAACGCCGTCAGCCCTACGCCGAGCGCAAAGGCCATTTTATACATCAGCGCGGCATCGATCCCCATCAGCCGCGCGGCGGCCGGGTTTTGCGCGGTGGCGCGCATCGCCCGTCCCAACCAGCTCGTGCGCATGAACCACCACAGCGCGAGGCCGCAAGCAAGCGACATCGCGAACGCGATCAGATAGGGAATGCTGACGAAGAATGGCCCGAGCGACAATGCGGCGGTTTGATAGGGCGTCGTTACTGAGCGGAATTGCGAGCCGAACAGCAACAGCGAGCCGTTCTCGATCACGATCAAAACGCCCACGGTTAAGAATATCTGCGCCACCGGCGGCGCCGAGAGAACCCGCGCGATCAATTGCCCCTGCACCACCCAGCCGATCGCAAACGCAACCGCGAACGACAACGGCGCCGCCAGCACCGGATCGAGCCCGAGAAAGCTCCAGGCGAACCAGGCGACGAACATGCCGATGGTCAAGAACTCGGCCTGCGCGAAATTCACGATTCCCATCACGCCATAGACCAGGGTGAGCCCGATCGAAATCACCGCATAGACGCCGCCGATCAGAATCCCGTCGATGATGGCTTGAAGAAATGACATGGTTATTCTGAAGACCGCTCAGCTCCGCCACACCGGTGCGCTTTTAGCGACATCCTTGGGCCAGACCGTGACGATGTCTTTGCCGCGCCATTGCACCATCAGCGGCACTGAAAGCACGTTCAATCCGCTTGGGTCGAATTGCACGGCGCCGCCGGTCATGCCGTTGATCCAGCCGCCGGTGAATTTGGCGCCGCGCAACGCGGCCGCGACCTCCTCGGCCTTGGCCGATTTTGCCTTTTTGATCGCCTGCACCAGCACTTCGAGGCAGACGGCGTGTTCGAGCGCCTCATGCACCATGAAATAACCAAAACGCTTGCGAAAACGCTCGGTGAGCGCGGGCGCGAGATCATAGTTTGACGTGTTGATCGAAAGCACATTCTCCGAGAACTCACCGAGGCCTTTTTCGAAATCCGGAATCACATAGCCGGCCGCGCCGCCGATCGCGGGCATGGTGAGTTTTTGCTGGCGCATGGTGCGGATGATCAGAAGGCTATCGTTGAGGTAGGAGACCGGAAAGACGGCCTGCGCGCCCGAACCACGCAGCTTGTTGACGAGCGGCGTGGTGTCGGTAATCCCAAGCGGATAGGCGTCATCCATGACGATTTCGACATTGGCTGCTTTGGCGCCAGCGCGCAGACCATTGGCTTGGGCGGTGCCGTAAGCCGTGTCCTCATACATGATCGCGATCTTTCCGATTTTCGCATCCGCGCCTTGCGCGATCGCGGCGGTATAGTCGAACTGCGCCTTGCCGATGGCGGAGGCCTTCGCCACCACTTGAAAAATGTTTTTGTACCCGCGCCCGGTGATTTGATCGGCAAACGACATCGTCAACAGCGGAATGTCGCGCCGCTCGGTGACCTCCGAGATCGCAAGGGTCAAGGACGACGCAAAGGCGCCGAGGACGGCGGTGATGTCCTGTTGACTGATCAAACGCTGGGCGACGTTCCCCGCCGTGGTCGGCGTCGAGGTCGCATCCGCCACGATCAAATTGATCTTGGCGCCGCCAAGCTCAGCGATACCACCGGCCGCATTGATGTCGTCGGCCGCGAGTTCGATCCCGTTGCGGGAATTGATGCCGAACTGCGCGTTCGGTCCCGACAGCGGCAGGATGACGCCGACATTGATCGCGGGTGCCTCGGCCCTCGCGGGGGACATCACGTAAGGCGCTGCCAACAACGCGGCGGTCCCCGACAGCATCGCGCGGCGATCGACCCGCGCGCCAAATGAATTGTTCTTGGACAACGCACCCTCCCAAATTTTTTGATCGTTAAGACTTGCCTCACCTTGCCGCACGGCCAAGGCGCCGTCCAGCGCCGGCCGGGTGCATAGCGAATGTCAATTATCTTGAGAGGCCAGAATTTCCACCACAGCCTTTCCGGTCGCGACGGTGCCGAGACGGCCGCCGACATCCCTGGTGGCGCGGCCGTCTTTAATCGCGGCTGCCACCGCGTTCTCGATGGCGCGCCCAGCCTCTTCAAACCGTACAGCGCCGGTGCGCTCGCCATGCCAGGCCAAAAGCAGCGCCATCGACAAAATCAACGAAAACGGATTGGCGACATCTTGCCCGGCGATGTCGGGCGCCGAACCATGGGCGGCCTGGGCCATGGCGTGATTTGCGCCGACATTGAGCGATCCGCCGAGCCCAAGGCTGCCGGATAGTTCCGCGGTCAAATCGGAAAGAATATCGCCGAACATGTTGGTCGCGACGATCACGTCGAAGCGATCGGGCTGACGCACTACATGCGCCATCATCGCGTCCACCAGGATATCGTCCACGGCAAGCCCCGGAAAGCCGCGCGCGGTCTCGCGGCAGATATCGAGGAACATGCCGTCGCCGATCTTCAGCACATTGGCTTTGTGAACAATGGTAAGACGCTTGTTACGGCGCATCGCCAATTGACAGGCGGCTTTCGCAATCCGCTCGCAGCAATGGCGCGTGATGCGGCGAAGCGACACCACGACATCCGGTGTGACGAGAAGTTCGCTGTTGCCGGCCTCCATGTTGCGGTCGGCGTAAAAACCTTCGGTATTCTCACGCACCACCACGAGGTCGAACGCCCCGAGCGGATTCCGCAATCCGGGATAGGTTCGCGCGGGCCGCACATTGGCAAATAAATCGAGATTTTTACGGAAATATTTCGACGGATTGATCTCGCCGCTTTGCTCATTCTTAAAGTCAAAGGTGGCGGTGGGCCCCAGAATCAGGCCGTCGGCCGCGCGCGCGATTTCCAACAGTTCGGGGCGGACAGTGGTGCCGAATTGTCGCAGGCTTTGATGGCCGACCGGATGCTCTTCGATTAAGACCTTGAGCTGAAAGCGCTCGGAAGCCGCCCGCAGGACATGGGTCGTCGCCGCCACGATCTCAGGCCCGATGCCGTCGCCCGGCAGAACGACCATACGCATGATGAGTCCTTAATACCCTGTCTTTCGCGTCAAGCGCTGGGGGTTGGGCGGGCCAATAGCGCAAAATCACGGCCCTCCCAAGCGGAATTATTCCCCCATAAAAATGCCAATTATTGATTTGAACTGCCGCGGTTTCCGGTCCAAATTCCCCCGCCGTTCAATCGATGGATTGAACCAAACAGGGGATCGCGATGGCAAACCTCACCATTAATGGAAAATCTTTCGATATCGACGCCGAGCCGGATACGCCGCTTCTTTGGGCGATCCGGGAGAATATCGGCCTGACCGGCACTAAATACGGTTGCGGCATTGCACAATGCGGGGCCTGCACCGTCCATATCGACGGCGCCGCAGTGCGCTCCTGCGGAGTTACGGTGAGCGAGGCGATCGGCAAGCAGATCACCACGATCGAGGGGCTGGCCAATAACGGAGCCCTGAACAAGGTGCAGCAGGCCTGGATCGCCAATGACGTACCCCAATGCGGCTATTGCCAGAGCGGCATGATCATGGCGGTGACGGCCCTTCTCAAGGAAAAGCCGAAGCCGACCGACAAGGACATCGACGAAGCCATCACCAATATCTGCCGCTGCGGCACCTTCCAGCAGGTGCGCGAGGCGATCCACGCCGCCGCGAACGCTTGAGGAGGTCAGCCATGAATCATATGCCCAAATTAAACCGGCGCGCTTTCGTCATCGGTGGCGCCGCGCTCGGCTCCGGCCTCGCGCTTGGCCTCGATATTCCCTTTGGCGGACCTTCGGTGGTGCGCGCCGCCGACGGTTCTCCCGAAGTCACCGCCTGGGTCGTGATCCGGCCCGACGACACCGTCGTGATCCGTATCGCGCGCTCCGAAATGGGCCAGGGCTCGCTCACGGGTCTCGCCCAATTGGTCGCCGAAGAACTGGAATGCGACTGGTCGAAGGTCACGACCGAATATCCGACACCAGGACAGAGCGTGGCGCGCAAGCGCGTCTGGGGCGATTTCTCCACCGGCGGCAGCCGCGGCATTCGCGCCTCGAACGACTATGTCCGCAAGGGCGGCGCCACCGCCCGCGTGATGCTGATCCAGGCCGCCGCGAACAATTGGAAAGTGCCGGCGTCCGAATGCACCGCCGCCAACAGCGTCATCACGCATACGCCTTCGGGACGGACCATCACTTTCGGCAAGGTCGCCGAAGCCGCCGCGAAGCTCGAGCCGCCGGCCGACGTCAAACTCAAGGACCCGAAGGACTGGAAACTCATCGGCAAGGGCGTCAAGCGCCTCGACACGGCCGACAAGACCACCGGCAAAATGCTCTACGGCATCGACATGAAGCTGCCGGGAATGCTCAACGCGGCGATCAAGCAGTGCCCCGTGTTCGGCGGCAAGGTGAAGAGCTACGATGAAGCCAAAATCGTCGGCATGAAAGGCGTCAAGAAAGTCGTCAAGGTCGGCGACGACGCGGTTGCGGTGGTGGCCGATACCTGGTGGCACGCCAAGACCGCGATCGAGGCGCTGCCGATCGTCTGGGACGAAGGTGAGAACGGCAAGGTCTCAAGCGCCTCGATCGCCAAATGGCTGGAAGAAGGCTTCGATCCATCGCAGCCGGCCTATGTCGGCAACGAAAATGGCGATGCCAAAGGCGCGATCGCGAGCGCGGCGAAGAAGGTCGAGGCGGTCTATAGCTATCCCTATCAGAACCACGCCACGATGGAGCCGTTGAACGCGACCGCGCTTTACACGGCCGACAAATGCGAGGTCTGGTGCGGCACGCAAAATGGCGAAGCTGCGTTTGCCGCAACTGTGGAAGCCTCAGGGCTCTCTTCCGACAAGTGCGACGTTCACAAGCTGATGCTGGGCGGCGGATTCGGCCGCCGCGGCCAGACCGATTACGTCCGGCATGCGGTGTTGATCGCCAAGCAAATGCCGGGCACGCCGATCAAACTGTTGTGGTCGCGCGAAGAGGACATGCAGCACGGCAATTACCATCCGGTCACCCAATGCAAGATGACCGGCGCCTTCGACACCAATAACAATCTCACCGCGCTTCATATGCGGGTTTCCGGGCAATCGATCCTGTTCAGCCTGCGCCCCGAGGCACTCGTCAACGGCAAGGACCCCGTCACCTTCCAGGGCCTCAATCCCAACGGAGAGGCGGCGTTCGGGTATACGCTTCCCAACCTTCTGATCGAACATTCGATGCGCAATCCTCACGTCCCGCCGGGCTTCTGGCGCGGCGTCAATGTGAATCACAACGCGATTTATGTTGAATGCTTCATGGATGAGCTTGCGCATTCGGTTGGCCAGGATCCGCTTGCGTTCCGCCGCAAGCTGATGTCCAAGAATCCAAAGAGCCTTGCCGTGCTCAATGCCGTGGCCGAGCGGATCGGCTGGGACAAGCCGGCGCCGCAAGGCGTCTACCGGGGCCTTGCGCATTTCATGGGCTTCAACAGCTATGTCGCCGGCGCGGCCGAAATTTCGGTCATGGATAACGGCAGCAAGATCAAAGTTCACCGCATCGTCGCCGCCACCGATCCCGGTTACGCGGTCAATCCGGCGCAAATCGAGCGTCAGGTTGCCGGCTCCTTTGTCTACGGGCTTTCGGGATTGTTCTACGGCGGATGTACGGTCAAGGACGGCCGCATCGAACAGGCCAATTTCGATACCTATAATTCGATGCGGATCGCCGAAATGCCGAAGGTGGAATCGATCGTGATGCCGAGCGGCGGGTTCTGGGGCGGCGTCGGCGAACCGACGATCTGCGTCGCGGCGCCCGCCGTGCTCAACGCCTATTTCGCCGCGACCGGAAAACGCATCCGTTCGGTGCCGTTGAAAGACCAAAACATCACCTTCGCCTAAACAAAAAAGCGGCGGCCTTTATTAATGGCCGCCGCTTTATTTAACGGATTGTGTCAATGGACGCGTTGCGGCTGACGACGACGCGGAGAAGCGTCGTTGGCGGTATCGCAACGGCGGCGGCTTCGTTTGCCTTCCCATCTCCGTCTTACACGCAAAAGTCGGCGCGCGTGATCGTCATTGGCGGCGGCTTCGGCGGCGCGGCCTGCGCGCGCGCCTTGAAGAAGGCCGACCCCAAATTGCAGGTCACCCTCATCGAACCGAACCGGACCTTCACCGCCTGCCCGTTCAGCAATGAGGTAATCGCCGGACTGCGCGACATCGCCGCGCAGCAATTCGGCTATGAAAAGATTGCCGCCGCCGGCGTGAATGTAATCGCCCAGGCCGCCAAGGGCATCGATCCGCAGGCGCGCAAGGTCACCCTCGCCGATGGCGCGTCGCTCCCCTATGACAAGCTCGTGCTCGCGCCGGGCATCGATCCGCGGTTTGACGCCCTGCCCGGCTACGATGAGGCCGCCTCGGCGAAAATGCCCCACGCCTGGAAGGCCGGCCCGCAAACTTTATTGCTACAGCGTCAGCTTGAGGCGATGGAAGATGGCGGCACGGTTGTGCTGGCGGTGCCGGCGGCGCCCTATCGCTGCCCGCCCGCGCCTTATGAGCGCGCAAGCTTGATCGCACATTATCTGAAGGCCAAAAAGCCGCGTTCCAAAATTCTCATTCTCGATGCCAAGGATGCATTTCCGCAGCAACGTCTGTTCGAGAATGCGTGGAAGGAATTCTATCCCGGCATGATCGAGCGCGTTTCGCTGTCGCAAGGTGGCCGGGTCGTCTCGGTCGAGCCGGCGACCAATACGCTGGTCACCGATTTCGGCAATTACGACGCGCAGGTCGCAAACGTCATCCCGCCGCAACAAGCGGGCCGTATCGCTGGCCTTGCGGGCGCGGTCGACAAAACCGGCTGGTGTCCGATCGACCCGGTCACTTTTGCCTCCAAGCTCGTGCCCCATATTCACGTCATCGGCGATGCCTGCATCGGCGGCGGCATCCCGAAATCCGCCTCCGCCGCCAACGCCGAGGCCAAAGCCTGCGCCGGCGTCGTGGCAAACTTGCTGAGCGGAACGGTAGCCGCCACGCCCAAGCTGGACGGCACCTGCTACAACACCGTGACGCCCGGCTATGCCTTTTCGCTGTCGGGCATCTACCAACCGCGAGACGATATTTTCGCCGAAGTGGAGGGAAGCGGCTTCACAAGCCCGATCGAGGCACCCCGCGAGGTGCGGCAACGCGAAGCCGCTTCCGCGCAAGCCTGGTACAAAGCGATCACGGTGGAAACCTTTGGCTAGATCCGTCCATTATCATTATATCGGCTGTTGGCTTGCCGCGATCGCGCTGCTGTCGCCCGGCAGAGCGGCAGGTCAGGCTTTGCGCTCCTATACCGTCACCGGCGATGCGATCGTGGAATCGCTGACCGGAACATCGGGCGACGCGGCGCGAGGCCGCGCGCTGGTCCTGGAACGCACCAACACCTGCATCCTGTGCCATAGCGGCCCGTTCCCGGAGGAAAAATTCCAAGGCGACCTTGCACCCAACCTCGCAGGCTCCGGCAGCCGATGGTCCGCAAACCAGCTTCGGCTTCGGCTGGTTGACGCCTCCCGCCTCAATCCGG
>DATGJS010000113.1:0-7772 GCA_035295025.1 Bradyrhizobium sp.
CATCGACGCGCTTGGCATGTTCCTGATCGAGCGCGGGCACAAGGTCGCGGTGCTCGCGGTCGACCCCTCCTCGGCGCGTACTGGTGGGTCGATCCTCGGCGACAAGACGCGGATGGCGCGTCTCGCCGCCTCCGACAACGCCTATATTCGCCCCTCACCCGCTTCCGGCACGCTTGGCGGGGTCGCGGCAAAAACGCGCGAGGCGATGCTGTTGTGCGAGGCGGCCGGCTTCGACGTCGTGCTGGTGGAAACCGTCGGCATCGGGCAGTCCGAGACCGTGGTTTGCGACATGACCGACTTCTTTCTCGCCTTGATGCTGCCCGGCGCCGGCGACGAGCTGCAAGGCATCAAGAAAGGTCTCGTCGAACTCGCCGACATGATCGCGATCAACAAGGCCGATGGCGACAATATCAAACGCGCCAATCTGGCGGCGGCCGAATATCGCGGCGCGCTGCATATCCTCACACCTCGCTCGCAGCATTGGCAGCCCCCGGTCGTGACCTATTCGGCCCTCACGGGAACCGGCATCGAGACATTGTGGCAAAGGATTCTCGATCACCGCACCGCCATGAGCGCGTCGGGCGAATTCGCAAGCCGCCGACAGGAACAGCAGGTGAAGTGGATGTGGTCGATGCTCGAACAGCGGATGATGGCGCGGCTGCGCGCGGATGCTTCCATGCGCGCCAAAGTGAAGCGGATCGAGGCGGAAGTCGCCACCGGCCGCATCTCACCGGCGCTCGCGGCCGAACAGGTCGGGGAATTGATGAAGTGAAACGGGATGTCCGCCTTAGCCCGCATGATGATCATGGGATTCGGGGGATGAACGATCGCTTGCGCATTCTCATCACGGGTTTTGGTCCGTTTCCTGGCGCACCCTTCAACCCGACGGAGCCTTTGGTCGCACGGCTGTTGCGGCTGCGGCGCCCTGCCTTGGCCGATGTCAAACTCACCGGCCACATATTCCCGGTCACGTATAGGGACGTCGATCGCGAATTGCCCCACTTGCTCGCCAAGCACCGGCCGCACGCGCTGTTGATGTTTGGCCTTGCGGGGCGCACCCGGCATGTGCGGATCGAGACCCGCGCTCGCAACGCCGTTACCATGCTGTGGCCCGACGCCGGCCACGCGAAGCCCCGCAAGGGATCGATCTTGGACGGCGCCGACGCGCTTGTCTTCGGCCCGCACACCAATAAAATTTTGCGGGCGGCACTTGCTACCGGCATCGATGCCCGCGCCTCACGCAACGCCGGAAGTTATCTTTGCAACTATTTGAGCTGGCGCGCGATTGAGGTCACACGCCGCGACCGCGGCCCTCACCTCACTGCCTTTGTGCATATCCCGCTCATTCCACCTCATTCCTCGCAGCGAAGTGCGGCTCGTCGTATCACGCTTGAAGAAATGGTCGATGCCGGCGAAGCCATGGTGATGGAGTTGGTAAAGCTAACCCGGCGGGCGCTCCTGTCATCTACGTCTTCCGAACGGCATTAACCCTACCCCCAACAATCAACCGCATAAATGACCGCGCGCGCCCGGCGGCGACGCATTTTCTTGCTACCCATGAGATCGCGAATATCGAGGCCACGTCGAGGCCAGGGTCAAGCAATCATGAACGTCACTCGCCGCCATTTCATCGGAGCAACCGCTGTGAGCACGGGCGCCTTCGCTATGTCGCCGATTGCGGCGCGCGCTGCGCCACTGACTTCGACGCTTGGGCGCGACGCCACGCACTATGGCGTCCGCCCCGGCAGCCCCGACGACCAAACGAAGACGCTGCAACGGGCGATCGATGAGGCCGCCCGCGCGCAGGCCCCGCTGGCGCTGCCGCCCGGAATCTACCGCACCGGAATGCTGCGTCTGCCAAGCGGTACGCAGCTTGTCGGCATGCGCGGCGCGACCCGGTTCATTTTCAGCGGCGGCGCGGCGATGATTGCCAGCGAGGACGCAAACTATCTTGGCCTCCTCAACCTCACGCTCGACGGAAACGGCATTTCCCTGCCCAATCGAAGCGGCCTCGTGCATTGCGTCGGCGGCCGCGATATCCGCATCACCGATTGCGACATCACGGCGAGCGGCGGCTGCGGGATATGGTTCGAGAAAGTCGCGGGCGATATCAGCGGCAATGTCATCACCCGAACGGCCGCTACCGCGATCACATCGCTCGATGCGCGGGGCTTGATGGTGACACGGAATAGGATCGGGGATACCAGTGCCAATGGCATCGAAATTCTTCGATCCGCCATCGGCGATGACGGCACGCTGGTTGCGGACAATCATATTGAAGATATCAAGGCCGGTCCCGGCGGCTCCGGCCAGTATGGCAACGCCATCAATGCGTTCCGCGCCGGCAATGTGATCGTGCGGGGAAACCGGATTCGCAATTGCGACTATTCGGCGGTGCGCGGCAATTCGGCCTCCAACATCCAGATCACCAATAACAGCGTGAGCGACGTTCGCGAGGTCGCGCTCTATTCCGAATTTTCCTTCGAGGGCGCCGTGATTGCCAACAACACCGTGGATGGCGCCGCGCTCGGCGTTTCCGTCTGCAATTTCAACGAGGGCGGGCGGCTTGCGGTCGTGCAGGGCAACATCATCCGCAATCTCCTGGCCAAGCGGCCGATCGGCACCATTCCCGACAATGATGGCGGTATCGGCATTTATGTCGAAGCCGATACCACCGTGTCGGGCAATGTGATCGAGAACGCGCCATCGTTCGGTATCGTCGCTGGCTGGGGCAAGTATCTGCGCGACGTCGCAATATCGGGCAATGTGATTCGAAATGCTTTCGCCGGCATCGGCGTGTCAATCGCTCCGGGCGCGGGGACCGCGCTTGTCAGTGACAATTTGATCTCGGGAACACCGCGCGGGGCGGTCGTCGGGCTTGATCACGCGCGCCCGATCACCACTGATCTCACCGCCGAAGACGCGCCGCACTTCACCCAGGCGGTCGTGGGCTTGAATGTGGTCCGAAAATAGCCGCGCGGCACCACCTTATCGGTCGTGCCGGCGCGCGTTAAAGCGTGCTGGGCAGCAGCGGATGATGCTCGGCGATCGCGATCGCAGTGCCTTCGGGAACGATTGAATTTTGATGCCGTATGACAGACGAAATGTCCTCCCTCCGCGCAAGGGAATCCGGGTTGCGCCAAATTTCGTCTGGCGGCACGACCATTCTAAGACGGCGCCACGAAAAATCGGTCACCCGCCTGTCGATCGAGACCCCGCGCGACACCAGATCACGCCAAGTTTTAACCGCGGCCTTGGCCTCCTGAATATTCTCAAGAAATGCGTGTTCGCTGTAAAAGCGGCGCCAGCGACCGGTCTCGAAAAGTTCGGTGAGGTATTCGAGCCGTTGTTCGGCGAGTTTGCACCAGCGCGCGACAATGGCGCGACCTCCGGCGACGTCCAGTTGAGATGTCATGCACCAGCCCGCAGAGAAATGGGACGCGGACGCAACCGGAACGAATCAACCCATGTGATGAATATATTTTGTGGAAAACTAAAACAAAGTCTAGCGAATGTCACTTGGATGGTGGGGGGTGGCGGCCCGGATCATATGAACGCGAAACAAAAGACCCGTCCGGGGGACCAACCGGACGGGTCAAGCCATATGGCGCGTGGGTGGGGCGCACGCCAAATACAGCCTTGGGGAGGGATGACCGCTCCCCACGCTCATTCTGTCGCCAGAGGCCTGCCCTGCGTTCAAAAGCCGTTAAGGATTTTTTAGCGCGGCCGCCGGGGAGTTTCCATTTCCAACCCCTTGAGGATCACGTATGAGGTGCTCCGCTCCCTTATCGGAAGCGCCGTATCCCCGCGATTGGCACCGTTTCGGGTCATGAATTTCGGGCGTGGCAAACGCTTATTTGCGAAAAAACCTATGGCGTCGCCGCCGCGAGGCTGACGATTTTCTCACCCTGCAATCGGCTCAATAGCTTCGCAAACTCGTCCTTCGACACTGCGGCGAATTGCAGACGGAACATGCCGCCTTTAGCGCCGTCAACAATCGAGGCCTGACATTTGTCGAGCAGTGCCGTAATATCGCTAATGCGCGCGGCGGGCGCAAACCGAACCAGCGCGCGCGGCGGCGGTGTCGCTCCAATATCGCGGGTGATGGTTTCGCTGTCGCTCAATGATGCCGTCTCGAACGAAGCGGGCTGACCATGCAGAAGCACGGCCGCAATGACACCCGCCTGCAATACCAGCGCCAATGCGCCGAGACTGGCGGACCAGGCCAGCGTTCGCGGCGAGAGGCTTGAGAAAAAACTTCCAAGCCGCGTTGCGACGTTCAAGGATGGCTTGGGCTGTCGTGCCGGTTCCGCGTCGATCGCGGCAAATAGTTTTTGCAAGGCGCGGCCCGATGGCGCCCCCAGACTCTCGTTGAGATCGATGGTTTCGGCGTATTCCTCACGGATCGCGGCATATTGGCAGGCAAGTTCGGGATCACAGGCGAGCGCTTCATCGACCCTTCGGGAATCGCGTGCGCTCAACGTGCCGGCGGCATGCCAAGGCAACAATAATTCGATCTCCTCTGGCGTTTGCTCGGTCATCTTTTTGCCTGCAACCATTATGGCCAGCCTCGTTCGATGCCAGATGCTGTCAGCAAATCGGCCAGCTTCTTGCGTGCGTAAAACAAGCGGGTCTTCACGGTGTTCTCCGGTATGCCGACGATTCCTGCCACTTCTTCCACGGATTTCTCATGATAGTAGACGAGATCGACAATCTCCCGATGCTCGGCCGAAAGCTTGCTCAAACATTGACGCAACACAGCGCTGGTATCCTTTTTCTGCACCGTCACTTCAGGATCGTCGGACGTATCCTCGATCGCGTCGGCGGCCTCCTCATCCAGCTCGACATCTCTCCGGCGGCGCAACGCGGAGAGAGCCTTGAAGCGCGTGATCGCCAAAAGCCAAGTCGAAACGGCCGACCGGCCTTCGAACTTTCCGGCTTGACGCCATACATCCAGGAAAACCTCGCTGATGAGGTCTTCCGCGAGTTGCTGGTCCCGAACGAGCCGTAACCCGAACCGGAACACCCTGACATGATGGCGCCCGTACAGCACCTGCATAGCAAGCCGATCACCCTGAGCGATCCGATGGATCAGGACGTCGTCTGAAGCCGCCAGTGTGGCACTCAATTGGCCGTCTCGCAAAATTGGTCGAATGAGGAGGATGGATGGTTCGATGGGAAGGCCGAGCTTCTTCAAATTATAACAATAGTTCCTCTGAAAACTGTGACTTTCCATGCGGAAAAATCCAACCCCTTCAAATTCGTCTGACAAAAGCAACAAAGAATTTAGGTATTATAATACGCCCTTAAGAAGTTTCCCCGGCCCGCCAATGACGATATGGAAGCTTCCGGCCCGCTTGCGGCGCGTCAAGCCCGATTTTTCCCTATTCGAACCCCAAACAAACCGCGCGTAAGTGGGTGAGATCGAGCTGGAAAGATACCAAACCTAAAGGCTTGCTCGCTAAGTATCGGCCGAAGGCATTCACCGACGGCGAAAAATGAGCAGCTCAGCTTTATGGGTTCAAGGCCAAGGCTCGAACGACACGCACAGCCGTGTCGCGGGCGTGCCCGCCGATGTGGTGAAACGCCGCATCGCTCGGCGTCGGCAGATGCTCATCGTGCAGGCGGTCTGCAATTCGCTGATCACTGCGGTACTGCTTATCTACAGCTCTGCCGGAAATGTCCCGATCAGCATTCCCACGGCATATTTTCTGTCGGGCGCCGGTCTGATCGGTATCTGTATTTTCCTGTCGGAAACCAGTTTCAACGATCGATTCGAAGATCATTATCTGACGATCTTCCAGGTCGGAAGCCACGTGGTACGGCAGTTGGTTTTCCTGCTGGTGGCGCCCGAGATCGGATATGTCTTCCTCAGCGTCCTGTTTCTAATCTTCGGTTTCGGCGCCCTGCGAATGACCGCCAAGCAAGCCGCCATCACCTGGACCTTGACGATGATGGGGCTGGCCGCGGTCTTCCTGTTCACCGATACCCCCATCGGCATGCCCGTTGCCACCGATATCGACCGCTTCGCGGTCATGCTCTGCTACGTCCTGATGATCGGTCAGTGCGCCTTCATCGGACTTTACGGCAGCTCGATGCGCAAGATGCTCTATAACCGCAGCTCCGAACTCGAGGAGGCCAATAAGCGGATTGAAGAGCTCGCCGAATTGGACGAACTAACGGGTTCGTTCAACCGTCGCAGCATCATGCGAACACTCAACGACGAAATTCCCAGGGCCCACCGCGCGGCTTCGCCGTGTTCGATTGCCTTGATCGATCTCGATTGGTTCAAGCGCATCAACGATACATACGGGCATCCGGCCGGCGACGAGGTGCTCAGGACATTCGCCATCACCGTCTTTGCCAATATCCGGAGCATCGACCGGTTTGGCCGCTTCGGCGGCGAGGAATTCCTGTTGGTACTCCCCGATACCGCCCACGAGACCGCCAACCGCATTCTCGAACGGTTGCGGGCAATCATTGCCGATCTGGACTGGAGCGCGTTTTCGCCGGGCATGCGCGTGACCGTCTCGGCCGGCATCGCAACACTCAACCCGAATGAAACATCAGACGCTTTTCTCGCGCGCGCCGACCGCGCGCTTTACGAAGCCAAAATACGGGGGCGCAACCGGATCGCCAGCGCCTGATCGCACCATTCTTCCGCCGAAGTACAAACGCGTCTGTCTTTGGCGACACGAGCGTTATTCCAGGATAGAATTATGACTCCGAAATTGAAATCCGCCGCCACTTCCGAAAATCTGCTGGACGAATTGCAGGCCACCTTGGCATCGGGAACCGTCGCCCGCCGGGTCGAAACCTTGCGTCGGGTTACCGATCTTTTTATCAACGGCGCGGTCGATTTTTCCGACGATCAGATTGCGTTGTTCGACGACGTTTTCCAATGCCTGACGCACCACATTGAAAATTCCGCCAAAGCGCTGCTTTCCAACCGGCTGGCTTCGATGGATCGCGCACCACTGATGACGGTGCGCGCGCTCGCCTTCGACGACGTGATCGAGGTCGCGGCTCCCGTGCTATCCCAATCGGAGCGCCTTGACGACGGGGCGCTGATCGACACCGCGCGCAACAAAAGCCAAGCGCATCTGATGGCCATTTCGACCCGCAAGGTGTTGAGCGGCGCGGTTACCGACGTGTTGGTTCAACGCGGCAATGACGAGGTCGTTCAAAGCACCGTCGACAATCCCGGCGCTCAGTTCTCCGAACGCGGCTTCAACCGGCTGATCGATCGCGCGGAGGGTAACGACACCCTCGCCACCTGCGTCGGCCTGCGCCCGAACCTGCCGCGGCACCTTTATTTAAAACTGCTCGCCAAGGCATCGGCAACGGTGCGGGAACGGCTTGAGATCGCCAACCGGCCGATAGCACCCGAAATATTGAGCGCGGTGCGAGAAGCGACGAGGATGGCCCGTCACGCACCGTCGGCTATGACGCAAGAGACCGTCATCGCGCACTCGCTCGTCAAATCCCTCTATGACGAAGGCAGACTCGACGAATATCAGGTGACGGCCTTTGCCGAGGCCGGCAAGTTCGATGAAGCCAACGCGGCCATTGCGGCGCTGGCCAATGTGCCGGTGTCGATCGCCGAGAACATGATGGTGGAGATTCGCGCCGAGGGCGTCATGATCCTGGCGAAAGTCTCCGGCATGTCGTGGCCGACCGTCAAGGCGATCATCCACATGCGCGATCACCTCGCCGGCAAGGAACCATCCGATCTCAATGCGTGCAAGGCCACCTATGAGCGCCTTCGCCCC
>DATGJS010000114.1:0-7843 GCA_035295025.1 Bradyrhizobium sp.
CTTCGATGAGGAAATCGCCGCGCGCAACAAAATCGCCGCGCGCTACGCCCAAGGCCTCGGCAATGTCGTCACGGTGCCTGGGGTGGCAGCCGGCAATATTTCGGTCTGGGCGCAATATACCATCCGCTTGCCTGAGGGCACCGACCGCGATCAATTCGCCGCATCGTTAAAGGCACAAGGCGTCCCGACCGCGATCTATTATCCGAAATCGATGCATCAGCAGACGGCCTATCAGGATTTCCCGGTCGCCGATGGCGGGCTGCCGGTCAGCGAGCGGCTGTCGTCGGAGGTCATCAGCCTGCCGATGCATGCCTATCTGGATGAGCCGAGCCAGAATCGGATCATCGCGGCGGTGCGTGGATTTTTCAGCGCGTAGTGGGCCCTCTTTATTCACCTCGCTCCGCAAGCGGGGAGAGGGAATGTTCTTCAATCTAAGCGCTATTTCCTTTAGAAGCACCGCATGCTCGGTCGTATCTTCACCGTCGGCGGCTACACGCTCCTTTCGCGGTTGAGCGGATTTGCGCGCGATATCATGCTTGCCGCGATCCTGGGCGCGGGGCCCGCGGCGGACGCCTTTTTCGTGGCGCTGCGCCTGCCCAATCATTTCCGCGCGATTTTCGCCGAGGGCGCGTTCAACGCCGCCTTCGTGCCGGCCTATGCGCATGCTCATGGCGCGCGTTCCGAAAAATCGGCCAGGCTGTTTGCCGATCGCATCTTCACGCTGCTGTTTGTCTCGCAAGCTTTGCTGCTCGCCGCCGCCTGGCTGTTCATGCCGCAAGCGATGAGCTGGCTGGCGCCTGGATTTACCGACGATGCCGAGCAACGGCGGCTCGCGATCGACCTGACGCGGATCACTTTTCCCTATCTGCTTCTGATTACGCTCGTGACGCTCTATGGCGGCATCCTCAACGTGATGCACCGCTTTGCAAGTGCCGCGGCGGCTTCCATCCTGCTCAATATCTCGATGATGGCGACGCTGGCGGTCGCGGTATTTTTCCCCACGCCCGGCCATGCGGCGGCCTGGGGTGTGCTGATTTCTGGCTTCCTGCAATATTTCCTGCTCGCGGGCGACCTTGCGACCCATGGCGGCCTGCCGCGCTTTGCGCCCCTTAAGCTCGATGAAGACGTCCGCGCCTTCTTCCGCGCGCTTTTGCCCGCCACCATCGGCTCGATGGGCACGCAGGTCGCGCTGTTCGCCGACACCATCATCGCGACCTTTCTGCCCGCCGGTGCGCTGTCGGCGCTCTATTATGCCGACCGCCTCAACCAATTGCCGATCGGGGTGATCGGGATCGCGATCGGCACGGTGTTGCTGCCGGAAATGTCGCGCCGGCTGACTTCCGAAGATCATGAAGGCGCGGCTGCCGCCCAGCGCCGCGCCTTTGACGTCACGCTGTTGTTTTCGGTCCCGTTCGTGACCGCCTTTCTGATCGTGCCTGATGTGATCATGCGGGCGATGTTTGCCCGCGGCGCCTTCACGAGAGGAGACGCGGCGGCGGCTGGCGCGACGCTTGCGGCTTATGCGCTCGGGCTCATTCCCTTTGTGTTGATACGAAGCGCGGTGGCCACTTTCTACGCCCGCAGGGATACGGCGACGCCGGTCAAAGCGGCGTTGATCGGCGTTGCCGTCAATGTCGCCCTCAAGATCGCCTTGGTCGGCGCTCTCGCGCAGGTCGGGCTTGCGTTGGCGACGGCGGCCGGCGCCTGGATCAATTTATTGTTAGTGATCGGCTTTGCGATTCGGGCCGGCCATTTGCCTGCCGATTCTTCACTGGCTCGCTCGATCTGGAAATTCGCCGCGTCCGGCGTGATGTTGGGTCTGGCGCTGTGGCTCATTGCGCGCTTCTCGCTCAACGCCTTGGCCGTTCTCCCGGCATGGCGCGATGCGACCGTGTTTTTGCTGCTGATCCTCGCCGGGGCGCTGGTTTATGCGGGGTCGATTCTCCTGCTGTTCGGCAAAAGCTGGGTGTGGTCGCTGGTCAAGGGCTAATAGCTGGCGGCTTATTGCGGCCGTTTGCGCTTGCGGTCGATCCGCGCCAATATGGAACCGTCATTTTCGAGGCACGGAGATCAAATGGCTCCCGTCAAATTCGGTGTCGGTCAAAGCGTGTTGCGCAAGGAAGACGACGCGCTCATTCGCGGCAAAGGCCGATACACCGACGATTTTGCGCCGCCGCAGGCTTTGCATGCGCTGGTGCTGCGCTCGCCGCATGCGCATGCGAAGTTCACGATCGACACGACACGGGCGCGCGGCCTGCCCGGCGTCGCCTTGATTCTCACGGCCGAGGATGTCCGCGATCTCGGCGATCTGCCGTGTCTTTTCAATCTCGAAGTCGATCCCTTCACCGCTCCGCCCTATCCGATTTTGCCGAAGGACGAAGTGCGCCATGTCGGCGACGCCATCGCCTTTGTGGTCGCGGAAACCGTGGATGCCGCGCGCGATGCGATCGAGGCGATCGAGGTCAAATGGTCGCCGCTGCCTGCGGTGGTCGGCGTTCTCCATGCGGTGAAAAAAGACGCACCCCAAGTCTGGGCGCAACATCCCGGCAATGTGCTGTTCGATGTGTCGATCGGCGACAAGAAAGCGACCGAGGCCGCGTTTGCCAAAGCGCACGCGGTCGCGGAAATATCGATTATCAATCCGCGCGTCGTCATCAATTTCATCGAAACGCGGGCGGTGGTTTGCGAATATGACGCCAAGCGCGACCATCTGACCATGACGGTCGGCAGTCAGGGCAGTCATCGTTTGCGCGAGATCATCGGCGGCATGGTTTTGAAACTGCCGCTCGAAAAAATGCGCGTGATCTGTCCCGATGTCGGCGGCGGATTCGGCACCAAGCTGTTTCCCTATCGCGAATATGCGCTGGCCGCGGTCGCCGCGCGGCGCTTGCGCCGGACGGTGAGGTGGACCGCCGATCGCGCCGATCATTTCATGGGCGACGCGCAAGGGCGCGACAACGCCACCACGGCGCGCATGGCGCTGGCCGCGGACGGCAGGTTCCTTGGCATGGATGTCGATCTCGTCAGCGACATGGGCGCTTATCTGTCGACCTTCGGCCCATATATTCCTCATGGCGGCGCCGGCATGCTGCCCGGTCTTTACGATATCACGGCGTTCCACTGCCGCGTGCGCACGGTCTTTACCAACACGGTGCCGGTGGACGCCTATCGCGGCGCCGGGCGCCCCGAGGCCGCTTACGTGCTCGAACGGCTGGTGGATGCGGCCGCGCGAAAACTTGGGCTGAGTGTCGATGCGGTCAGGCGCAAGAATTTCATCTCGCCGCGGGCGATGCCCTACCACACCGCGACCGGCAAGGTCTATGATTCCGGCGACTTCGCCGCGCATTTGAAGCGTGCGATGGATATCGCGCAATGGAAAGAGTTTCCCAAGCGCGCCAAGGCCGCCAGGAAGCGGGGCCTCGTGCGCGGCATCGGACTTGCGAGCTATGTCGAGGTTTGCGGCACGATGGGTGAGGAAACCGCCCAAGTGCGGCTTGATCCCAACGGCGACGTTTCGGTTTTGATCGGAACGCAATCGAGCGGGCAGGGCCACCAGACCGCCTATGCGCAGCTCGTCGCCGAGCAGTTCGGGCTGCCGCCCGAACGCGTTCACGTCTTTCAAGGCGATACCGATCGGATCGCCACCGGCCTTGGCACCGGCGGATCGGCCTCGATTCCGACCGGCGGCGTCAGCGTCGAATGGGCGACGCGCGAGCTCGGCCGAAAGCTGCGCGAGATCGCCACTGAGGCGCTGGAGGCCGGCAGCGGCGATTTGGAGATCAGCGAAGGAAGGGTCCGTGTTGTCGGCACCGACCGCGCGATCAGCTTTGCCGATCTCGCCCGCCGGCCCGGCATTGAGGCTTCCCAGCTCAATGCCAGCGCCACCTTTACCGCCGCCGATGGCACTTTCCCCAACGGCACGCATTTGGCCGAGGTCGAGATCGACCCGGCCACCGGCTTCATCAGAATCGTCAATTACGTGGTGGTCGATGATTTCGGCGTGACGCTCAATCCGCTTTTGCTCGCGGGCCAGGTTCATGGCGGTGCGATGCAGGGGATCGGCCAGGCGTTGATGGAGCAGGCGGTCTATAGCCCCAAGGACGGTCAGCTTGTGACGGGAACGTTCATGGATTACGCGCTGCCGCGCGCCGCCGACGGCCCGTCATTCATATTCGAAACGCATAACGTTCCGTGCAAGACCAATCCGCTCGGCGTCAAGGGCGCGGGCGAGGCGGGCGCCATCGGCTCCTGTCCGGCGGTCGTCAACGCCATCATCGAAGGCCTCTGGCGCGAATACAAAATCGATCACATCGATATGCCCGCGACCCCCGAGCGGGTATGGACCGCGATCCAAGAGCATCAACGCCATCACCGCCTGTGATGGGCGCGTTGCTTTCGGGAATGAAGCGGTCGCCACGGTGTTGCAATAAGGGTTATCGACGGGGTCTTGAAAAGCAAGGAATTGACGGATGATGCGAACGGCCTTGGTGGTTGGAGCTTTGTTGCTGGGTACGGCTGCGGTGATGGCGCAACAGGATGTCGCTGTTACGCAGCAAAACCTGATGAAGACCTCGATTGGCAGGCCCATGTACGGGGTGCTCGGCAAAATGCTGAAGGGTGACATCCCCTACGATCAGGCGGCGGTGGACAAGGCACTAACGGATATGGAAGCGGAAGTGCCCAAGATCGCCGACACTTTCAAGCCGAACCCCAAGCAAGACGTCGTCAATGCCACCTATGGCTCGTCACAGAAAATCTGGCAGAACAAGGCCGATTTCGACAGCAAGATTCCGGCGGTTGCCAAGGTGATTCCCGAGCAAAAAGGCAAGATCAAGGATCTGGCCAGCTTGAAGGTTTCTTTCGACGCGATTCAGGAAAAATGCACCGGCTGTCACGACGATTATCGCGTCAAACTCAAGTAAGCATTTCCGGTTTTGCGCCGTTCCGATCGAAGGATCGATCGAACGCGCAGCAAAAAACGCACAGCAAAGAATAATAAAGGGGTGGAAACCGCGTGGTTTCCACCCTTTCGATTTTAACGAAAAATCAAACGTCCGGCCGGAAGCCGGCCGCTCAACGTAGCTTACTTCTTAACGACCTGGCCGCGCAGTTCGCCACCCGGATTGGCTGCCGTGTGGACGTTGACGTAGTACTTGCCGGCGGCAAAGTCGGCGGCCTGGGCGTCGGTCAGCGTGGCGCTGCCTTCGGCGGGGCTGGTGGCAATGTTGGGGATCGGAACCGCGACGCCGGCGTTCTTGCCGGCTTCGGCCGGCCCATGGAAATGGGCGGCGGTGGCGGGTCCGGTCAGCCCGGAATAGCTCACTTTCCAGCTCAGCTTCTTGGAAGCCGCGTCATAGTCGATCTCGGCGGTGCCCTTGCCGGCGCTGGTATTGGGGGGCACTTCGGAGGCGCCATCGAGCATAATGGTCATTTTCTCGGCGAAGGCCGGCCCGGCAAAGCCGATGGCCGCCCCGATCGCGAGCGTCGCAAGCATGATTTTGGTGTTCGACATGGTTTTCTCCCTATTGGGCGTCGATGGACGCAGTAAATCTCAAAACAGTGGCATTGCGATCTTATTCCCGGCCGGGGGGGTCTTGGCGAGAAATTTTCCGTCAGCACGGGCCGTAAAAGGCTGCCATGTTACCTGTAGAAAGGATGAGGGCGGAAGATAAAGATAATGGGACGATTTTTTTTCGGTGCGGTATTCGCCTTTGCGATCGGTTTGGCGGTTTTCTGGTGGCTGACCCGTCCGGCCGTGATTTTGGCATCCTCTCTGCCGGTCTATGCGCCCAATCCCGCCAATGGCGAGGTCGTGTTCAATGCGGGCGGATGCGCCTCTTGCCATGCGGTGCCCGATCAGCCCGATCGTTTAAGGCTCGGCGGCGGGCTTGCGATACCCTCTCCCTTTGGGACGTTTTACGCGCCCAATATTTCCTCCGACAAAGCCGATGGAATCGGGCGCTGGACCGAGGCCGATTTCGTGACCGCCTTGGTCAAAGGCACCTCGCCCTCGCGCACGCATTACTTTCCGGCTTTTCCTTATACGTCTTATGCGCGCGCCAAAATCGAAGATATCAGAGACCTCTTTGCCTACCTGAAGACGCTCGCACCCATAACCGGCAGGGTGCGCGATCACGCTCTGCCATTCCCGTTCAATATTCGCCGCAATGTCGGCATCTGGAAATGGCTGTTTTTCGACGATCGCCCCTTTACGCCTGAAGCCGCGCATTCTCCGTCATGGAATCGCGGCGCCTATCTCGTGAACGGTCTCGGCCATTGCGCCGAATGCCACAGCCCGCGCAATTTTCTCGGCGGTATCATCGCCGCGCAACGATTTGCGGGAGGGCCCAACCCTGAAGGCGAGGGCTGGGTGCCGAACGTCACCCAAAAGGGGATCGGCGAATGGAGCCTCAAGGATATCGAATATTTTCTCAAAACCGGGCAAACGCCCGACGAGGATTCCGCTGCGGGCTCAATGGCGCGTGTGATCAAGAACACGTCGCAGCTATCGGACGCCGACCGCGCCGCGATGGCGGACTATCTGAAATCGCTGGCCCCGGTCGAGGGGCCGTCGCGGCCGAAGAAAGTCGATAGCGGGTCATAGCCGTCTGAAGGACGGCATGCAGCAGTCGGGTCCCAAGAACCTGATTATTGTATCCTTAAGAACTATTGAATCGAATATTTTTTGGGTGTACATTTATTGATATGGGCAACGCCTTCGACCCCGCCAAGGACGCCAGCAATATCGCCGACCACGGTATTTCTCTAGCGCGTGCGAAGGAGATGGTGATTGTCCGCTTCATGATCGATGACCGGTTCGATTACGGCGAAACCCGGTATCGCTCATGGGGACATATTGATGGCGTTGCCTACTATCTCGCCTTCACCATTCGCGAAGGTAAGGTGCGCCCAATCAGCCTTCGCCGCGCCCATGCCAAGGAGATGAAACGTCATGTCCCCCAAGATGAAGTTTGACCCGTCCATCCATGACGACAACCCGGAGTGGACCAGAAAGGACTTCGCGAAGTCGCGACCGGCAGAAGAACTGCCGCCGGAGATCCTGTCGCAGTTCCAGAACAAACCTGGGCGGCCGAAGTTGGAGAATCCGAAACAGCCCGTGAAGTTGCGGCTGGATTCCGACGTCGTCATGGCGCTGCGGGCAACCGGGCCTGGTTGGCAAACGCGGATCAATGAAATGCTGCGCGCCAACCTGAAGGGTGGCAAAATCCGGTTCATGGCGGGTTCTGGCCAGGCGAAGGGGCCGGGGCGCCTTGTTCGTGCAGCGACAAAGCACAAACGCGCGTGAGTACAGGCTCGCATGGGCTTGCGCATGTCTTTGTGAGGCTAAACCGCGCCGAACGCCTTGAAGGTAATGATGGTATGGGTGTCCTGGATGACAGGGATGATTTGAACCTTCTTGCGCCCTTGACCGACGAATGAGAGCTTCGTGTCATGACGGAACGCTCGACGCCATCGATTTCGGAAAAGGGGGATGAGATATAATATGAGCCACACCAAATGGGCGTTTTCGAGCGTGCTTATGGCCACGATCATTTTCCTGAGCCGCCCGGCCTTTGCTGATCAATGTAATGATCTGCATGGTGACCCCGAGCCTCGGATCGTGGCCTGCACGGACAATATCAATTCGGGAAAATGGAAGGGACGCAATCAAGCGATCAATTACTTCAGCCGTGGCGCCGCAGGGAATGTCAGAAGTTTTGTGTAAGATCGGTCTCTGTGAAGGTTGAGGGTCAGCGAACTGACCCCATGGGGTCAGTTCGCTGACGCCGGAAAGCGCTCGCCGAACTGAATTGCAAATTGGCCCATCGCGTTGGTCCATTCA
>DATGJS010000115.1:0-24031 GCA_035295025.1 Bradyrhizobium sp.
CCGATCGGCCCAAGTGAATGTTGCAGGGCATGAATGAGGGCGATGCGCATTTTTTTCTCGATCGTGTGGCGGTTCAGAAGTCCGCATCAGGTTGGATTAGGGGGTGGGCGCGAGCGTGTCAGTAAGTGCCGTCATAGCACCTTCCCCGGGTTCATGATTCCGAATGGGTCGAGCATCGACTTGATGGCGCGCATCAATTCGATCGCGACCTTGTCCTTGACGGCAGGCAGCTCATCGCGCTTGAGCACGCCGATGCCATGCTCGGCGGAAATCGATCCGCCCATGCGCAGCACGATCTCGAACACCACCGCGTTGACATCATGCCAGCGGGCGAGGAAATCCGCGGCCTTCGCGCCCACCGGCTGGCTGACATTATAGTGGATATTGCCGTCGCCGAGATGGCCGAACGGAACGGGGCGCGCGCCCGGAATGAGTTTGACCACGGCCGCGTTGGCTTCCGCTATGAAAGCAGGCACAGCGGCGACGGGCACGGAAATGTCGTGTTTGATCGAGCCGCCCTCGGGCTTTTGTGCCGCCGACATTTCGTCGCGCAATTTCCAGAATGCGGCGCGCTGGCTCAAATTGGCCGCGATCACCGCGTCGCCGACGATGCCTTGCTCGACGCCTTGCGTCAGAATCTCTTCCAGCGTCGCGCGGGCGTCCTCGCGCGCCGACGACAGTTCCATCAGCACGTACCAGGGATGCTTGCCGCCGAGAGGCTCGCGGATATCGATGCCGTGCCGCACGGAAAAATCGACCGCGATGTCGGCGAGAAGCTCGAAACTGGTCAGGCTTGCCGCTGCCTCATTTTGCGAAATCGACAACAATTTTAGCGCGTCCGCCGGCGATTGGAGGCCGACAAAGGCGGTCTCGACCGCGCGCGGCTTCGGAAACAGTTTTAGCGTCGCCGCGGTAATGATCCCGAGCGTGCCTTCCGCGCCGATGAAGAGGTTGCGCAAATCATAGCCGGTATTGTCTTTTTTCAGCTTCGACAGGCCGTTGAGAATGCGGCCATCCGCCAGCACCACTTCCAATCCGAGCGCCATCTCACGTGCGACGCCAAACGCAAGCGCCGCCGTGCCCCCCGCATTGGTGGAGAGATTGCCGCCGATGGTGCAGCTTCCCTCCGCCCCCAGCGACAGCGGGAACAGCCGGTCGGCCACGGCCGCTTTCTGCTGCGCGACCTGCAACACCACGCCGGATTCGCACGTCATGGTGTTGGAGGCGGGATCGATGTCGCGAATTTTGTCGAGCCGCCGGGTCGAGACCACGACCTCGCCTTGATGCGGGGTTTGCCCGCCGACGAGACCCGTGTTGCCGCCTTGCGGCACCAGCGCGATTTTGTGTTCGCTCGCAAGCTTGCAGATGGCGGAGACCTCCGCCGTCGAGCCCGGCCGCAGCACCAAGGGCGAGCGGCCGTGAAACAGCCCGCGCTCTTCGGTGACATAAGGCGCAACGTCGTCCGGTTCCGTCACCGCATATTTGTCGCCGACAAGGCTGCGAAATCGCGCGATCAATTCTTTGGAGAGCGGCGGCACCGCGGGCTGGACGATGTTCATCTTCAATTCTCTTGTTATTGCTTTATTCGCGTCTCATCGCGGCACGGCGCAGCCGATCGTTGATCGCTTCGCCGAGGCCGTGAAGAGGCACCGGCGCAACCGCGATCGTGGAGGCGCCTTTGGCGTCGAGCGCGCGAAGATAGCCGAAAAGATGGGTCGCGGCCTCGTTGAGATCGCTTGCCACGGACAAATTCATCGCCGCAAGCGCCCGGTCCGCTCCAGGGACGAGATCGGGTCCGAAAGCGAGCAGGGCTTCATGGGCGGCAACGTCCCTCGCGTTCAGCCGCACTTTGGTGCGCGGCGCGTAATGAGAGGCCAGCATGCCCGGCGCCAAAGGCTGGCCGGTTTCATGAGCGGCATCCTCCGGCGGCCGCGTCAGGCTTTGACCCAACACGCGCTCGATTTCCTCGCGCGGCAATCCGCCGGGCCGCAACAATATCGGGGTTTCAAAGCATCCGACAATGGTGGATTCGAGCCCGACTTTGACGGGACCGTCATCGACAATCAAGTCGATCCGTCCCGAAAGATCGGCCGCGACATGCTCCGCCGATGTCGGCGATACATGCCCCGACAAATTGGCCGAGGGCGCGACCACCGGCCCGCCAAACGCCTTGAGAAGGCCGCGCGCGACCGGGTGAATGGGAACGCGTACCGCGACCGTATCGAGGCCGGCGGTGGCAAGATCGGCGATGGCGCAATCGTGCGTTTTGGGCAGCACCAGCGTCAGCGGCCCCGGCCAGAACGCTTCCGCGAACCTCGTTGCGATCGCATCGAAACGGGCGATGCGCCGGGCGGCGGCGAGGTCGTCGACATGGGCAATCAACGGATTGAAAGCGGGTCTTCCCTTGGCCTCATAAAGCCTTGCAATCGCGCCCGCGTTGGCGGCATCGGCGCCGAGGCCATAGACCGTCTCGGTCGGGAACGCGACCAGGCCGCCCTCGCGAAGGCAAGCCGCGGCCAAGGCCGTGGCGGCCTCGCCGGTCGGTAAAATCCGCGTTGTCAGACCCACTTTCACGGAGATTTTAATCCTTTAATTCGGCTTCTTGCGGTGACTGAGCGCCAAGGCTATAAGCCGCGTTCTTGTCGGAGTGTGGCTCAGCCCGGTAGAGCACTGCGTTCGGGACGCAGGGGTCGTAGGTTCGAATCCTACCACTCCGACCATCTATCCTTTTGACGTATTTGCCTCTTTTCCTGAAGCCTTTCAAGCAAACTTGGCCGCCATTGAGCCATCCCAGACCCGCGCGGGCGACGGGATAGGCCGCGCCATCGGTTTTCCCGAGAATGCAGATCATTCCCTCGGTTTACGCAGGGTGTCAGGGATGACAGTGGCTTAAGTATTTGCTCAAATATTCCGTGCGGCAAAAATCTCCCGTCGCGCTTATTGACTTCATTCGGAGAAACCAATGGCTTTCGATTTGGTCCTGCGCGGCGGTCGCGTGGTTGATCCTTCCCAAAAACTCGACGCGGTCACCGATGTGGCTTTCGCGGGCGGCAAGGTCGCGATGGTCGGAAACGCGCTCAAAGTGGAAGCTGCGACCGAAGTGCGCGATGCGTCGGGTTATATCGTCACCCCGGGCCTGATTGATCTGCACACCCATGTCTATTGGGGCGGCACATCGATCGGTATCGATGCCGAGGAGTTCTGCCGCACCTCCGGCGTCACCACCGCGGTCGATACCGGCAGCGCCGGCCCCGGTAATTTCGCAGGCTTCCGCAAGCATGTCATCGAACCGAGCCAGGTGCGCATCCTGGCCTATTTGCATATTTCGCATGCCGGCATCTATGGTTATTCGCATCGCGTCATGGTCGGCGAAAGCGAAGAGATACGGTTGATGAATCCGATCGACGCGGTCGAGGTCGCCGAACAAAACCGCGATCTCATTGTCGGCATCAAGGTCAGGGTCGGCCGCAACTCCTCGGGCACCTCCGGCATCGTGCCGCTTGAAATGGCTCTTGAGGTCGCCAACGAAGTCGGCATGCCCTTGATGGCCCATATCGATCATCCGCCGCCGAGTTACGATGAAGTGGTCAGCCGCTTGCGTCCGGGCGATGTTCTCACCCACGCCTTCCGGCCGTTCCCCAATGCGCCGGTCTCCGCCCAAGGCACGGTGAAGAAGGTGGTGCTGGAAGCGCGCGAGCGCGGCGTCTTGTTCGATATCGGCCATGGCAAGGGTTCGTTCGCTTTCAAGACCGCGCGTGCCATGCTGGCCAACGGGTTTTATCCCGACACCATTTCTTCCGACGTCCACATCCTCTGCATCAACGGTCCGGCCTTCGATCAGGTGACGACGATGTCCAAATTCCTGTGCATGGGCATGCCGCTTGGCGACGTGATCAAGGCTTCGACCGTCAACGCGGCGATGGCGCTGCGGCGTCCCGAGCTTGGCAGTCTCAAGCCGGGAAGCGTCGGCGATGCCACCCTCATCTCGATCAAAGAGGGCCGGTTCGACTATGTCGATGTCGTCGGCGAGCATCTCATCGGGAATCGCAAAATCGTCTCCGAAGGCGTCGTCATCGGCGGCCGCTGGTGGTATCCGACCGAGTCATCGAAATTCAAGCGGCTCACGGCCTGATCGGGCTCGCTGGCACATCATTTGCTAGTAAGTATAGGGCTGTCACCAGGTTGACAGGCCCGTTGAAGGGGCAAACGCTACCTCATTCGAAAAAGCCAGGAGGGCGCCATGGACCGCAGGACATTGTTGAAGGGATTGGCCGGGGCGGGCAGCCTCGCAGCCACCGGAGGTCTTTCGATGCCGGCGCTCTCGCAAGGCGCCGCGGCGCGCACCTTGCGCTTCGTGCCGCAGGCGGACCTTGCGAATTTCGATCCGATCTGGGGCACGCAATATGTGGTGCGCAACGCCGCCGCCTTGGTGTGGGATACCCTCTATGGCATCGACGACCAATTGCAGTTGCAGCGGCAGATGGTCGAATCCGAGCAGGTGTCCGATGACGGCCTCACTTGGACCTTCCGGTTGCGGAGCGGCCTCAAATTCCATGACGGCGAGCCGGTGCTGGCCAAGGACGTTGTGGCGAGCTTGGAGCGCTGGACGGTTCGCGACGCCATGGGGCAGATGCTCAAGGCGACCCAGAGCGAACTGACCGCGACCGACGACCGCGCCTTCAAATGGGTGCTGACCAAGCCTTATCCCAAGATGCTGTTGGCTTTGGGTAAGAACGGCACGCCTTGCGCCTTCATCATGCCGGAGCGCATCGCCAAGACCGATCCGTTCAAGCAGATCAGTGAGTATGTCGGTTCGGGTCCGATGAAATTCGTCCGGAACGAATGGGTGCCGGGCGCCAAAGCGGTGTTCGAGAAATTCACCGATTATGTGCCGCGGCAGGAAAAGGCGTCATGGCTTGCCGGCGGCAAGCAGATTCTGGTCGATCGCGTGGAGTGGGTGGTGATTCCGGACCCCGCGACCGCGGCGGCGGCATTGCAGAATGGCGAGATCGATTGGTGGGAAAATCCGCTCCCCGATCTCGTGCCGGTGCTGAAGAAAAACCGCAACATCAACGTCGATATCGCCGATTTGCTCGGCAATATCGGCGTGTTCCGCATGAACCATCTGCATCCACCCTTCAACGATGTGCGGGCGCGCCGGGCCGTGCTCACCGCGCTCAGCCAGGAAGACTATATGCGTGCGCTGGTCGGCGACGACACCTCGCTGTGGAAACCGCTGCCGGGATTCTTCACGCCGGACACCGCGCTTTACACCGAGGAGGGCGGCGAGATCCTGAAAGGCAAGCGCGATTTCGATGCCGCCAAGAAACTGTTGGCCGAGGCCGGTTACACGAACCAGCCGGTCTCCTGTATCGTCGCGCAGGATCAGCCGATCACCAAGGCGCAAGGCGATGTCACCGCGGACCTGCTGAAGCGCATGGGCATGAACGTCGATTTCGTCGCGACCGATTGGGGCACGGTCGGGTCGCGCCGCGCTTCGAAGGCGCCTGCCGGCCAGGGGGGATGGGAAATGTTCCACACCTGGCACGCGGGGGCGGATTGCATCAACCCGGCCGTCTATAACGGCATCCGCGCCAATGGCGACAAAGCCTGGTGGGGCTGGCCGACGATTCCGGCGCTGGAAAAAGAAGTCACGGCATGGTTCGAGGCCAAGAATCTGGACGAGGAAAAGGCCGCGGCGCGGCGCCTCAACAAGGTGGCGCTCGAAGAGGTGATCTATGCGCCGACCGGCTTTTTCCTGAGCTACACGGCGTGGCGCAAAAACACCTCCGGTGTCGTGAAGGGGCCGTTACCCTTCTTCTGGGGCGTATCGAAGACCGCGTGAGGGTGCGGTAAACTCACATGGTCTCGTATATTTTGCGGCGCGTTCTGGTGACCTTGCCCGTGATGGCGATCGTCGCGCTGTTTGTGTTCAGCCTGCTTTATATCGCGCCGGGCGATCCGGCGGCGGTGATTGCCGGCGATCAGGCGAGCCCCGCCGATGTCGAGCGAATTCGCCAAAGCCTCGGCCTCGATCGGCCGTTCCTGGTCCAGTTCGGAACCTGGCTGTGGCGCATTCTGCATTTCGATCTCGGCACCTCGATTTTCACCAATCTGCCGGTCGCCTCCATGATTGCGCAACGGATCGAACCGACGCTGTCGCTGATGGCCTTGACCCTCGTTCTCACCCTTCTCGTCGCTGTGCCGCTTGGTGTCGTGGCGGCCTGGAAATCGGGAAGTTTCATCGATCGCGCCATCATGGCCTTCGCGGTATCGGCGTTTTCGCTTCCGGTCTTTGTCGTCGGCTACATCCTGGCCTATATATTCGCGCTCGAACTCGAATGGTTTCCCGTGCAAGGCTATACGCCATTCTCCCAGGGCTTTTGGCCGTGGCTGCGGCACCTCATTCTTCCCGCCATCGCGCTTGGCTGCGTCTATATCGCGCTGATCGCACGCATCACGCGCGCCTCGATGCTTGAAGTGTTGCAGCAGGATTATGTCCGCACCGCCCGCGCCAAGGGTTTAGGCCAGCGCGAGATCCTGTTCGTTCACGCGCTGAAAAACGCCGCGGTGCCGATCGTCACTGTGATCGGCATCGGCGTGGCCTTGCTGATTGGCGGCGCGGTCGTGACCGAAAGCGTGTTCGCCATTCCGGGCGTTGGCCGCCTGACCGTCGATGCGATCCTGCGTCGCGACTATCCGGTCATTCAGGGCGTCGTCTTGATGTTCAGCTTCCTCTATACGCTGGTCAATCTGGCGGTCGATGTCACCTACACCTTGATCGATCCGAGGATCCGCTATTGATCGCTTCCACCGCCAGCTCTGTCCTGCCACCGCCCAGTCTCGTCGTCGCGCCGGTCTTGCCGGATCTGCTGGCGCCGGTGAAGGTCCGGCGCGGCGTGGTTGGATTTTTGCGCAACAATCCGACGGTTGCGATCGGCGGGGCATTGCTTCTGATTTTGGTCCTGGTAGGGATTTTTGCGCCTTATCTGGGGACAGTCGATCCGACCGCGCTCGCGCCCGCCAAACGCACCCGCCCGCCATCTTCGGATTTCTGGTTTGGGTCGGACGCGCTCGGCCGTGATGTTTATTCGCGCGTGCTCTACGGGACGCGGGTCTCGCTGACGGTTGGCCTCTCGGTCGCGTTGTTGGCGACGTTCGCCGGTCTTACCATCGGCCTCATTTCGGGCTTCGTGCGCTGGGCCGACGGCATCGTCATGCGCGTCATGGACGGGTTGATGTCGATCCCGCCGATCCTGCTCGCGGTCGCGCTGATGGCGTTGACGCGCGGCAGTGTCGGCAATGTCATCATGGCGATTACGGTTGCCGAAATCCCGCGGGTGTCGCGTCTGGTGCGCGGCGTGGTGTTGTCGCTGCGCGAGCAGCCCTATGTGGATGCGGCGATTGCCTCGGGCACGCGGACGCCGATGATCATCCTGCGTCACATCCTGCCCAACACGCTGGCGCCGATGCTGGTGCAGGCGACTTACGTCTGTGCCAGCGCGATGATCGTCGAATCCATTCTCTCCTTTATCGGCGCGGGCACACCGCCCACCATTCCCTCTTGGGGCAACATCATGGCCGAGGGCAGGGCGCTGTGGCAGGTGAAGCCCTACATCGTGTTCTTTCCCGCCGCGTTTCTGTCCGCCACCGTGCTCGCCGTCAATCTGGTCGGCGACGGCCTGCGCGATGCGCTCGATCCGCGCATGGCTAGAGGTCTGTGACATGGCCTTGCTCGAAGTCGAGAATTTGCAAACCCATTTCCGTACCCCTGAGGGCATCAACCGCGCGGTCGATGGCATTTCCTTCCATGTCGATGAAGGCGAGACGCTGGCGATCGTCGGCGAATCCGGCTGCGGCAAGTCGGTGACCTCGATGTCCTTGATGCGGCTTATTCCCGAGCCGCCCGGCAAGATCGCGGGCGCGATCCGGTTGCGCGGAAAGGATTTGTTGCGGCTCTCCGAGCAGGAGATGCGCGCGATCCGCGGCAACGATATTTCGATGATTTTCCAGGAGCCGATGACGAGCCTCAATCCGGTTTTGACCGTCGGCCGCCAGATCGGCGAGACGTTGCGGCTGCACCAGGGCCTCGACAAGGAAAAAGCCGAGGCGCGCGCGATCGAGATGCTGAGTTTGGTTGGGATTCCGGAGCCGGCGCGGCGGGTGCGGGAATATCCGCATCAGCTTTCGGGCGGCATGCGCCAGCGCGTGATGATCGCGATCTCGCTTTCCTGCAATCCCAAGCTTCTGATCGCCGACGAGCCGACCACCGCGCTCGACGTCACCATCCAGGCGCAAATTCTGCAATTGATGCTCGACCTCAAACGCCGCGTCGGCGCGGCGGTCATCCTGATCACCCACGATCTCGGCGTCGTGGCCGAAGTCGCCGAGCGCGTCATGGTGATGTATGCCGGCCGCAAGGTCGAGGAGGCGCCGGTGGCCGAATTGTTCGCCTCACCCCGTCACCCCTATACCAAGGGCCTGCTCGGCGCGGTGCCCAAGCTCGGCTCGTCGCTCACCGGCGCGGCGCGCCGGCTTGCCGAAATTCCGGGCCAGGTGCCGAGCCTCAAAGGGCGCATCGAGGGTTGCGCCTTTGCCGGGCGCTGCGCGCTTGCCACCGATCTGTGCCGTCAGGTCGCGCCGGGTCTTGAGGAAAAATCGTCCCGTCATTTCGCCGCCTGCCATTTTGCGTCCAAGGAGGCGGCATGAACGCTCCGCTGTTGCAGGTCAACGACCTCAAGAAGCATTTTCCGGTGCGCGGCCCGCTTTTCAGCCGCAAGGCGAATTGGGTTTACGCCGTGGACGGCGTGTCGTTCGACATCGCGCGCGGCGAGACGCTGTCGCTCGTCGGCGAATCCGGCTGCGGCAAATCGACGGTCGGACGCGCCATTTTGCGCCTGTTCGACATCACTTCCGGTCAGGTGGCGCTGGATGGTCAGCGTATCGACGATCTCTCGCCCGAGCGTTTGCGGCGGATGCGCCGGCGCGTGCAGGTCGTGTTTCAAGATCCTTTCTCGAGCCTCAATCCGCGGCTGCGCGTGCGCGATATTTTGGCTGAACCGATCCGCAATTTTGGTCTCGCCACATCAGCTTCCGAGCTCGATACGAAAGTCGCCGCGCTGATGGATACCGTACACCTGTCGCGCGACGCGCTGGACCGCCGGCCTCATGAATTCTCAGGCGGTCAGCGCCAGCGCATCTGCATTGCGCGCGCGCTTGCCGCCGAACCGGACTTGATTGTTTGCGACGAGGCGGTCTCCGCGCTTGACGTTTCCGTCAAGGCGCAGATCGTCAATCTGTTGCAGGATTTGCAAGCCGAGTTTGGCCTGGCGCTGCTCTTCATCAGTCATGATCTTGCGATCGTCGAGCACATGACCCATCGCGTCGCCGTGATGTATCTCGGCAAGATCGTCGAGATGGCGCCGAGACAGCGGATTTTTGCGGCACCCGCGCATCCCTATACCAAGGCGCTGCTTTCGGCCGTGCCGGTGCCGGACCCTTCAGCCCGCCGCGTGCCGATGATCCTGAAGGGCGACGTTCCGAGCCCGATCAATCCGCCGAGCGGATGCCGTTTTCATACCAGATGCCCGTTCGTGTTCGATCGTTGTCGAGCCGAGGAGCCCGAGCTTCGCCAACGCGCCGAAGGCCAATGGGCGGCCTGCCATCTCGAAGACATTCCCGAGACAGCGTAAATTGAAACTATCTTGCCGGCGTGGCGCGTAGCGTTCTTCGCGATCATTGTCAGGCGCGCGCAAGCACGAGATGGCTGGTCAGCCGTTGGGAGATGTCGCGCCGCAAAGCGTTGAATTCCGGCGAAGACACTTCGCGCGAGCGCGGAAGGCCGATCCGAACATCGCTGTCGATCCGCCCGGGGCCTGCGCTCATCACCAGCACGCGATCGGCGAGCAGCACGGCTTCCTCGACCGAGTGGGTGACGAAGATGATAGTCACCCCGGTGCGTTGCCAGATTTGCAGCAATTCGTGCTGCAATTGCTCGCGGGTGAGGGCATCCAGCGCGCCGAACGGTTCGTCCATCAGGAGAATGTTGGCGTTGTTGGCGAGCACGCGCGCGATCGCCACGCGCTGTTTCATGCCGCCGGACAATTGGTTCGGATAGCGGTCGGCAAAGCGTTCGAGGCCGACCATCCGCACGAATTCGTCCGTTGTCCTGTCGATTTCCTCGCGCGGCAATTGGCGTTGGCGAGGGCCGAAGCTGATATTCTGGCGCACCGTCATCCACGGAAAAAGCGCGTAATCCTGGAAAACCATGCCGCGGTCGCTGCCCGGGCCGGTGATGATCCGGCCCTGGATCGAAACGTCGCCAGTGGTCGGTTCTTCGAAGCCGGCGATGATGCGCAACAACGTCGATTTTCCGCAACCGGACGCGCCGATCATGCAGACGAATTCGCCCTTGGGGATAACGAGATCGATCGGCGCCAGCGCCTCGATTTCATCGTCGCCGACCGCAAAACGCTTGGTGACGCTTCGGATCGTCAAAACATCCTGTGCCGGCTTATTCACGGTGCTGCGGACTCCAGCTCAAGAGGCGGTTACTGATCGACACGATGATGCGGTCGGTGACAAAGCCGCAGGCGCCGATCACGATCATGCCCGTAATCACGAGATCGGTGCGCGACAGCGTGCGGCCATCCATCACCACCGAACCCAAGCCGGTGGGAACGCCGGTCATTTCGCCGACCACGATCAGGATCCAGGCAAAGCCGTGGGCGATCCGCAAGCCGGAAAAGATCGCTGGCAATGAGGCCGGAAGCACGATCTGACGAAACATCGCCGGGCCCGAGCAGCCGAGCATGGAAGCGGCCTCGAATAATTTGGGATCGATCGAGCGCACGCCGAACATGGTGTTGAGCAGGATCGGGTAAAACGCGCCAAGAAACACCAGAAAGATCGCGGCGTTCGGTCCCAGTCCAAAAAAGATCATCGACAGCGGCAGCCATGCCGTGACCGGTATCGGCCGCAGCAGTGAAATGGTGGGGTCGAGCAGTTGCCGCATCATTTTGATGCGGCCGATCATCATGCCTAAGGGAATGCCGATCAGGGCCGCCAGCAGGAACCCGCCGTAAACGCGCTGCATCGACTTCCAGATGTGGGTCAACACCGTGCCGCTGAACGCGTCGTCATAGACGCCGCCGAGCGTGAAATCGACCATCATCACCGCGACCTGATACGGGTTTGGTATCAGCCGCGTTCCCGACATCGCCACCGCGCGATCCCAGATCAGGATCAACAGCAGCGGAAAGCCGGCGCCGAGGATGACGGCGCGCAGCTTTTCCTGCCGCAGCCTTTTGCGGCGGCGGCTGATCGCTTCCGCCGGCAGGCTTGAGGCGGCGCGTGGGGGCAAAGTCGTCGCGTGGTCGCTCACGTCGGCCCGTTACATGAATTGTTGGCTGATGGCGCGCGTCATGTCGGGCGCTTGCCGAACCTGCTTCTTCTCGACCATCAATTCGCTGTAGGCCTTGGCGCGCGCGATGAAGGTGTCGTCGATCTTCCAGGTCAATTCGACGTTCGGGACCGCCTTTTCGATCGAGGCACGCTGCTGCCCAAGTTTCTGCATCGCGACCTGCACCATCTCGTCGGGATGGGCCATCGCGTAATCGGTGGCCTTCTTGTGCATCTCGATGATCATTTTCAGCCGCTCCGGGTTCTCCTTGATCGTCTTTTCGTTGGCGGAGAGGATCATGTTGAGCGAGCCGATCGGTGTGGAATAGGGATATTCGACGAGCTTCCCGGTGCCATTCGCAAGGCTTATTCCGGGTCCGGGCTCCGCGCCGACATAGGCGTCGATATCGCCGCGGGCGAGCGCGCCCGGCATGTCGCTGAACGACAGCCGGATCGGCTGGATATCTTTGATGGACATGCCCTCGGCTTTCAAGCGTTCGAGGATGACCACTTCCTGCGTCGAGCCCGGGAAGATCGCCACGCGTTTGCCCTTCAAATCCTTGATGGTCGCGATGTCGGATTTGGCGTCGGCGACGATGCCCATGCCGCGATTGGTGGCGGCGGCGACCACCACGACCGGCTCGCCGGCGGCAGCACCCAGCAAAAACGCGGCGATGCCGTGAATGCAGGTATCGACGGTGCCGGTCAGCACCGCGTTCTTGCCATCGGTCGGGCTCTCGAACGGAACGACCTCGATCTTATAACCAGGCGGGGCGAATTTTTCGTAGAAATAGGGTGTGATGCCATGAATGAGTTTCAGCGTGCCGACCCGCAACACCATGTCGTCGGCGCTGGCTTTCGGCGCGGAAAATACCAATGCGAAGGTTGTAAATGAGACAAGTAGTAAGCGGGTCAAAGACGACGCAACTGGCATGGCGATCCTTTCGGAAAAACGACCTTATATTCAACCCGGCAGACGCACCCTATAGCGCAAGCGCCGGATCGAGGAAACCTAAAGATCGGCGCGGGATGATTGGTAAACGTCCAAGCCATTCATAACGCAGCAGGCCGGTAACCCTGCTGAGTAAATGCGCTGGAAATAGTGGCACGACTGCTTAGATAATCATCACGTACTGCTTGCTCATTTTGGGAGATCTCGATGGCCTTGAAGCCTGTTTGGATCGCGGCGGTCTCTGCTTGTGCCGTGGCGTGGTACGGCTCATCGGTCGCGCAGGGATATCTTCCCGATGAATTCTTCAGCCTCGATCTGTCCAAGGCGGTGTTTTCGCCCACACCGCTTGGCCCAGCGGCAAGCTTTAAGCCCGGCCCTTTGGACGTAACGGTCGATCGCAAAAGCAATGCCGCTCACGCCAGCGCGGCGCCGGAAATTTCTCCCAAGATTTCCGCGCGTGCCGAACGGCCGGTGCCGCACAGGCCGCGCGCGCCGGTGGCGCTCCACCGCGGCAATCCCGTGGAAGCGCAAGCGCGGGATGTCAAAATTCAGACATGGCCGTGCAAATCAGGCGGCATTTGCAACTGGAAGCGGTAGCGTCCGGGACAGGCTTTCGCTCGAAAACGCTATGATCTTGATCTGGCTATGATCTTGATCTGAAGATCGTTCTGCGGCAGTAGCGGTGAAGGAATGGTGCTCAGTGCCGTTCTCATCGGGTCGCGCCTTCGGAGCATCCAATGGAATATCTGCAAACCCAGGGCATCAGCCTTCCGCGCCTGGGGCTCGGAACCTTCCGCATGCAGGGCGATGCCTGCCGCGCGGGGGTCGAAAGCGCGCTGGCGCTCGGCTATCGCCACATCGATACCGCGGAAATGTACGGCAATGAGGAGGCGATCGGCGCCGCATTGGTCGCATCCGGGGTCGCCCGCAAAGACTGCATGTCACGACCAAGGTCTGGAACGACAATTTGGCGCCGGATGCGATCCGCCGCGCCTTTGACACAAGCCTGAAAAAGCTCAATCTCGATCAGATCGACCTCTATCTCGTGCACTGGCCCGCGCCGGGCATGAACCTGCCAAGAATATTCGACACTTTGATGAAGCTGAAAGAGACGGGGCGTACCCGCGCCATTGGCGTTGCCAATTTCAACGTCGCGCTGTTGAAAACAGTGGTCGAAGAGATCAAGGCGCCGGTCGCCTGCAATCAGGTTGAATATCATGTGATGCTCGACCAGACTCCGTTGCGCAAATATCTCGCCGCGAAATCCATCCCGCTGGTGGCATATTGTCCGCTGGCGCAAGGCCGTGCCGCCTCGAACGAAACGCTGATGGCGATCGGCCGCAAGCACGGCGCGAGCGCGGCCCAAGTCGCGTTGAAATGGCTGCTCGATCAAGACGGCGTGGCCGCGATTCCGAAAGCCTCGCGCCGTGAGAGCCAACGCGCCAATCTCGATGCGCTTCATATCGGGTTGGATGAGGAGGATCTGCGCGCGATTTCGGCGCTGCCGAAGGATAAGCGTTGCGTCAATCCGGGTTTCTCGCCGGCCTGGGATTGACCGCCGCTTTGGTGGAGAATTCGGTATCCGCCTCTTTGAAACCCGCCCCCCTTTGAAAAATGGCCCCTTTGGGGGGCCATTGTGTCAACTTTAACCTTCGCGGCGATGTTTGACGATCACCATCTTGTCGTGATGGCGCCAGCCATGATCGCGATGCCAGCCATGATGCATGTGGTCGCGGTGCATATGGTCGCGATGCTTGATCACGACGGTCTCCGCGCTGGCCAGTGACGGCACCGCGATCGCAATCGTACTGATTGCGGCGATGACATATCCAAATTTCTTCATACGGTTCTCCTCCATTTCAATGGAGGTTAAACCTCATACGGGAACAGAATGTTCCGCGGCCATCGCGAAAGTTTTCTGAATAGCCGTTCAGTTTGAAAAAGTTCCACGGTGCTGCGAAAAAGACGCTGCCTCAATCGGTGATGGCTTGGTAGACCAGCGCATTGATCTTTTGGCGGTAGTGCCAGCGAAGCGGGCCGGGCGCCGCCGACATATAGACCACCACCAACTCTTCTCTTGGATCGACCCACCAATCCGTGCCACTGGCGCCGGGCCAGGAGAATTGCCCGACCGAGCCCATCATTTTAACGAGGCCGGGTGTCGCGCGCACCGCAAGTCCAAGGCCAAAGCCGTAATCGGCCCGGGTTGGGTCGGCATTGCCGATGAGATTCTTGATATTCGGGCCCAATTGGTCCGACAGCATGTAAGCGACGGTGCGCGGACCGAGCAGGCGCGCTTCGCCGGAACGGCCTTCCCTCAGCAGCATCGTCGCGAAGCGCAGATAGTCGGAAGCCGTGGAGGCCGCGCAGCCGCCGCCGCATTCGAATTTGAGGCCTTGCGTCAGTTCGGGACTGCGGGCTTGCGGCTTTCCGGTGTCGGGATCGGCGGGCAAGGGCTTGGCATAACGCACGGCCTGATCGGGGGAAATCGAAAATCCCGTATCGTTCATGCCGAGTGGCGAGAACAGGTTGGTCTTGAGATATTGTCCGAGCGTTTGACCGGAAATGTTCTCAATGGTCAGGCCGAGCACGTCGAGGCCGAAGCCGTAATCCCAAACGGTGGTCGGCTGATAGAGAAGCGGGAGCGAGGAAAGCTTGTCGAGGAAGGCCGTGCCGTCATATTCGCGCGCGGCGTCGGCGCTGCCGGCCGGATACATTTTATGCACGAGCGTGTTGCCGCGGCCGCCATAGATCAGGCCGGACGTATGACGCATCAGGTCTTGAATCGTGATTTGCTTGGTGGCTGGCGCCGATTCCGCTGTCGGTTCGCCGCTCGCATCGCGCGCGGCCACCTGCATATTGGTGAATTTCGGGAAATATTTCGAGACGGGGTCGTTCATCAGTATCTTGCCCCGCTCATAGAGCATCAGCGCGCCGACGGCCGTCATCGGCTTGGTCATCGAGGCGATGTTGAAAATGGTGTCGGTGGTCATGGCGGTGCCCGCCGCCTTGTCGCGCCAGCCATAGGCATCGAGCGCCACGAGCTTGCCGTGTCGTGCGATCGCGATCACGGCGCCGGGAATGCGGCCGGCCTCGATATCGGCCTTCAACACCTCGCCGATCCGCGCCAGCCGTTCGCTCGACATCCCGACCTCTTCGGGCTTGGCGCGCGGCAGCGGGTCCGCCGCGAAGGCTACACCGGAGATAAACAGGCAAAGTAAGGTCGCGAGCCATCGAAAGCATATCATGGACGTCTCCTGTGCGTGCTCTTGGCGGCCAGCCGGACAATTATGTCAACCGGCTTTGGCTTTGCCAATTGCGTTTGAGGCAGGTGCGGCTTGCGTAAAACCGCTGCCCGTCGCATCATCGGAGAATAAGAAAACGTCTCGTTTTAAGGAGAACGCCTGCATGTCCACCTTGTCACGCCGCCATTTCCTTGCCGGTTCGGCGGTTGCCGCCCTGTCGGGACCTTTGGTCTCACCGGCTCTCGCCGCGATGGGGCCGAACGACAAATTCGACCTCGTGATCAAGGGCGGCGAGGTGCTCGACCCCAGCCAGTCGTTGCGGGGAAAACGTGATATCGGCATCCGTTGGGGCGTGATCGAGGCGGTCGAGGTCGATATTCCCGCCGCGCGCGCCGCCAAAACGATCGACGCTTCCGGAAAGCTGGTGACGGCCGGCCTGATCGATCTGCATTGTCACGTCTATCCTTACGGTTCGGCGATCGGCATTCCTGCCGATGAACTCGTGCAATTCCAGGGCACGACGACCGTCGTGTCGGCGGGTGATGCGGGCGTCAACAATCTCGCGGCCATGCGGCGCTTCATCGTGGCCCAGACGCGGGCGCGGATGTACGCTTTCCTCCACATCGCCAATAACGGCCTGTCGGCCTTCCCGGTGGCCGAACTCTATAATATCGACAACGCGCAAGTCGAAGCCTGCGCGATGGGGCTTGCCGAGAATCCCGATTTCTTGATCGGCGTCAAAGTGCGGATGTCGGAAAACGTGATCTTCAAGCATGGGCTGGAGCCGCTCAAGCGCGGTATCCAGGCTTGCGAAATGTGCGGCTGGCCGGCGCGCATGATGGTGCATATCGGCGGCGTCGAAACCGGACCATTAATGTCCGATATTCTCAATTTGCTGCGGCCGGGCGATATTTTGACCCATGCTTATTCCGGCGCGCCGAACAACGCCGGCGCCTTCACCAATATCGTGCAGGACAGTAAATTGTTGCCGGCGGCGCTCGCCGCCAAACAGCGCGGCGTGATCTTCGATGTCGGCCATGGCGGCGGCAGTTTCGATTTCACGGTCGCCGAAGTCGCAATCCCCGCGGGCTGCGCGCCGGACACGATCTCTTCCGACATTCACGTCTTTTCGGGGAATTCGCCTGGTATGCCCTATCTGCCCAATGTCATGGGAAAGTTCATGGCGATGGGCTTTTCGCTGGAGCAGGTGGTGACGATGACAACCGTCGCGCCCGCCAAAATCATCAACCGCGCGCCGAAAATTGGCACGCTTCAGATCGGCGCGCCCGGCGATGTCTCAATCATGGATGTGGTGGAGGGGCCGGTCACCTTCGTTGATACCCGCAACAACAAGCGCGAGGGCAAGGTCCAGTTGAAACCGGTGCAGACCGTCATCAATGGCGTGCCGTTCGGCCGGCCCTATCAGGCGCCGTTTGCGGTGAGGTAGCCGTTTTCACCTCAAGACGTCGCGCCCGCGCGCGGCTCCACATTCGCGCTTCGTACCGGCACCCCGAATTCCCGCCGGCACACCTCGGCAAGAAGGGCGATGCCGTCGCGGATTTGGTCATGCGAGGGGCTGGCGAAACATAGCCGCAGCCGGCTTTTGGCATAGGCCTTGTCGGTGGACCATTCCAGCCCGGGATTGATCGCGACGCCTTCGGCGAGTGCCGCCTGATAAAGTTTTAACGTATCGACCTGATCGGGCAATTTGACCCACAGGAAAATACCGCCTTTGGGTGTCTCGAATTCGGCCGATGTGCCGAATTGCTCGTTGAGCGCCTCCATCAGCGTGTCGAGCTTGGCGCGCAGGCCGCGCCGCAATTGCGGGACATGGGTTTCGAAATGCGGCGCGCAATATTCGGCGAGCACCATCTGTTCGAGGGCGCCGCTGCCGGCGTCGGTCTTTAACGCCAGCATGCGCGAGAGAGCCGCCCAAGGGGCTGCGATGAATCCGACCCGCAGCGCCGGCGCGATCGATTTGGAGAATGAGCCGATGTGAATGACGTTGGCGGTTTGGCTCATGGCGTGGAGCGCGGGCGGGCGTTTGCCGTCCCAGACCAAATCGGCGTAACAATCGTCCTCGAAAATCGGTACGCCATAGTGTTCGGCGAGCTGCAAAAGCTCGGCGCGGCGGGATTGAGGCATGATGGTGCCGGTCGGGTTCTGCACGGTCGGGATGGTATAGATATATTTCGGCGTGATGCCGCGTCGTTTGAGGTCGGAGAGCGTATCGGCGAGAGCGTCCATCCGCATGCCGTCATCGTCGAGGGGGATTCCAATGGTGTTGACCCCAAGGCGCGTCAGCCGGTTCAGCGTGCCCTGATAGGTGTCGCGTTCGACGATGACGGTATCGCCGCGCGCAAGCAGGGTCGCGTTGACGAGATCGAGCGCTTGCAGCGAGCCGGAGACGAGCAGAATGTCGTCGGGGCCGCACGCCATGCCGGCGTCGCGTTTGAGTTTCGCCGAGAGGAATTGGCGTAAAGCGCCGTAGCCTTGCGGGCCGCTTTCCAGCCCGTAGGTCGCAAGCGTGCGGCCCTCGCGCTTGAGCACATTGTTCGCAGCCTCGATCAGGCCGTCGAGCGGAAGTCCTTCCGGATCGTTATTGCCGCCGACGAAACTATATTTGGCAAGCCCCGTCCATCTGGCAGCGGCGGCGGGAAGGCCGGGCGGCAGCAAGGGCGTGAAGTCAAACGGTATGGCAGTCATCTCACTCTCTTGTCCTCGATTGCTTTCGACCTTATTCAAGGAGAGAGACTTTGTCGCCACGCTATCGCGCCGCTCGGCAGGCTTTTTTCCCAAGCTGGCGCAGGCCGGCCAGTTGAGCTAAACGCACGTCACCTTTAACGAAAGATCCTTATGGCCGACCCGATTCAGGAAGTTCTGCATGCCTTTGCCAATGGCGAACTCGTCGTCGTCACCGACGACGATGATCGCGAGGGCGAGGGCGACCTGATTGTGGCGGCCTCGCTCTGCACGCCCGCGAAAATGGCGTTCATCATCCGTCACACCTCGGGCATCGTTTGCGCGCCGATCACGACCGAGGACGCGCGGCGCTTGCGGCTCGATCCCATGGTGGCGCATAATGAATCGAACCACACCACGGCCTTTACCGTCTCGATCGACTATAAGCCCGACGGTGGCACAGGAATTTCGGCCGAGGAGCGCGCCTCCTGTTGCCGGGCGCTCGCCAATCCGAATGCCGGCGCCTATGATTTCGCCCGGCCCGGCCATATTTTTCCGCTGATCGCGAGAGACGGCGGCGTATTGTTGCGCTCGGGCCATACGGAGGCTGCGGTCGATCTCTGCAAATTGAGCGGCCTGCCGCCGGTCGGTGTCATCAGCGAATTGATGAACGACGACGGCTCGGTGATGAAGGGCGAACAGGTGGCGCAATTTGCGAGGGCGCATAAGCTCAAACATGTCACCATTGCGGACATGATCGCCTATCGCCAAGCGCGCGAAAAGCTGATCGAGCGCGTCTCGACCTTTATCGCGGAGAGCCCGATCGGGCCGATGCAGGGTTTTGCCTATCGCTCGCCGTTCGATTCGATCGCGCATGTGGCCTTTGTTTATCACGGCGTCGGGGACGGCAGGAATGTGCTGACGCGCTTTCACAAGCCCAATATCGTGCGCGACGTCTTCACGGGGCCGAAACATATGCCGGCGGTGCTGGAGCGGTTCAAGAAGAACGGCAGCGGCGTTTTGGTGTATTTGCGCGATGGCGCGGCCGGGGTTCCAGTTGCGCCCTTGCCGGAAGAAAAGACCGCGGAGGCCGACCGCAACCGGCAATGGCGCGAAGTCGGCGTCGGCGCGCAGATTTTGCGCGACCTCGGCGTCACCTCGATCCGGAACCTGACGTCGTCCGTGCACGACTATAAGGGGCTTTCGGGTTTTGGCATCGAGATCGTGTCGAACGAGCAGCTTGAGGGCTGAGACGCGGCCGGCGAAGACGACGCAATTGCGCTTCCGCTCCGATCGCTTTAAAATAAATCCAGTGATGCGAAAGGAATTTCCATGAGCGTGCGCCCTCAGGCCAAGGACAAGCCGTCCCCGATAAACTTTCAATGGGACGATCCATTCCTGCTCGACGAGCAATTGACCGAAGACGAGCGCATGATCCGCGATACCGCGCGCGCCTATGCCCAGGACAAGCTTTTGCCGCGCGTCACCAAGGCCTATCTGGAAGAGAAGGTCGATCGCGACATTTTCCAGGAGATGGGCGAGCTCGGCCTGATCGGCATCACCTTGCCGGAGGAATATGGCTGCGCCAATGCGAGCTATGTCGCCTATGGGCTTGTGGCGCGCGAGATCGAGCGGGTGGATTCCGGTTATCGCTCGATGAATTCGGTGCAGTCTTCTCTCGTGATGCACCCGATCTATGCCTATGGCGATGAAAACCAGCGCAAGAAATATCTGCCGAAGCTTGCGACCGGCGAATGGGTCGGTTGTTTTGGTTTGACCGAGCCGGATGCCGGTTCCGATCCCGGCGGCATGAAGACGCGCGCCGAGAAGACGTCTGATGGCTACCGGCTGACCGGCTCCAAGATGTGGATCTCCAACGCACCGATCGCCGATGTGTTCGTGGTGTGGGCGAAGTCGGCCGAACACAACAACCAGATTCGCGGCTTTATCTTGGAAAAGGGCATGAAGGGACTTTCGGCGCCGAAGATCGCCGGCAAGCTCTCGCTTCGCGCCTCCGTCACCGGCGAAGTCGTGATGGACGGCGTCGAGGTGCCGGAGAGCGCGCTGTTGCCCAATGTTTCCGGGCTTAAAGGGCCGTTCGGCTGCCTCAACCGCGCCCGTTACGGCATTTCCTGGGGCGCGATGGGGGCGGCGGAAGACTGCATGCAGCGCGCGCGGCAATACACGCTCGACCGCAAGCAGTTCAACCGGCCGCTGGCCGCCACTCAGCTCGTGCAGAAAAAACTCGCCGACATGCAATCGGAGATCGCACTCGGCTTGCAGGCGAGCTTACGGGTCGGGCGGCTGATGGACGAAGGCAAGGTGGCGCCGGAGATGATTTCGATCGTCAAGCGCAACAATTGCGGCAAGGCGCTCGACATCGCCCGCATTGCGCGCGACATGCATGGCGGCAACGGCATCCAGATCGAATATCACGTGATGCGGCACATGCTCAATCTTGAGACCGTGAACACCTATGAAGGGACGCACGACGTGCATGCGCTGATTCTCGGCCGCGCCATCACCGGCATTCAGGCGTTTGGATAAAGGCTCTCGTCATTCCGGGGCGCGCCTTGGCGCGAACCCGGAATTTCACGCGTATTCTTTTCTTCATCTGCGAGATTCCGGGTCTGGCCCTTTTGGGCCATCCCGGAATGACACGAGAAAAAATGCCCGAAAACGACGACATTCCCTTTAACCGTGATTTTCCGCTCCGGCCCGGCGTGGTCGAGGAAATTCGCCCCGGCGTGCGGCGGATTCTCTGCAATAATCCGAGCCCGTTCACCTTCACCGGCACGCTGAGCTACATCGTCGGCCGCGGCAAGGTCGCGATCATCGATCCCGGCCCGGCCGACGCGGCGCACGCGGCGGCGCTGCTGGACGCCGTGCGCGGCGAGACCGTGACGCATATTTTCGTCACTCACACCCACCGCGATCACTCGATGAATACCCCGCCGATAAAGGCGGCGACCGGCGCGCCGGTCTATGCGGAAGGGGCTCATCGCGCCTCGCGGCCGCGCTATGAAAGCGAAAAGCACAATCCTGAGTCAGGCGCCGACCGCGATTTCCGCCCGGACATCGAGATCAAGCATGGCCAGGTGATCGAAGGCGACGGCTGGCGGCTGGAGGCGGTCGCGACCCCGGGACACACCGCCAATCATTTGGCCTTTGCCTGGCCCGAGCGCAAATTCATGTTCGTCGGCGATCATGTGATGGGCTGGTCGACCTCGATCGTGGCGCCGCCGGATGGCTCGATGGTCGATTACATGGCCTCGCTGGAACGGCTGGCTTCTCGGGCGGAAGATTTATATTTCTCCGGCCACGGTCCGGAAATTCCGGAAGGGCCGCGCTATGTCCGCTTTCTGATCCGTCACCGCAAGGCGCGCGAGGCTTCGATCCTGCATCGTCTTTCAAAGGGGGAGGCGGATATTCCGACCATCGTGCGCGCGATCTATATCGGCATCGATCCGCGCCTGACCAATGCCGCCGGCTATTCCGTGCTGGCGCATCTGGAAGATCTGGTCGGCCGCGGGATCGTTGCGACCGACGGCGATCCGGTGATCGGCGGGAGTTATAGATTAGCGAATAGGGAGTAGCGAATAGCAAAAACGAATGATAAGGGTGCCCTCTATTCGCTACTCGCTCCCTATTCGCTATTTCCTGCTCGCTATTCGCCTCTTCTACTTCTTCACCACCTTCGGCGGCGTTTTCACCGGCTGGGGCGGCTTCCTGACCGGCTTGAGGCTTTCATTGTCGGCGGCGTTGTTGAGGTCGTCGATCAATTTGCGCACGCGGGCGGCGTTGCTGCCGAGATCGCTTTCGAAATAGCGCGAGGCGGAGCGGATATCGACGCGGGAATCCTCACCATCAGGGGTAATGCGGATCGACACGTCCTCGCGGAATCCCATGATCGGCGTGCGCGCCACCGCTTCGATCCGGCCGATCCGGCGCGGCGGCTGGGGCGGGCGCTCGTCGATGACGAGCCATTTACGCTTGGTGACGAGCTGCAACGTGACCTCATAGGCGCGCTGCACGGGAAGTTCGAGTTCGGCGGTCTCGATGTCGGGGTAGGCGATGCGCTGCTGCTCGGCCGAATAAAGCCCGGCATAGACGGCGGGGTTGGCGCCGTCGCCGCCGCGCAGCCGCGCCAAAGCCTCGAAGCGCGGCGGGTCGATCGGATCGGTGGTGATGTCGTGGATCGCAGGCAGCTTGCGGTACTGCAGGCCGAGATAGGCGGGATAAGCAAGCAGCATGGCGTCGATCAAGAATGCCAAAAGGATGCGGCTCATGCCGCGTTCGCCGCTGTGCCAGATCATGGCCGCGCCGATGAACCCGACCAGGATCGACAGGCCGGCGCAGGCGAGCGCGCCGAAGAAGGTCGCAAGCGCCGGCTTGATTTCGAGAAACCCGAAGCGAACGATGAGAATAGAAACCAAGACCGCAACCACGGCAAACACCGCCAGATTGCGCGACCACGCCGCCAGGCGCGACACCGGCTCCGAAAGATAGGCAGCGGAAAATCTGCGGGCCATGGCGTGGATTCTGCCGGGTTGAAACGTCGCCGGTCCCAAATCGGTCCGGCGGCAAAACTGATCCGTTTGAGATCACGGACGTGGGTCAAATTCAAGGGAGGATTAGGGGGCTGGGCAGCTAGATCCGAGCCGAAAATGACCGGCCCCGTCTGAGAACGGAGGCAAAGCTGCGAGGTTTATTCCCGCAGGTCCCAAAATATTTCGCGCGATCCACCCGTTTCAAGGCCGCCGGCGTTTTGGTACGTCGCGCGTTTGGGCGCGTGAGACCTTTATCAACGGCCGTGACGTCTTATCGATAAATCAGAACAAGACGTCAGGCGCTATTGCGATGGAACCGAATCGAAATGTCCCTGGATGTCACGAACGAACTCGTCGACCTGATTTACGAGGCTGCGGCCATCCCCGAAAAATGGCCGGTCGTGCTGGACGGCCTGGCCGAAATGACGGGCTCCATCGGCACATTTCTTATCACCACCGATCCTAAAAACTTTCGTTGGACTTCCTCAGAGTCGGTCAGGCAATTGGGCCTTGATATTCTGGAAGGGGGCTGGCTTGAGCGCAATCCAAGGATGGAAAGGCTTTTGCCAAATCGGCACTCCGGCTTCATGCGGGAAGTCGACATGTTCACGGCCGAAGAGATGGATAGCGATCCGACGTTCACGGAGCTTCTGCGTCCGCGAGGCTTCGGTTGGGCTGCGGGAAACATCGTGCAGGTGCCGAGCGATGATATGCTTGCCTTCAGCATCGAGCGCGCTTTCGCGGATGGCCCGATCGAGGATCGCCACATACCCAGGTTGAACGCTCTGCGCCCCCATCTTGCGCGGGCGGCTTTGATGTCAGCCCGATTGCGCTTTGAACGCGCCCAAGGGATGGCCGATTCGTTGAGCATGATGGGACTCCCTTCCGCTGTTTTGCTCGGAAATGGAAAAGTCGCCGCCATCAGCACGTTATTTGAAAAGATCGGGCCTCAGGTCGTCTTTAAAGCATTCGGTGGAGTTGCGTTGGCCGATGCCAGCGCCAATGCTTTGCTTTCGCAAGCGATTGAGCGCCTGAGTTCCGCCGAAGCCGAGATCAGTGCCAAATCTATCGCCGTGCCTTCCGATGGAGAGAACGAACCCTTTGTCGTTCATTTGATTCCGGTTCGTCGTTCCGCGCACGATGTCTTCGGTTCGGCGATGGGTATATTGGTCGTCACGCCGCTCGGTTCGGCCGAAACGCTC
>DATGJS010000116.1:0-8086 GCA_035295025.1 Bradyrhizobium sp.
CGCCGAACCGCGCCAGTTCCTGCACATGCATGAAGCGATTTTCGAAAATCGTCTCGGTGATGCGTGAGGCACCCCCGGCGCGGGTCATCAGCGCCATCAATTGCGCTTGCAAATCGGTGGGAAAGCCCGGAAACGGCGCGGTCGAAACCGTCACCGGGTTGATGCCGGCCCCATTACGGGCGACGCGAATGCCGTCACCATTGGCGGTCACGACGACGCCGGCTTGCGTCAACACATCGAGCGCCGCCTGCAACAATTCGGCCCGCGCGCCGCGCAATAAAACCTCGCCCCCGGTCATCGCCACCGCCATGGCATAGGTGCCGGCCTCGATGCGGTCGGGAAGCACGGTATGCCGCGCCCCGTGCAGCGCGCTCACACCCTCGATGACAATCCGCGGCGTGCCGGCGCCGGTGACGCGCCCGCCCATTTTGTTGAGGCAACTGGCGACATCGACAATCTCCGGCTCGCACGCCGCATTGGTGATGATAGTGGTGCCCTTGGCCAGGGTCGCCGCCATCAATGCGACATGGGTGCCGCTGACCGTTACTTTGGGAAAATCGATGGCACCGCCCTTCAGGCCGCCCGGCGCCTTCGCCACCACATAGCCGCCATCGATTTCGATCTCGGCGCCGAGCTTCTCCAGCGCCATGATCAATAAATCGACCGGGCGCGTGCCGATGGCGCAACCACCCGGCAGCGACACCTTGGCTTCGTGCATTCGCGCCAGAAGCGGGGCGACGACCCAGAAACTGGCGCGCATCCGCGACACCAATTCGTAAGGCGCGGTGGTGTCGATAATGTTGGCCGCGGAAATATGCAGGGTCTGGCCCTGATATTGGTGATCGCCGGGCCGTTTTCCGACTGAGGTGATATCGACGCCGTGATTGCCGAGAATGCGCTGCAATTGGGCGACATCGGCAAGCCGCGGCACATTGTCGAGGATCAGCGTCTGGTCGGTCAAAAGACCGGCGATCATCAGCGGCAACGCGGCGTTCTTGGCGCCGGAGATCGCAATGGTGCCGTTGAGCTTGTTGCCACCGATAATGCGAATGCGATCCATACCGATACCGTTCTTCCAATCCGACGAGCTATAGGGCGAATACACGGCCCAACGCAAACGCCTTTACGTTTGCGGCGAATTGATGGGAAGGACGGTTAATATCGCAAGCTCCGGGAGCTCTCCTTGGAACCGTCGTGGGCCACGTCATCAGAATTGGACGATGCCGGCATGCCATCGTCCCGCTCTCGCGCCTGCGATTTTCTTCGCTTGAGATTTTCTCGCAACGCAAGTTTCAACCGTTCCTGACGCTTGTCCTTGCCGGTCTTTCCAACTGGCTGCCCGCCTTCATCTCCGAGATTTCTCATGGTCGATCTGCCCGCCCACGCCGCCGATAATGTATTTGGTCTGTCTTGCCCGCAATCGCCAATAGCCGCCTCAAGGAGGGCCGTTTATTCGAGACATCGGCCGAACAGGTCCGAAAAGCGGCTATAGGCGCTAGTGGTCCGATTCTAACATTTGCATCCGTTCTCGGCGGCCACTTTTGCAAATGTTAGAATCAAAGGACCACTAGCAAATATAGGTTTCTAGTGGAGTTTTAGAGTTGACATTCGCTTATTGAATTCGCGGTCACGGGGAGCGAATGTCAAATCTACTCCACTAGGATGCCGAGATTTCGACGCTCCGCCAAGATGGTCGCTCTCCCCGCGCTTGCGCCTCTGCGGCCCTTATGGCAAGGATCGGCTCGCCTTATCAGGCCTTTTGGCCGATTCTGTAGATTTGGGGCATGCTGCCGTAGCTCAGTGGTAGAGCACTCCATTGGTAATGGAGAGGTCGACAGTTCAATCCTGTCTGGCAGCACCATTTTTTCCCATTCCGGCCGCCTTCGCCGCAAAAAGCGCCTCTGAGCACCTTCGCAACCAATCATGCGGTCCCATGTCTTTCGTCACGCATCGAGATTGGAAAAATTAAGGCTTCTTTTAGGCTTCATTAAGTCGGCCTTAAGTACAGATTCTCGTTTTTCCCCAATATGTTGGGTTATCCCTAGGTGTGACCTTGGAGTGACAGCTTTTTACTTAAAAGCGGTCTATGTGCGGCTCATGGACGGCGCAGAAGGCGCTCGATCTTAAAACCGAAAAAGACTCTGGAGAAAAACCAATGAAGAAGGTTCTACTTGCCACTGTGGCCCTCGTCGCCCTCGGCGCGACCGTGCCAGCACTTGCCGCCGATCTTCCCGCGCGCAGCTACACCAAGGCGCCGGCCTATGCCGCCCCGCTCTACAACTGGACCGGCTTTTATGTCGGCGGCCATCTCGGCGGCGCGTTCTCGAACAACAGCAATTTCGGTGGTCTGGCCACCGGCAATAACGGCAATGGCCGTTTCCTCGGCGGCCTGCAGGCCGGCGCCGACTATCAGTTCGCCCCGAACTGGGTCGTCGGTGCGGAAGCCCAATATAGCTGGCTTGCCGGCAACAATGGCAGCATCATCTTTCCGGGCGGCACCACCTACACCAACAACCAGCGCGCGCTCGGCTCGCTCACCGGCCGCTTCGGCTATACCTGGGGTCCCGGCCTGCTCTACGTGAAGGGCGGCTATGCCTTTTCCGACAATAACGAGTCGGTCGTCAGCGCCGCCGGCGCGCCGCTTGCGTTCGGCCTCACGGGCGATCGTCGCAACGGCTATACGGTCGGCACCGGTCTCGAATACATGTTCACCCAGAACTGGTCGGGCAAGCTGGAATATCAATATTATAATTTCGGCAATTCCAGCTTCACCACCCCGGCCTCGCTGGTTCCGTTCGGCAGTTTCCGCACCGACGATCATGTCGTGAAGGCCGGCATCAACTACCGCTTCAACTGGGGCGGCCCGGTGATCGCGAAATACTGATCGCCAAAATCTATCACGATCGAAAAGGCCGGCCTCGCGCCGGCCTTTTTGCTTTCGGGCGGGAGCGCCCTTCGGAATTGGCAATTGTGTTCCCTGGCCAACGCGCTGATAGTGGCAGCAGCGGTCGTAACACTTAAAATCGGAACAGGATGACGAATCCAAGAGCAGACGCGATGAAGTCCTCGGCCGAGGCCCTGCGCTACCCCTGGGAAAATCATCCGGGCCCTGAAGAGATCGTCGAGGTGATGCCGGGCGTGTTGTGGATCCGCCTGAAATTGCCGTTCCGGCTCAACCATGTGAACGTTTATCTGATCGCCGATGGCGATGGCTGGGCCATGGTGGATTCCGGATTCGGCAATGAGGAATCGATCGCCGCCTGGACCGCTTTGTTCGAGGGGCCGCTCTCGGGGGAGAAAATCAGCCGGCTGATCGTCACCCATTCGCACCCCGATCATGTCGGCCTTGCCGGCTGGGTGGTCGAACGTTTCGGCTGTCCGCTCTATATGACGCAGGTCGAATATCTCCAATCGGTCTATCACCAAAATCGCGGCACCGAAGAACGCAAGCAGGCGCAACGGCTGTTTTTTCGCCGTCACGGCATGGACGAGAACCTGACCGAAAAATTGCTCGGCCGCGGGCAGGATTATCTGAAGCGGGTTTCGATCCTGCCGCCGGCCTATCGCCGCATCTCGCATGGCGACGAAATCTCGATCGGCACGCGGCGCTTCAAGGTCATCACCGGCGGCGGCCACGCGCTCGATCAGGTGATGCTCTATTGCGCCGCCGACAAACTTTTTTTGTCCGCCGACCAGGTGCTGAGCAGGATTTCACCCAATGTCAGCGTGTGGGCGGTCGAGCCCGAGCAGAATTCGCTCGGCGAATATCTCGCCTCGCTCGCCAGTCTCACCACCAGCCTGCCTTACGACCTGCTGGTGCTGCCCGGCCATGGCGTGCCGTTCTACGGTTTGAAGACGCGGATCAAGCAGCTCGCCGAGCACCATGAAGAGCGTTGTCGGCTGATCGCGGATGCCTGCCGGGAGGCGCCCCAAACCTCCAAGGATCTGGTGCCGGTCGTCTTCCATAAGCATGTGCTCGACGCCCACCAGATGGGATTTGCCGCCGGCGAACTGATCGCGCATGTGAACTATATGCTGATCGAGGGCCGCTTGAGCGCCGCGGAAATCGACGGCGTACTCCATTTCAGGACGAGCTGAAGCTTTCTTCACATCGAGCATGGCATGATGCGGGAAATAATTCGGTATCATCTCTTGTTGGGGCTTGCATTGTTCGCCGATGCGCCGGCGCGCGCCGAGACGGCAACGCCCGTGGCATTCATGACGGCGGGGGACGGCAGCGCCTTCCTGCCTTATGGCGAGGGCGTTGCGGCCTATCTCGCATCCAAAGGCATCGCGGTGGGCATCAAAAAGAGCGGCGGCTCCAACGAAAACCTGTCGGCGGTTGACGCGTCCGCGACCACGATCGGAACCGCCTTCATGGTCTCGGCCTATGACGCCGTCCACGGCACCGGATGGGCCAACGGCCGCAAACACGAGAATCTGCGCGCGCTGTTTCCGATGTATGAGACGTCTTTCCAGGTCGCCGTCTTACACAAGAGCGCGATCCATTCGCTCGCCGAGCTTGATGGCAAGAAAGTCGGTGTGGGCCCCACGAGAGGCCCGGCTGAAGTCTTCTTCCGCGCCGCGGCCGACGTCGCGCATATCCAACCTGTCATCGTCAATGGCGATCCCGCCGCGCTCGCAAAGCTCGTGACAGGCGGCGAGATCGACGCGCTGTGGCAGGGCGCGGTCGTTCCCATTCCCTCGCTCAGCATGGTCCTCAACCAAGCCGACGCACGCGTGTTCGGGCTTTCGGAAACCGAGATCGCCGCCATGTTGGAAAAATTCCCGCAACTCTCCGCAACAATCATTCCGCCCGGAACCTATAAGGGCCAGAGCGCCGAGATCAAAAGCGTCTCCGCCTGGAATTTTGTGGTCGCCAATAAAGACCTTCCCGCCGCAACCGCTTACGCGATCACCAAAACCGTCCTCTCGGCCAACGATCCCAAATCCGAGATTTATCCGGCGGCGGCGGGCACGCGCGCGGCCAACGCCATGAAAAACCGCATCATGCTCTTTCATCCCGGCGCGGAGCGCTTCTATCGCGAGGCCGGCGTCGCACTCCCGTAAACCGCAATCCTACGAAATATTGAAAAGTTTCGCCGCGGTCCGCCCGAGGATATCGGCCCTTTCGTCGTCGCTGAGCGAAGCCGAGGCGAAGATGTGATCGACCGGGCTCAACTGCCAGGGAAACGGATAATCGCTGCCGAGCACGACCTGGCCGGCGCCGACCTGCGCCACGAGATGGCGGATCGCCTCGGAGCTGAACACCAGCGAATCGAAATAGATCTGCTTGAGATATTCCGACGGATGTTTTTTCAGCTTGATGTCCGCGTTGCACCCCTTCGGCCCAACCATGCAGGCGTGATCGGAACGGTCGGCATAGGACGGCAGATAACCGCCGCCATGGGCCGCAATCACCTTCAATCCCGGAAAGCGATCGAGCGTGCCTTCATAGATCAAATGCGAGAGCGCAATCGTCGTATCCAGCGGATTGCCGATCGTGTTGTCGAGCCAGCCATTGCCCGACAGCCGCTTGGCCATTTCCGGCACACCGCGCGGGTGGATAAACACGGGCACGCCGAGTTCCTCGGCCTTCGCCCAGACCGGATGGAATTTCGAATCAGAAAAATCAACGCCATTCACCGAGCCACCGATCGCGGCCCCCTTCAACCCTTGCTTCTTCACGGCCAGATCGAGTTCCTGCACGGCCAAATCGGGCGCCTGCAAGGTGAGCGATGCAAAACCGGCAAAACGATCCGCATGCGCGGCGCAGAATTCGGCCAGCTTCTCATTTTGGAGTTTTACGATCTGCGCGGCCAGATCGCGCTCGCGATTGTACCAGAAGGGATTGATCGACAGGACTTCCATATCGACCGCCTGCGCATCCATCGCGGCGAGCCGTTGCGCCAGATCGATAAAAGTCTCCTGCGCGCCATTGACCGGCCCGGCCTGAAGCCGCACACCCTCCTCGCCCAGCAACGCACCGGCCTCGTGAAAATTGCAATGCGCATGCACATCGATGGTCTTGATGCGCTTGCCGCTGACGGCGACGGGTAATTTTTGTCGTGCTGGTTGTTGCGCATGCGCGCCATGCAAAAGGCCGCAACCGCAAAAGGCAATGCCGACCGCCGCCGCTCCTGTTCCCACTTTAAGAAAATCGCGGCGTGTGGCCATGACCGTTTCTCCCCATGTTTTTTGTTTGTTGGCGCAATCTTCCATGGTCACGCCATACCGACTCTTCAATCCGCCGTGATCAGCGGGAAGGTTTAAATCCTAAGTATCGTAATATGGGTCAATCTATTCGAGCAAGATGCAGCGCCTCATCGGCGATCCATCAATGTTTGAGGATTTTCGCCAGGAAGGCTTTGGCCCGTTCCGATTTGGGCGCATCGAAAAACTCGGCCGCCGGCGCCGCCTCGACGATCTCCCCGCTATCCATGAAGAGCACCCGGTTCGCCACGCTGCGCGCAAAACCCATTTCATGGGTGACGCAGATCATGGTCATGCCCTGGCGCGCCAACCCCGTCATCACGTCCAGCACTTCATTGACCATTTCAGGGTCGAGCGCCGAGGTCGGCTCGTCGAACAGCATGACCTCGGGATCGAGCGCCAAAGCGCGCGCGATCGCGACGCGTTGTTGCTGGCCGCCGGACAATTGCGCGGGATATTTAGCGATGTGAGTCGATAGCCCGACCCGCGCCAACAACGCGCGCGCTTTCTCCTCGGCGGCCGCCTTCGAGCGTTTCAGCACCTTGGTCTGCGCGATCGTCACATTGCTCAAAACGCTTAAATGCGGAAACAATTCAAAACTCTGGAACACCATACCGACCGACCGCCGCAAGGCCGCGACATGGGTGACACCGGGCGCGAGGCGAAAATCGCCAACCTTGATCTCACCGGCATCGATCGTTTCAAGCCCGTTCACCGTCTTGATCAAAGTGCTTTTGCCCGAACCGGATGGGCCGCAGATCACCACGACTTCGCCGCGGGCGATCGCGGCGGAACAATCCTTGAGCACTTGAAAGGAACCGTAGGATTTCGAGACATGGACGATCTCGATCATGAGCGGGCTCCATAAGCGAGGCGGCCTTGCAGCCGTTTGACCAATTGCGAGGCCGTATAACAGAACAGGAAATAGATCAGGCCGACCGTCAGATACATCTCGACCAGCCGCCCGTCCCGCTGGGCCACTTTGGTCGCCGCGCCCAAAAGATCGGTGGCCGAAATGACATAGACGAGCGAGGTATCCTGAAACAGGATGATGGTCTGGGTCAAAAGGATCGGAAGCACGTTTCGGATCGCTTGCGGAAACAGGATATAAAGATAGGCGCTGAATTTCGAAAGCCCGAGCGCCTCACACGCCGCATATTGCCCGGATGAAATCGAACGAAACCCGGCCCGCACGATCTCGGCGTAATAGGCCGCTTCGAACAAAACAAAAGTGACGAAAATCGTCAGCGACGCGCCGACCGCCACCGGCCTCGGACTGCGCGTGATCCATCCGATCGCCCAAGGCACCAGGAAGAAGACCCAGAAGATCACGAGAATCAGCGGGATCGAGCGCATCACGTTCACATAGACGGTCGCAAGCGTGGCAAGCAGGCGATGACGCGACAGGCGCGCCACCGCGAGCAGGCTGCCGAAAACAATGCCGCCGGTGACGCCGACCAGCGTGATCTGAACCGTGAACCAGAGGCCCTTCAACAGAAAGGGCATGGCGGCGGCGATGGCGGAGAGATCGACCATCATCGCGGCGCATTCCCGCTTGTCAAACTCGGCAATCGCGCGGCGTGCTCGATCCGGTACATGATGAACCAGGCGAGCAGCGCGATCACGAGATAGACCAGAGTGACGACGCCATAGGCCTCAAAGGTGCGAAAACTATTCTCGTTGATTTCGCGCGCGGTCGCGGTCAACTCGACGAGGCCGATCGTGAGCGCGACCGAGGTATTTTTGAAGATCGTCATGAACTCGTTGGTGAGTGCCGGCAGGATGATGCGAAACGCCTGCGGCAGCAGGATCAGCCGGTAGAGGCCGGCGCGGCCGAAGCCAAGTGCGGCGGCGGCGTGACTTTGTCCATTCG
>DATGJS010000117.1:0-2568 GCA_035295025.1 Bradyrhizobium sp.
GTACGCAGGGGACAAGATGAAGACCCCGGATGTCGCGGAGCCTGTCATCGGGCGCGCATTCGCGCGACCCGTTGGCTCGCAAGAGTAGCGGCTTCGCTCATCCGGGCTACGTCGTCGGCGCGCCGCGGTCACTCACCGAACTCAACACCCCATCCGCGCGGCCAGTTCGCCGAAATCCTTGGCGACGATGTCCCAGGCGCCTTTGGCCTCGAAGTCGTATTTCTGCAACGGGCCGTATTCGGTCGGACGCGCGACAAAAGCGGTCTTCAAACCGAGCTTTTGCGCGGCCTTCAGATCATGGTTATGCGCGGCCACCATCATCACCTGCTCGACCGGCAGGCACAAAAGCCGCGCCGCGCCGAGGTAGGTCTCGGAATCCGGCTTGTAGTGCTCGAACAATTCCGCCGACAGGATCAAATCCCACGGGAGCCCAGCGAACTTCGCCATCTCGGTCAGCAACGCGACATTGCCGTTCGACAAAGGAGCGATGATGTATTTGCTTTTCAGCCGCGTCAACCCATCGATGCTGTCGGCCCAGGGATGAAGCCGGTGCCAGGCCATGGTGAGGTGATGCAGGTCGGCATCGTCAAGGCCGGAAATCGAGAGCTGCTCGACCAATTTTTCCAGCGACCGGCGATGAAGCACGTCGAGGATCACGTAGCCCCGCTCGGGGTTTTTTCGCACCTCGTCCATGGAGGCGGCATAGACCGCGCGCCAGCCGTCAACGAGCGCTGTCCAGTCCGCTTTGATCCCGCGCTTTGCGCCCCAGGCGGTGAAATCCGCAATCAGGCTGGTGCGCCAATCGACCACGGTGCCGAACACGTCGAAGATGAGCGCTTTGACTTGCGAAAGATCGGGCATATGCATCACCTTGTCGTCATTCCGGGGCGATGCGCAGCATCGAACCCGGAATCCATTTCTCCCAGTATTCATGCGGCGCCATGGATTCTCAGGTGCGCAATTGCGCACCATAGTCCACGCTGCGCGTGTCCCGGAATGACAGCATCTCTCAATCCAAATGGAACTTCTCAAGCTGACGATGCTCGGCCTTGATGGTGCGCACCGTGCCCGTTACTGAGCGCATCACGACGGTTTCGGTCTCGATCACATCCTTGCGGAACTTGACACCCGACAACAGCGAGCCGGTCGTGACGCCGGTCGCGGCGAACAAACAATCGCCCTTGGCCATATCCTCGATCCCATAGATCATTTTCGGATCGGTGACGCCCATCTTGCGGGCGCGATCGCGCTTTTCCTCGCTGTCGAGGATCAAGCGGCACTGCATTTGCCCGCCGATGCAACGAAGCGCCACCGCCGCGAGTACGCCCTCCGGAGCACCTCCGGTGCCGATATACATATCGACGCCGGTGTTTTCAGGGTCCGCGCAGTGGATGACTCCGGCAACGTCACCATCGGTGATGAGCCGCACGGCGGCACCCGTCGAGCGCACGCCATTGATAATGTCGGCATGGCGCGGACGATCGAGCACCAGCACGGTAATCGCGGAGGGGTCCACGCCCTTGGCCTTCGCAAGGCGCCGCACATTGTCGGCGGGCGGCGCGTCGAGCTCGACCACGCCTTTGGCATAACCCGGGCCGATCGCGAGTTTCTGCATGTAAACGTCAGGGGCGTGAAGCAACGTGCCGCCATCGGCCATCGCCATGGTCGCAATCGCGCCCGGCATGTTCTTGGCGCACAGCGTCGTGCCTTCCAGCGGATCGACCGCGATATCGACCTTCGGGCCGGCGTTCAGCCCGACCTTCTCGCCGATAAACAGCATCGGCGCTTCGTCGCGCTCGCCCTCGCCGATCACGATCGTGCCTTCGATCGGCAGCTTGTTGAGTTCGCGGCGCATCGCATCGACCGCCGCCTGATCGGCCGCCTTCTCGTTGCCATGGCCGCGCAAGCGCGCCGCCGACACCGCCGCGCGCTCCGTCACCCGCACGATCTCGAGCGTCAGGATTCGCTCAAGCAGCAATTGGGGGGGGACGGAAATATGGGTCGACATCGGCAAACTCCTCCTCAGACTTAACCGGCATACCAGACAGCACGCCTATTGCTTTATCTCAATCTCATCGCCGGTTCCGGCAGCCTCAACTCAATTCTTTTCGATCCGGATCACTTGCGGCCGCCCGGAGATCACCTTGTCGCGCTGCACCGCTTCAAGCGCGCGATGCACGGCATCCTCGCTGGTCGCATAGGTGATCAGAATCACAGGAACCGGCGCGGCCTTCAGCTTGGTCCGCGCGGCATCGGCACCGTCAGCATGACGTTGCACGATCGATTCAATGGAGATTTTTTGCTCGGCCAAGCGGGTTGCGATGGTGGCCGCCGTACCGGCGAGATCGCGGGCCATCAGGCGGATATAGTAACCGCCCTCGTGGCGCTCCATCGGCGCTTTCTTGATCGCGCGCAGCCGTTTCACGGGCCGTCCGAACGGCAAGCTGCGAATGCCGCGCGCCACGTCCGCGATGTCGGCGACGACGGCGGAAGCCGTCGCCGCGCCGCCCGCGCCGGGCCCCACCAATGTCACCGGCGGAATACCCTCGCCATCGATGGTCACCGCAT
>DATGJS010000118.1:0-7919 GCA_035295025.1 Bradyrhizobium sp.
CTCTCGAGCCTGCCCGCCGCAAGCGGAATCTTGGTGCAGTCGCCGCGCGCGACGACCGAATGTGAGTTTGATCTGGCAAGCTAACCAGATCGCAGAACCGGCTCGAACCTTGGATCGCAAATGCGAGGAGTGTGAGATGCCTTGACCGAACCGCCATCACCAGGAGCTCCTGTCGTGCCCGACGGCGGGGTGGCCGCCGTCAAACAAAAAGGGGGCTGATCATCCTTGACACACCCATTCCCCATGTGAGCAATCCAGCCTTGTTTTCTAGATTGCTTCGCTCCACCCATCCTGCGCGCTGTTTTCACCGAGGATGTGGCCATGGCATCGAAACAAGAATACGAGGCTAAGAAAAGGGGAACGAGTGGCCTTTCTCCATTCTTCCGGTTGAAGGATTCCGTTAGCCGATTGACCGGCTATCTTGCACTTTGGACCGCCTTACTGGTTATCGTCACTCTCGGCGGCGCCTTTCTCACAGACCATACATTGAAGGAAACGCTCGAGCGCACAAATCGGGCATGGATTGCACCCTACCGTATAACCATGGAATCTCCGGTTACGCTCGGTGCCGACGTATCAACTACGATGTACTACAAGAATGTTGGGCAGTCTCCAGCGCTCAAGACGCACTGGAAGATGGAGATGGTACGGGCGAGATTCGATAATCCAGACAGTTCCTCGATCATTCTTCCCGAGAATACGACATGCAGTAGCCTCAAGGGAGAGGGGAGCATGACAATCTATCCTGGAGCCGACCAGCCGGACACCCTCAAGGTACTGAGAGGTGAGAAAATAGATGAGAATATTTTGCAACGGAAACAGGCGATCGTTTGGTACGGATGCATCAAATACGAGAGCTACGACAAACCGAGACAGTCGCCGTTTTGTTATGTCTTTTCACGAGCCGTACAAACCCGGTGGGTTTTTTGCATGGGAGTCGTGTAACCCGGGAGAAAATGCGACTTAGGAATTGACCGCCGAGGATATCAAAAGAAAGCCACGGTAAGGGGCGATAAGTAAGGCACAGTGTCTTTGTTCAATGACCGATGAGAGGTTAATTTAACCTCTTATTAACGAGAATTCTTAGCTTCTTAAGGCCCCTCTTAATGATTTGCCGCCACAGATAGACAATGCAAAAGCTCGCCCGTAGTTGAGTGGGGCGGCGGGCAGGATTTGTGTTGTTTGATGAGTAACCCGGTTGAAAAGCCAGAAGTCGTGCAGCTTCCGGCCGAACCCCCTGCGCCGTCGCTCCCCAACCGGCGTGTCGCGGCGCAGCGGGTGCGTGAGGCACGCGATCGGTTAACGTCGTCAAGCGGAACCCGTCCGTCTTTCGATCGCGAACTGCTCCGCCAATACGCCCAAACGCGCCTGTCGGCTTCTTACGTCGTCATGTTGCTGGTGGTGGCAACGGGGTTATTGTTCAGCTTCTGGATGCCGCTCACCGCGGCCGCGGCGTGGACTTGCGGAATTCTTTGCATCCATGCCGCGATCATCAGCAGTTGCCGTCAGTTTCTAGCCGCGCAACCCTCGCTCGTCGCCACCCAGAAATGGCAAACGCGCTTTATCGTTCTGGACCTGCTCTACGGCTTGAGCTGGACCGCGCTGCTGATCCACCCTTCCGGCTTCGAGGCGGTCTATAATACGCTGATCATGTTCTTGATGCTGCTGGTGATCGCGGTATCGAGCATGCTCGCGGCGAGCCTGCCGATCGCAGCCCTTGCCGCCACCGCTCCGGTGACGGCGGCGATCGCGGTGAATTTCGTGCTCGGCGGCACCTTCGACAAATATGTGCTGGCGCTGTTGGCTCTGGCCGCCGAAGGATATTTCGCACTCCTCGCCCACCGCCTGCACTCGACCACGCTGGCGACGCTGGAGGCGCGGGCCGAAAAGGATGCCCTGATCGGCGAGCTTGAGCAGGCCAAGGCGATTTCGGACGAGGCGCGGCACCGCGCGGAAGCGGCCAACGTCGCGAAGTCGCGTTTTCTCGCGCAAATGAGCCATGAATTGCGAACGCCCTTGAACGCGATCCTCGGCTTTTCCGAAGTGATGAAAAGCGAAATCTTCGGCGCGCATATCGTTCCCGCCTATAAGGAATATTCCTCCGACATCCACAATTCGGGGGTCCATCTGCTCAATCTCATCAACGAGATTCTCGATTTGTCGCGCATCGAAGCCGGCCGTTACGAACTCAACGAAGAGGCCGTTTCGCTGGTGCATGTCGTCTCCGATTGCCATCATTTGTTGAAGCTTCGCGCCTCGAACCGCGGCATCACCATCCACGAAGTATTCGAGCAAGCCATGCCTCGAATCTGGGGCGACGAGCGCGCCGTCCGCCAGATCGTGCTGAACTTGCTGTCGAATGCGATCAAGTTCACGCCGCAAGGCGGCGAGATCTGGCTGAAAGCCGGCTGGACCGCCTCCGGCGGTCAATATCTCAGCGTCAAAGACACCGGCTCGGGCATTGCCGAGAACGAGATCCCGATTGTGCTTGCTTCGTTCGGGCAAGGTTCAAACTCAATCAAATCCGCCGAACAAGGCGCGGGCCTTGGACTTCCGATCGCAAAGAGCCTGGTCGACATGCATGGCGGGACGTTTACGCTGAAATCAAAGCTTCGCATCGGTACCGAGGTGATCATCACCCTCCCGCCGGAGCGCGTGATGTCCGCGCTTGGGCCGATGATGTCGGAGGACGCCCCGCCCTTGCAGCCGGACCCCACGGCCAAGGATGGCACCGATGGCGGAAGCAGCCTCCGTCAAAAGCCGATCCTGAGCGCCGGAACCAGCCTGTAAGGTAGATGCTTGAGGCCCGCCGTGAACCGAACCCTTCTCGTAATAACCGTTTTGCTCGCGACGGCTGGCGCCGTGGTCGTCTATGGCGATCCAGGGCGAATTGCCCATGCCGGAAACACGGTCTCGGATCTGTTGCGCGCGCGCGGCACGCCGCCGCGCGCGGTGCAGATTTCACGCGGACAAGCCGGTGAATTCGCGCTGCAAGCCAGGATCAATGGGGTCCGTGCCCCGATGGTGATCGACACCGGCGCCACCTCGGTGGTTTTGACCTATGAGACCGCGAAGGCGATCGGCTTGCCGCTGGAATTGCTCGACTATGACGTCGATGTCGAGACCGCGGGAGGCCACACCAAGGCGGCGCGGCTGACGCTGGATCGGCTGGCGATCGGCAAACTCGTCGAACGCTCGGTGCCGGCGCTGGTGGTACCGCACGGGCAGATGAAGACCAATTTGCTCGGCATGAGCTTTCTCGATCGGCTCGAAAGCTGGGAAGTGCGCGCCGACAGCCTGATGCTGCGCGGCTATCCCTGATTTTTCACGCGGCGATCGCAGCCCGATCGCGATCGTCGACATGGGCGATCGCGGCCTTCAAAACCTCCAAGCCGGCGTCCCGCCTCACCCCATGCTCGGCGAGATGACGGCGGAAGGCGCGCGCGCCGGGGACGCCGTGAAAGGCGCCGACGAAATGGCGCGTGATCGAATGCAACCGCGTGCCTTCCGTCAACTCACGCGCGATATAAGGCGACATCGCTTCGAAGACATCCTTCATTGCCGTAAACGGCGCGGTCTCGCCGAACAATTCGGGATCGACATCCAGCAATCGCCACGGCTCCCGATAGGCGGCGCGTCCCAACATGACGCCGTCAACGTGAGCGAGATGCTGCTTGGCTTCGTTGAGGCTGCCGATGCCGCCGTTGATAATGACCGGTACGTGAGGCATCGCGGCCTTGAGCCGATAGACCCTTGCATAATCGAGCGGCGGGATGTCGCGATTTTCTTTCGGCGATAAGCCGTTGAGCCAGGCTTTGCGGGCATGGACGATCAGCGCGTCGGCGCCTGAAGCCACGACGGCTTGGGCGAGCGCATCGAGGGCTGTTTCCGCGTCCTGATCGTCGATGCCGATGCGGCACTTGACGGTCACGGGAATTTGCACCGCTGCCTTCATCGAAGCGACGCAAGCGGCAACGAGTTGAGGCTCCGCCATCAAGCACGCGCCGAAACGCCCCTCCTTCACCCGGTCGGAGGGGCAGCCGACATTGAGATTGATTTCGTCGTAACCGAAGTCCTCCCCGATCTTTGCAGCCTCGGCGAGGTCGCGCGGCTCGGAGCCGCCGAGTTGAAGCGCGAGCGGGTGCTCGGACGGATCGAAGGCCAGCAACCGCCGCCGATCGCCATGGAGAATGGCACCGCTCGTCAACATCTCGGTGTAGAGCCGTCCGCGCCGCGTCATCAGGCGATGGAAAAACCGGCAATGCCGGTCGGTCCAATCCATCATCGGGGCGACGCTAAATTTGTGATTCAACATACCGATAAGTCGTCTTTATATTCATATTCCGGCTAATAGCCGATCGGCGGGACCGGAATCGGGGATTAGGACGGCAGCGGCGCCTGATGCGGTTTCGCTCTTCCGACATCGCCGCTCAATAACACACCCTGCAATTATATGTCTTGACGATGATTTACCAGCGTCCACCGAGCGGAAAGCAGTTCACCGATCTATTTTCTTTCGCTTCGATGCCGCACGCCACGCGCCGGGCTTCCGCCAAGCCGCGCCCGCAGCCGTGGCGCCACGAAATCCACGAAAGCGCGGAGTTTCAGCGCTGTCAGACTTCCCCCTTGGTAAACGAGGCTCACCGGAATGGGAGCGGGCTCATACGCCTCCAGCACGGTTTTCAGATGCCCCTCGCGAACAGCCTCGGTGACCTGATACGACAAAACCCTGGTGACGCCTGCGCCAAGCTTTGCCGCATCGATCGAGGCTTCCGCGGTCGTACACACCAAACGCGAGCGGATCGGCACTACGATCGGCGATTTTTTTGCGCCAAAACTCCATGATCTCGGATTCGACTGGCCCTCGAAACATATGCAACTGTGACGCTTGAGATCGGAAGGGTGAGAGGGAATGCCGCGCGTTTTGAAATAGGTTGGGCTGCCACACACGACGCGGCGAATGTCGCCGATCCGGGTTGCAAGAAGGCTCTGATCCGGCAGCTCGCTGATGCGGATGGCGGCATCGACATTCTCCTCGACCAGATTGACGATGCGGTCCGACAGCACCAAACGAACATCGATCTCCGGAAACGCTTCGAGAAATGCAACGAGGACGGGGACAACATGCAAGCGGCCGAAAACAATCGGCGCCGTGACGACCAGATCGCCCCGCGCCACCAGATATTCGCCGGAAACCGTGCGTTCGGCTTTGCCAACCTCCTGGAGAATATTCTTGCAGGCCGTGAGGTAAGCCTGGCCGGCATCGGTCAATGCCAGCAGGCGGTTGGATCGATGAAGAAGCCTCGCCCGCAGGTGACGCTCGAGGTCCGACAATTTCCGGCTCACGGTCGCAAGCGGAATGCCGAGCTTGCGTGAGGCGGCCGAGAGGCTGCCCTGCTCCACCACCGTGACCAGAAGCTCCATGGCCTTCAGCCTATCCATCTTGGATTCCACCGGCAAAGGCCGCAGCGCCGATATGGCCTGTTCGATTCATCGCGGAAGAAACTTGCGGGTCTTGCCTGAAAATTGCAAATCTTTTTCATGGTCGGAAAACCCACCATGAAAGCGCGAAAAACCGACCTTGGGACGCGCATTGTGGTCGAGACGGCAGAAGGCGCGAAGCGCGAAGCCCCTCCGTGCTTCCATAACCTCCATGCTTCCATAAACTGAGATATCTCTTCCCAAATTCAGTCAGTTGCAGGCTTTTCAAAAAATCGTATCTGCCGATGAGCGGGGGAAGCTTGCGTTGGGCCAGTTCGACATTTCGCAAAAGCTGGTTTCCTGATTTCGCGCCCTCATCCATCATCAGACCATCGGAAATATCGACCCATGAAACTTTACCACTGGACCCTGTCAGGTCATTCGCATCGTGCGCGCCTCTTTCTGGCCCTTCTTGGCGTCAAAGCCGAGCTCATCGAGCCTCCCGCGAACGGCAATACTTCGCCCGAATTCTTGAAGCTGAATCCGTTTGGCCAGCTTCCCGTGCTCGTCGACGGCGATGTCGTGGTGACGGATTCCACGGCCATCCTCGTTTATCTTGCCAAGAAAAATCAGCGGCGCGATTGGCTTCCGGAATCGCCGGCCGAAGCGGCCGCCGTCCAGAAATGGCTGTCGGTGGCCGCCAACGAGATCGCCAACGGGCCTTGCGCCGCGCGGCTCGTGACTGTTTTCGGCGTGCCGCTCAACGCCACCGAAGCCATCGCAAGGGCTCACCGGGTCCTCGGCCTGGTCGAACAAGCTCTTGAAGGGCGCCGATGGATTGCGACCGACAATCCCACGATTGCCGATGTCGCACTGTATAGCTACATCTCGCATGCGCCCGAAGGAAACGTGGATATCGCGGGATATTCCAACATCGCCCATTGGCTCAAGCGGGTCGAGAGCCTGCCCGGTTTCTTGCCGTTCCCGCAAACGGCCGCGGGCCTGCGCGCCGGCTCTTCGGCGGCCTGAGGCAAAAATGCCGGACCACGATACGAATCCAGGATCTCCTGTTTCGTCGTCCGGCGATTTGCCTTCTGGCTTTCCTTCTGATTTTCCTTGGCACCCCGGCGAGATCGCGCTGCAAGAGCAGGCCAATGTCCGGGAGCTGATGGAACAGCGGGGGCCACGCTGGATTCGCACCCATTTGATCGAGCAGCATCGCGAATTCTTCCCGCTGCTGCCCAACCTCATCGTCGGGACGCTCGATCCATCCGGCGATGTGTGGGCGACCATCCGCGAAGGCCATCCCGGCTTTCTATCGGTGCCGGACGACAAAACGCTTTGCATGCGTGTGGGCGCCGACACCTCCGACCCGGCGGAGCCGGGTCTTTCGCAAGGCGAGGCCATCGGTCTTCTCGGCATTCAACTCGGCACGCGGCGGCGTAACCGCCTGAACGGTGTCATTCTCCAACGGGACGACAACGGATTTCGCATCGGCGTCGATGAGAGTTTCGGCAATTGCGCGAAATATATTCAGCTCCGGGAGTTCGAATTCGTTCGAGCCCCTTCACTCCCCGGCACGCGCGCCCCTGAAATGGATACAACCGTCCATGCGCGACATCGCGACTTCATGGCGGCGGCGGATACTTTCTTTGTCGCAACCTATTCGGATCACAACGGGAAAAGGCGGGTCGATGTCTCCCACCGTGGCGGACGCGTGGGCTTCGTGCGGGTCGATGACGACGGCGCGTTGACCATCCCCGACTTTGCCGGAAACCTGTTCTTCAACACGCTCGGCAATATCCACATGAACGGCCGCGCGGGCCTTTTATTTCCAGACTTTGAAAAAGGCTCCACGCTTCAGCTCACGGGCCGCGCGGAAGTGATCCTGGATTCCCCTGACATCGCGCGTTTCCCAGGCGCGGAGCGGTTCTGGCGCTTTTATCCGGAACGAACCGTCTATCGGGCCGACGCTCTCGCCCTTCGATGGAAGAAAATCGAAGGACGCGAAGCCCCCGGCACGGGCCAAACCGGGGTTTGGACCGATTTAGAGCATCGGCTCTGATTGAATCAGAATCAAGCCGCGCGGATATTGCCGAGGAAGCGATCGACATCGGCGCGAAGGGCCGCCGCCTGCTTGCTCAGTTGTTCCGCCGAGGCCAGGACGCTGGAGGAGGCCGTCCCGGTCTTCTCGGCGGCGTGATTGACGGTTGCGATGCTGCTCGACACCTCGCCGGTTCCCTTCGCCGCTTCCTGCACGTTGCGGGCGATCTCTTGGGTGGCCGAACCTTGCTGGTCCACAGCGATCGAGATCGCCGAGGTGATCTCGTTGATGGCGCCAATGGTGCGGCCGATGCCCTCAATGGCCTCGACCGCTTCGGCGGTCGCGCCCTGCATGGCACCGACCTGGGCCGAGATTTCGTCCGTGGCTTTGGCGGTTTGACTGGCGAGCGACTTGACCTCGTTGGCAACCACCGCAAAGCCGCGTCCTGCTTCGC
>DATGJS010000119.1:0-3945 GCA_035295025.1 Bradyrhizobium sp.
CAGCCTTCGCAGACGGCCTCTCATTATCAAACGATGACGTTTATGTTTTGAACGACTATATCTGGGCCCATTGACCTTCGGGAATAACGTCGTGACCGACCGCCCTCCACTTCGATTTCGGCCCTTATCCACGCTCGCAGCAGCGCTCGTGGCAGCGGCGCTTCTAACCCTGCCGGCCCGCGCGCAATCCAATGCCGCCGAAGGCCAAAAGCTCGTTTCCGACCGCGCCAAGGGCAATTGCCTGAGCTGTCATGAGATCAAGAACGGCGACCTTCCCGGCACGATCGGGCCGGCGTTAAAGGACATTCGAAGCAAATATCCCGATCGCAACGACCTCGTCGCGATCCTGAACGACGAAACCAGACGAAATCCGCAAACCGCGATGCCGCCCTTCGGGCGAAACCGCATTTTGACCGAACAGGAAATCGACGCGATAGTGGATTTTCTGGAGACATTATGACGATCAGTTCCAAGACGCGGCAGGATGCTGGATAGAGGAGATCGGCGATGACGGCCGGTGAAGACAATATTGCGGTAACGCGGCGTGTGATGCTGAAAGGTGCCGGATCGGTGGTGCTCGCGGGCCTCGACATGGCCGCGTTGTTTCCTTCCGCGGCCTTCGCCGCGGCCAACGACAAATATCCGGAAGCCGCATTCAAGCAAAAGGACGGCAAGGAAGCGGTCAAATTGTTGTATGGCCGCACCTTCGAACTTTCCGATAAGGTCAAGCTTGACGCACCGGAGATCGCGGAGAACGGCGCGGTGGTTCCGGTATCGGTCAGCACCAGCCTTTCGAGCGTGACCTCGATTGCCTTCGTGGTGCCGGAAAATCCCAATGTTCTGGCCGCCTATTACAAGATTTCGCCGGGCACACTGCCTGACGTCGCCAATCGTCTGAAAATGGCGAAGACCAGCACCATCATCGCAATCGTGGAATCCGGCGGCAAACTTTACGGCGCCATTAGGGAAGTCAAAGTGACCGTCGGCGGCTGCGGCGGCTGAAGCCGGTTTGATCCCGGTTAAAGTGGAAAAAACAGATGGCATCGAGTATTCGCGTGCGCGCGATCGCAAAAAACGAGACCACCGAGGTCCAGACGCTGATTCAGCATCCGATGGATTCCGGCTTCGTGAAGGACGACAAAGGCGATTTCATTCCAGCCCATTACATCAAGGAATTGACCTTCGAACATGGCGGCCGGATGGTATTCGTCGCCGATTGGGGCACCGCGATATCCAAAGACCCCTACGTCAAATTCGCTTTTCAGGGCGGCGCCAAGGGCGACGATCTGAAAGTGAGCTGGATCGACAATAAAGGCGCGACCGATACTGTCACGGTGAAAATCCAGTGAGTTGCCCTTGAGCGTGCGCTTTTGGCCGGCCCTCATCATGCTCCTGGCGCTCTCGGCCGCGTCGCCGTCGCGCGCCGCCGAAGGCACTGATCCCGCCGCCGATGCACGCGCCTTTCGCGATTATTTTTTCAAAAAATTCCCCGATGTGAGGCCGGACGATTTCGTCAACGGACCCTACGCGCTCGACAAGGACATGCGCCGGCAATGGGAAGAGAAGGAGCAATTTCCGCCTTACGAATTCTCCCTCGAAATGGGCAAGGAATTATTCGCCAAGCCGTTCGCAAACGGCAAGCATTACGCCGATTGTTTCCCCGGCCAAGGCATCGGCGTGCGGCAAACCTATCCGCGTTTCGACGAGGCGAGCGGGCAGGTCGTCACCCTTGAGCTGGCTTTGAACCAATGCCGCGAGACCCATGGCGAGGCCGCTCTCTCTTATGTCGGCGAGGACATGGCCGCCTTGACCGCCTATATGGCCTTCACCTCGCGCGGCAAGCCATTCGACATCGAGATTCCCGACGACCCCCGCGCGCGGCAGGCTTACGAGGACGGCAAGCGCTATTTCTACACGCGGCGCGGCCAATTGAATTTTTCCTGCGCGACCTGCCATGTGCAAAATCCCGGCGAAAGGCTGCGCGCCGAGGTGCTGGCGCCCGCGCTCGGAATCCTCAATGCGATGCCGATCTACCGTTCCGAATGGGGCGGCATGGGCACGATCAGCCGGCGTTTCGTCACCTGCAACAGCCAGGTGCGAGGCGTGCCGCTTGAACCGCAAAGCGAGGAATATCGCGATCTCGAATATTTCCTGTCTTACGTCAGTAACGGCCTGCCCATTTCCGGACCGGGCGCGCGCCCATGAGAATCACATGGCAGGCATGGCTACTCGTTTTCTGCGCGCTGATCGGCGCCATGGATTCTACATTCGCCATGGAGACGCAGACCGAGTTCAATGCGGCCTATGCCGTGGCAGAAGCCGCCGAAAAAGAGGCGGGCATTTTGCGCAATCAATGGACGGCCACGGAGGCGGCTTTGGCTGAAGCGAGAAACATGGCGGCAAAAGGCGATTTCAAGCGGGCGATTGCGGCCGCGAAGGAGGCCGAGGCCCTGGCACGCGCGTCGATTTTCCAGGCCACCCAGGAGAAAGAGGCTTGGAAAGATCGCGAAATCCATTGATTGTGGTGGGTGAGTTCGCGCTGGAACACCGCAAGAGAAAATGACCATCCGCCGTCGGGAGTTTCTTAAAATTGCGGGTGCCGCGGCCTTATCGGGCGGAGTGTCGCGTGCCGCGCGCGGCGCGGACGACATTTACGATCTCCCACGCTTCGGCAACGCCCGTATCCTGCACATTACCGATACGCATGCGCAGCTTTTGCCGGGATATTTTCGCGAGCCGAGCGTTAATCTGGGTTTCGGCGCGATCGCCGGGCGGCCGCCGCATCTGGTCGGCCGCGCCTTTCTCGATCGCTTCGGCATCAAACCGGAAAGCGCGGATGCCTACGCGTTCACTTCGATCGATTTCGAAAAATCGGCGGTGCGCTTCGGCAAGCTCGGTGGATTTGCGCATCTGAAAACCCTGATCGATCGCTTGCGTAGCGACGCTGGCCCGCAACGTTCGCTTCTGCTCGACGGCGGCGATTCCTGGCAAGGCACCGGCCTTGCCAACGCACTTCGCGGCGCCGACATGGTCGAGGCCGCCAACCTGCTTGGCATCGATGCCATGACGGGGCACTGGGAATTCACCTATGGCGAGACCGCACTACGCGACAATCTTCAGCACTTCAAAGGCGAATTCCTGGCGCAGAATGTTTTCCTGACGGACGAAGCCGCCTTCAATGGCGCTAGGGCATTCGACCCCGCCTCAGGCCGGGTGTTCAAGCCCGCCACCATCGAGGAAGTCGGCGATCATCGCGTGGCGGTGATCGGTCAGGCCTTCCCTTATGTTCCGATCGCCCATCCGAAACGGTTTACACCGGATTGGAGCTTTGGAATTCGCGAACAAGAGCTGCAAAAATTGATCGACCGTTTGCGCGCCGCCGACAAAGCCGACGCCGTGATCCTGCTCTCGCATAATGGCATGGACGTCGATCTCAAGCTTGCAAGCCGCGTGCGCGGCCTCGACGTCATTCTCGGCGGCCACACCCACGATGCCATTCCACAAGCCATCCCCGTCACCAATGCGGCGGGCGTGACGCTTGTCACCAATGCGGGCTCTCACGGCAAATTTCTCGGCGTGCTCGATCTTGAGCTTGCCAAAGGCAGCGTCAGGGCGGCGCGCTATCGATTGCTGCCGGTGTTCTCCGAATGGCTGAAGGCGGACGCGGCGATGGCTTCGCTGATCGACAACATCCGCGCGCCCCACATGGCGACGTGGTCGGCAAAACTCACGACCGCCGATCGCCTGCTTTACCGCCGCGGCAATTTCACGGGTACCATGGATCAATTGATCTGCGCGGCATTACGCCGCGAATTCGACACCGAGATCGCGCTATCGCCGGGCTTTCGCTGGGGTGCAAGCTTTCTGCCGGGACAGCCCCTCACCCACGAAGACGTGTTGGCCGAGACCGCTATCAGCTATCCGGAAACCTATGTTCAGAACATG
>DATGJS010000120.1:0-51350 GCA_035295025.1 Bradyrhizobium sp.
TGGTGCGCGACAAAATCGGCCCCGTCGCCGCGTTTAAATTAGCGATCACGGTCGGCCGCCTGCCGAAGACACGCTCGGGAAAAATCCTGCGCGGCACCATCAAGAAAATCGCCGACGGCGAGCCGTGGATTTTGCCCGCCACCATCGAGGATCCCAAGGTGCTGGACGAGATCGCGGAGGCGCTGAAGGGGAGGGTGTAGAGGTTTGTGCCGTCATTGCGAGCCAAACGGGTCCGCGCGAATGCGCGGCCCGATGACAGGCTCCGCGAAGCAACCCAGAACCCGGCCGCGATAACTGGATTGCTTCGGAGCTTTCGCTCCTCGCAATGACGATTATCTAAATGGGGCGGCGTACAAATCCCACAATTCGGGCTAAAATGACCGAGGATCAAGCGGGATTTGACATGCGGCTTATCTTTCCTTCGGCGATTATCTTGACGCTTGCGCTTATGCTCTCCGCCTGCGCGCAGCGCCACCAGTTGCCGGTGAATTCCACGCTGAACGAAGACGACGACAGTTTTTGCCGCGCGGACGGCAAGGTCGCGCCCGGCTCTCCTGACTATGTCGCCTGCCGGAAAGACCGCGACGCCCAGCGCGCCAACACGGTTGATCGCGCCGACAAGAAACAGCGCGGGCTCGCGGAATATATGCTCAACAATCCGGTTCGGCCGTAAAGGTGGAAAGTGCCACTTACTCTTCGTCCGCCTTCTTGCCGCCGATGTTCTTGAGCTTGGCGAACACCGCATCGACATTGAGGTCTTCGCGCTGTTTCTCGGTGGGTTCGAATTCGGCCTCTTTCCGGGTGGTTTCGGAGGCCGGCAGCAACGTGGCCCCGCCATAGGCGATATCGGCCGGCTTTTCCTTGGCCGCGCGCTGCACCTCGAAATCGAGCTCGATCTGCGAGCACAGGCCAAGCGTCACCGGGTCCATCGGGGTCAGCGTCGAGGCGTTCCAATGGGTGCGGTCGCGCACGCTGGCGATCGTGGTTTTGGTGGTGCCGACGAGACGCATGATTTGGGCGTCCTTCAATTCGGGGTGGTTGCGCACCAACCACAGGATCGCGCTCGGCCGCTCATGCCGGCGCGAGACCGGCGTATAGCGCGGACCTTTTTTCTTGGCCTGGGGCGGCAGCGTCACCTTGCTCTCGGCGATTTTGAGGCGGTAATTCGGGTCTTTTTCACCCTTTTCGATCTCATCGCGGGTCAATTGCCCGGTCGAAATCGGGTCCATGCCCTTGATGCCCTGGGCGGCGTCGCCATCGGCGATGGCGCGAACCTCGAGCGGGTGCATTTTGGTGAAATCGGCCACCTGATCGAAGGTTAGCGCGGTGTTATCGACCAGCCACACGGCGGTTGCCTTTGGCATCAGCGGCGCATTGCTCATGGCAAATCTCCTTTGCGCCTCGCCCACCTCTTTTCGGAGGCGAAGCCATGGTCATCAGCGATGACGGGAATTGGACCCTTTATAAGCCGTCCCGGGCCGGCCGCGCAATGGTCCTGCGGACGACCCTTGACAGCGCTTAAAAGGCGGCCCAAGTCCTTAAAGCGCGAGTGCTTAAAGAGATGTCCCTTCGAATCGACCGTTCGCCCTGATTTTGGGGCCGATTCGGTCCGAGACCGCCCCTATGCCAGCCAAACCACCCCTGAAAATCGTGCTTTGCTCGCCGCGCGGCTTTTGTGCCGGCGTGGTGCGGGCGATCGATACCGTCGAGCGGGCGCTCGCCATCTATGGCGCGCCAGTCTATGTCCGCCACGAGATTGTCCATAACCGCTATGTCGTGGATAGCCTCAAGACCAAGGGGGCCATCTTCGTCGAAGAACTGGCCGAAATCCCCGACAATACCAATGCGCCGGTGGTGTTTTCCGCCCATGGGGTCCCGAAATCCGTCCCGGCCGATGCCCGCGCCCGCAATTTCTTTTCGCTCGATGCCACCTGCCCGCTGGTCACCAAGGTGCACCGCGAGGCGGCGATCCATTTCAAGCGCGGCCGCGAAATCCTCTTGATCGGTCATTCCCATCACCCCGAGGTGGTCGGCACGCTCGGACAATTGCCGCAAGGCGCGGTGACGCTGATCGAGACCGCGGAAGACGCGGCGACCTTTACCCCGAAAGACCCCAACAATCTGGCGTTCGTGACCCAGACCACGCTGTCGATCGATGACACCGCGGAAATCGTCGCGATGTTGAAGGGGCGTTTCCCGAATATTTCCGGGCCGCACAAGGAAGACATTTGTTACGCGACCACCAACCGCCAGCTCGCGGTGAAGAAGGTAGCGCCGGTGGTCGATGCCTTGATCGTGGTCGGCGCGCCGAACTCCTCGAACTCGCAGCGGTTGCGCGAAGTCGCCGAGCGTGAGGGTTGCAAAATCGCGATTTTGGCCCAGCGCGCCGGCGACCTCGATTGGTCGCGCTTCGACGGCATCAAAAGCCTCGGCATCACGGCGGGGGCTTCCGCCCCAGAGGTGATCGTCGAGGAAATCATGGGTGCGTTCGCCGAGCGGTACGAATTGCATGTGGAGACGGTTTCGGCCGCGGAAGAGAACGAATTCTTCCCGCTGCCCCGCTCGCTTCGGCCCGACGCCGCGGAATAATCGAGGCCGGGTTTTCCATGGCGGTTTACACCGACGTTGCCGCCGACGACCTTGCGGAATTCCTGAAAGATTACGAAATCGGCGCGCTGTTGTCCTATAAGGGCATCGCCGAGGGCGTCGAGAATTCCAATTTCCTGCTGCACACCACCTCCGGCTCCTTCATCCTCACGCTCTATGAAAAGCGGGTCGCCAAGAGCGATCTGCCGTTCTTTCTCGGCCTGATGACGCATCTGGCCGCGCGCGGGGTCAATTGCCCGCAGCCGGTGAGGGACAAAAACGGCGAGGCGTTGCGCATGCTCGCCGGCCGCCCGGCGGCGATCATCACCTTTCTCGAAGGCATCTGGCCGCGCAAACCGAGCGCGGCCCATTGCGCCGGCGTCGGAAAAGTGTTGGCGCAAATGCATCTGGCGGGAAGCGATTTCGCGATGTCGCGCGCCAACGCGCTGTCGGTTTCGGGATGGCGGCCGCTGTTCGAAAGTGCGGCCTCCCGCGCCGACGAGGTGCAGCAGGGGCTGCGCGGCTTGATCGCGGCCGAGCTCGACGATCTCGAAAGCGGCATCTGGCCGGCGCATTTGCCCGAAGGCGTCATTCATGCCGATTTGTTTCCCGACAATGTATTCTTCCTCGATCATCAAGTATCCGGCATCATCGATTTCACTTTCGCCTGCACCGACATGCTGGCTTACGATGTCGCGATTTGCCTCAACGCCTGGTGCTTCGAGGCCGACGGCTCGTTCAATGTCACCAAGGCGCGCGCGCTGTTGTCGGCCTATGGTGGGATACGAAAATTATCGAAGGCGGAACAAGACGCGCTGCCGTTGTTGGCACGCGGTTCGGCGTTGCGCTTTCTTTTGACGCGGCTGGTCGATTTTCTCAACGTGCCCAAGGGCGCGCTGGTGCGCCCCAAAGATCCGCTCGAATATGCCCGCAAGCTGCGCTTTCATCAAAGCGTCTCGTCGATCGGCGATTACGGCGTGCTGTCTTGAGGGGCAAATAAAATGAGCGCGCTTCCCCAAGTCATCATCCATACCGACGGTGCCTGTTCGGGTAATCCGGGTCCCGGCGGCTGGGGCGCGATTCTCAAATTCGGCGATGTCGAAAAAGAGATGAAGGGCGGTGAAGCGCACACCACCAACAACCGCATGGAGTTGATGGCGGGGATTTCGGCGCTGGAGGCGCTCAAAAAGCCCTGCACCGTCGATCTCTACACCGACAGCCAATATGTCCGGCAGGGCATCACCGGATGGATTTTCGGCTGGAAGAAAAACGGCTGGCGCACCGCCGATAAGAAACCAGTCAAGAATGCCGAGCTGTGGCAGCGGCTCGATGAGGCGTTAAAGCCGCATCAAGTGCGCTGGCACTGGGTCAAGGGCCATGCCGGTCACGACGACAATGAGCGCGCCGATCAATTGGCGCGCGACGGCGTGGCGATGGCGCGGCTGAAAGGGTGATCGGGTCTACTCTCGTCATTGCGAGGGGCGTGAGCTCCGAAGCAATCCAGCTTCTCGCGAGAAAATTCTGGATTGCTTCGCGGAACCTGTCATCGGGCGCGCATTCGCGCGACCCGGTGGCTCGCAATGACGGATGACTTAAAGCTGCCCGAGTAGCGTATCGCCGCCGGAAACCTCAACCTTGCCCGGCGCGGGTTCGAGGTTGAATTTCGTCACGACGCCGTCTTCCACCAGCATCGAATAGCGCTTGGAGCGGATGCCTAAGCCATTGCCGGAGGCATCGAGCTCCATGCCGATCGCCTTGGTGAATTCGCCATTGCCGTCGGCAAGGAAGCTGGCCTCGTCGCGCTGATCGGTGTCGCGCTTCCAGGCGCTCATGACAAAAGCGTCGTTGACGGAAACGATCGCGATCGTGTCCACGCCTTTGCCCTTGATCGCATAGGCGTTCAGGAAGATGCTCGGCAGGTGCATCTTGTGACAGGTGCCGGTATAGGCGCCGGGCACGGCGAACAGCGCGACCTTTTTGCCCTTGAAAATGTCGTCGGTGGTCCGGACCTGGAGGCCGTCGGCCGTCAACATACGAAACTTGGTCTCCGGCAGCTTGTCGCCAACTTTGATCGTCATCGTTAGATCTCCCTTAAGATGGTGCGAATGTTCTTAGACCGGGCGCTCGCGCGGCACAATATTGGCAGGCCTCAAAACAGCAATGGCGGGTCGGGTTCACTGTTGCGTCATTTGCCGCGATGTTCATGCGGCGGCCGCCTTTTTCTCCTCCCGCAATTCCCGGCGCAGAATCTTGCCGACATTGGTTTTCGGCAAGGCCGTTCTGAATTCGATCTGCTTGGGAATCTTGTAGCTGGTAAGCTGCGTGGCGCAGAATTTGATGATCTCGGCGGCGGTCAGACTCGGGTCCTTCCTGACGATGAAGGCCTTGACCGCTTCGCCCGATTTGGCGTCGGCAACCCCAATCACCGCGCATTCGAGCACGCCCGGATGGCTTGCGATCACTTCCTCGACCTCGTTCGGATAGACGTTGAAGCCGGAAACCAGGATCATGTCCTTCTTGCGGTCCACGATCTTGGTGAAGCCATCCGCGTTCATCACGCCGATATCGCCGGTGCGGAAATAGCCGTCCGCGGTCATCACCTTGGCGGTTTCGTCCGGCCGGTTCCAGTAACCGGCCATCACCTGCGGTCCCCTGGCGCAGATTTCACCCGCTTGGCCGAGCGGTACTTCCCGGCCGTCGTCGTCCCGGATCGAGAGATAGGTCGAGGACACGGGAATGCCGATCGAGCCGGAAAATATTTCGGAATTGGCCGGGTTGCAGGTCAGGGTCGGCGAGGTCTCCGACAAGCCATAACCTTCCGACAGCGGACAGCCGGTCACCGCCAGCCACTTTTCGGCGACCGGTTTCTGGGTCGCCATGCCGCCGCCATTCGAGACTTTCAATTTGGAGAAATCGATTCGCTCGAAGCCGGGCGTATTCAACAACCCGTTGTAAAGCGTGTTGACGCCGGGAAAGAAGTTGACCTGATATTTCGACAGCTCCTTGACGAAACCCGTCATGTCCCTTGGGTTTGTAATGAGAAGATTGACGCCGCCGGCCCTCGTCCCCAACAGGAAGCAGGCCGTCAGCGCGAAAATGTGATAGAGCGGCAGCGCGCAGACGATCAAAAGCTGCTCGACGATCGGCGGCTTGTTCAGCGCCGGCTGCAGCCAAGCGTCGTTCTGCAACACATTGGCGACGATGTTGCGGTGAAGCAGCGTGGCCCCCTTGGAAAGGCCGGTGGTGCCGCCGGTATATTGCAGGAAGGCGACGTCGTCGGGCGTGAGCCTTGGTTTTTCGAAGGTCATGCCGCGGCCCGCGGCAACCGCCGCATTGAAGGCGACCGCGCGCGGAAGCGAAAAAGCGGGCACCATCTTCTTCATCCGCCGCACCACGAAATTGACGAGCGCGCCTTTGAGGCCGAGCAGATCGCCGATGCTGCCGATGATGACATGCTTGAGCTTCGTCTTGCCCATCACCTGCTGCACGGTGGCCGCGAAATTCTCCAACACGATGATGGCTTCCGCGCCGGAATCCGTGAGCTGATGTTCCAGCTCGCGCGGCGTATACAGCGGATTGACGTTGACGACGGCAAAGCCGGCGCGCAGCACGGCGGCGGTCGCGATCGGATATTGCAACACGTTCGGCAGCATCAGCGCGACGCGGGCGCCTTTTTGCAGGCCTTTGCCTTGCAGATAGGCGGCCAGCGCGAGCGATTTTTCGTCGAGATCGCGGTAACTGATGGATTTGTCCATGCAGATGAAAGCCTTGCGATCGCGAAATTTCGCAAAGCTCTCTTCCAAGAGTTCGACCAGGGACGAATATTGGGTCACATCGATATCGGCCGGCACGCCGGGCGGATATTGCTAGAGCCAGATGCGCTCCATGTCACTTCCCTCCCGGTTCATTGCCCTTGGGCCTTGTCAGCGGGACGCGCTGTTTCGCGTAATATTGGTCACCGCCGCCACTGAAGGCAAGCGGCGGGAGGTCGCGAAAGTGCCGGGTTCCGGTTAAGAAGGTTAAGCGCGTGGCTTTGGATCGCTGGTGCTACTCTTGGCGTGGCCGCTTTTGGTGTCGTGGTTATTGGGCGCGGGTTTGGCAGGCTTGGCGGCGGTCTTCGGTTTGGCCGATTTAGCGGTACTCTTATCGGCGGTCTTGTCCGACCCCTTGTCCGAATTCTTGCCGGCCGCATCCGGCTTGGCGCTGGCATGTTTGGCCGTGCCGGATGTGGCATTGCCACCGCCTTTCGCCTCGCGCTTGGGCTCAGGCGCGGCATCCGGCCGCCTTGCGGCCACGCGCGACTTTTTCCCGCGATGTTTTGAAGCCGCCTGTTGTTCGTCGGCGTCGGCGGCCACCGCGGCGATCAGCGCCGTGCCAATGCGGGTCGGTCCGGTATAGACGGGGATCGGCTCGGAAGCGGCGGGCGCGGCCGCCAACAATTCCGAGGGCTTCAAAACGGGGGCTTGCTGACCGGTAGCGAAGGCCATCGCCGCTCCGGAGCCGCCGGCTGCCGCGTTGCTTGCAAGGGTGTCTTCATCGTCGTCACTTGCGGGCCGATGGCGTTTGCCGTTGCACATATCGTCGTGCAGGTTGGGCGGGGCGGCATCGATCGGCACTAGATTTTCGACGGTGCCGAGCGAGGGGCGCAGCCACGACAGCGTTTCGCCGGCAAAGCCGCGCTCCAGCAGTTGGACCGCCTTGACCGCGCGTGCCTGACCGGACGAAGCGCCGAGCACGACCGCGATCAGCCGTTTGCCGTTGCGGGTGGCGGAAGCCACGAGGTTATAGCCGGAGGCACAGATGAATCCGGTTTTGAAACCGTCGGCGCCCGGATAGCGGCCGATCAGCCGGTTGAAATTCTGGGTAATCCGGCGGCCGTAACGGATCGAGGGAATGTGTACGAAATATTCGTATTCGGGCAGATCGTGAATGATGGCGCGGGCCAGGATCGCAAGATCGCGCGCCGAGGTGATCTGACCATCGGCCGGCAGGCCGTTCGGATTGACATAGCTTGTCTGCGTCATGCCGAGCCGATGCGCGTTTTCGTTCATCATCGCCGAGAAATCGTCGATCGAGCCGCCGACGCCTTCGGCCAGCACCACCGCCATGTCGTTGGCCGACTTCACCAGCATCATCTTGAGCGCATTATCGACGGTAACTTGCGTGCCCGGCCGCAATCCCATTTTCGACGGCGACTGGGAAGCCGCGACCGGGGACACCGTGAACAGCGTATCGAGAGTGATCTTGCCTTCCTTGACCGTCTTGAGCGTCACATAGGCCGTCATCAGCTTGGTCACCGAGGCTGGATACCAAGGATAGGTCGCGTTCTCGGCCTGAAGCACTTTTCCGCTGTCGGCTTCCACCAATAACAGCGCCTCGGCGTTCGCCGCGCGCGGCGCGGCGGCGGCCAATGCCGCGAGCAAAATGACCGAACGCAAGGACGGTTTGAAAAACAACGAACGAATAAAAGACACTATCTGATTCCGGTTCTTTGCGACCTGCTTGCGAGGCGCGAAAACCCTCGCGGAGGTCTCGACGTGTTTCAGCGTTCAGGCGTATCCGGCACCATTGTCGGCGATCTCGTAGCCGACTCGGCCATCATGGTAGCGGCGAAACTATACCGCCTCGCCCGGTTGGAACAGAGGCAAATGGCGCGAATACGTTTTACGTTCCCCGCATGAGCGGAAAAACGCAATCAGGTTTTTCGGATCATGCGCAATCGGATTTATTCGGCGAGGAAAGGGGCCGAATTTCGACGATGCTCGTTCTCGTACTTTCCTGCCCCATGAATTGGGCCCGCGCAAGTTCCGAAAAACGGCCGCCTTTCGCGACAAGTTCATCGAAAGTTCCGCTTTCGATCACGCGACCGCCGTCGAAGACGAGGATGCGCGTGGCGTTGCGAATGGTCGAAAGCCGGTGGGCGATGACAAAGGTGGTGCGCCCCTTCATCACCTCGTCGAGCGCGGCATGGACCTTGGCTTCCGTGACCGCATCCAGCGCGCTGGTCGCCTCGTCGAGAATCAGGATCGGCGGATCCTTCAACAAAGCACGCGCGATCGACAGCCTTTGCCGTTCGCCGCCGGAGAGCATCCGCCCGCGCTCGCCGGCATGAGCCTCGAAGCCGCGTTCGCCGCGCGCGATGAATTCCAGCGCCTGGGCGCGGTCGGTGGCGATCCGCAGGTCCTCGTCCGAGGCGTCCGGCCTGCCGACCCGTAAATTGTCCGCGATCGAGCGGTCGAACAGCAGGGCTTCCTGAAACACCACGCCGATATTCCGCCGCAGCGCCGTCAGTGCCAGGCCGCGCACGTCCATGCCGTCGATCCGAATCACGCCCGATTGCGGATCGAACGCCCGGTGCAACAGCGCGATCGCGGTGGATTTGCCGGCGCCGGTCGGGCCGACCAGCGCGATGGTCTGGCCGGGCAGCGCCGTAAAGGAGAGGTCTTCGACCGCCGGCCGCTTGCCGTCATAGGAAAACGAAACGTCGTTGAATTCGACGAGGCCCGAAAGGCGGCCGGTGTCGATCGCGTCGGGGCTGTCGTGAACCGCGGGCGCCGCGTCGAGCACGTTGAAGAATTCCTGCAAGCGCGGCGCCTGCAAAAACAAATTATTGATGAAGCCGACCACCTGTTCGAGTTTTTGAATCAGCATGGTGGCGAAACTGACGAACATCACGATCTCGCCGACCGAGGTCAGGCCGTATTCGTGCAGGATGATGCCGGTGGTGAAGATCGCAAGCACTGTGATCGTGGTCGAAGCGCGGGTGATGACGGCCACCACCGCCCACCATGACAGGACGGGAATCTGCGCCGCCAACAGCTTGTCGGCGACCAAGCGCACGCTTTGGACCTCGGCATCGATGCGCACGAAGCTTTGCACCAGCGCGACATTACCAAGCGCGTCGGAAGCGCGGGCGAAAAGGTCGCTGTAATGGGCCTCGACCTCGCTCTGCATGCCATGGGTCTTGCGTACCACGAAGGTGGTGAGAAAGCTGAAGACCGTGCAGAGTGCGAACAAGAGGATCGCCAACCGCCAGTTGATGTAGAAGGCGAGCGGCAGCAACACCAAAAGCGACAGGATCGCGGTGAAGTGCTCACGGAAAAACCCGAGCCAGAGCTGCCACAGCGCATCGGTTCCGCTCAGCATCACCTTCATCAGACGCCCCGAATGGGTGCCGGTGTGGAAGGTCAGCGGCAGTTGCAGGACATGTTCGAAATAATTGGTCAGAACCTCCTGCCGCTGGCGATGGGAAAGCCGATCGGCGTGCAGCGCCACCGCCGTGCCGCACAGGATTGTGAACAGGCCGAACGCCGCCCAGGTGATGAGCAGCAGCCAGACCGGCGATCCTGACCTGGCGGAATCGGGCGTGCCGGAGAGAACGTCAATGATGCGGCCGAACAGCACCGGCTCGGCGAATTGCGCAGCCGCGAGCAGGAGATTGGCGCCTGCCAGTATCCAGCCGAGCCGCGCTTCCTTGCCGAGCAGTTCGAGCACACGCAGATAAAGGCGAGGCAGGGGCATGGTGATGGGACTAGCGTATGATGACGTTAGCTTAGGCCGGTGCGGCATCGGAAATCGTCCACCTCTCCCCCGCCGGGGAGAGGTGAAACGAACCCGCTGACGGTGTTTCATCCAAATCTCATCATGCTCTAAAGAGAACGGTTACTCAATTGATCAGGTGCTCGCCGCGCGAAGGCAGGCTTGGCGCCGCCATGGCCGGGCAGAAAGAGGACAAGGCGCGCGCGGGGCCGGCCTTGATCCAGTCATGATCCAGTCTTGGTCCGGTGAAGCTTCCCCCGGCCCCCACAAGTCTTCCGACTGAATTAAGCCGCTGGTCACTGTGGCCGGTGGTTTTCCGGTATTCCGGGCGTCGCGTTAACACGCTGGCGAGGCGTTTGGACTATTTTAGGCAATCATGAGTGATTCGCTCGAACGGCTTTATCTGGCGGTGCTCGCGGCCAAGGATCTCGATCCGGCGGTTTCGCGGACGGCAAGGCTGTTTCAGCGTGGGCCGGACAAGATGGCCAAAAAGCTCGCCGAGGAAGCCATCGAAGTCGTCATCGACGCGGTCAACGGCAAGACCGAGGCCGTCATCAGCGAGAGCGCCGATCTACTTTATAATCTCACGGTGCTTTGGGCCGCTGCCGGCGTTCGTCCCGAAGACGTCTGGCGCGAGATGGAGCGGCGCGAGCATCTGCTCGGGATCGCCGAGAAGATGCCGAAATCGCCGGTCAAGGTCGCTCCGCCCCCGTTGGAGCGGCGGCCCATTGTCGCGCTCGAAGGCCGCGTCTTGCGCAAGCGGCACTAAGCTTCAGCTCCCCCGCTTTCCGGCATGGACAAAGCCATCTTATTGTGATGGTTCATCGCGCCATGCTGAGACGGATTTACGATTGGTGCATCGACGCCGCCGATAAGCCTCACGCGTTGTGGATTTTAGGGGCGGTTGCTTTCGCGGAAAGTTCCTTTTTTCCGATTCCGCCCGATATCATGCTGCTGCCGATGTCGCTGGCGCGCCCGGCCCGGGCGTGGCTGTTTGCGACAATGTGCACGATTGCCTCCGTTGCCGGCGGCGTGCTCGGTTACGCCATCGGGGCTCTCCTTTATGATTCGGTGGGGCAATGGCTGATCCAACTCTATCATCTCAGCGGCAAGGTCGAAGCCTTTCGCGCCTCCTATGCCGAATGGGGCAGCGTGATCATTTTGCTGAAGGGGTTGACGCCGATTCCCTACAAGCTCGTCACGATCACCTCGGGCTTTGCGGGCTACAACATCTGGCTGTTCATCCTGTGCTCGATCATTGCCAGGGGCGGCCGGTTTTTCTTCGTCGCCGTCCTGCTCAACCGCTATGGCGATGCGATCCGCGCCGAAGTCGAGAAACGTTTGGGCCTGTGGGTCTGCGTCCTCGCGCTCGTGCTCGTCGCGGGCTTCGTTGCCGCCTTCAAGCTGATTTGAAGCGCGGCATCACGTTTCTGGCCGTGGCGAGGATCGCCATGGCGGCCTTGATATGGCTGGCCGCCGCCGGCACAGGCTGGTCGCAAAACGTTTCCCCGCCGCCGGCCCCGCCACCGAGCGGACCAGAGACCCTGCCGCCGCGCGAAGAAAGCCCCGGCGTTTTCAACGAAATGGGGAAAATGCTCGAAAAGTCGCTGTCGATCCTGCCGCCGCTCAAAAGTCCAAGCGAGACGCTCGACGATCTCAATACCCGCGCCAAGGAGGCAGCGAAAGATGCGGGCGAAAGCCTGTCGCGTCTGGCCAGGCCGGCTTCCGTGGCCACGGGCCGTGTGAAATGCCCGCCATCGCCGAACGGTGCCTCCGACTGCAAAGTCGCGGCCGATGCGCTGTGCCAGGCCAAGGGTTTCAAGGAGGGCAAAAGCCTGACGACGGATTCGGTGGAAGCCTGTTCGCCGAAAGTGCTGATTCCCGGACGGGCTCGAAAGCCCGACGATTGCCACACCGATAATTACGTCAGCCGCGCGCTGTGCCAATAAAGCGGCGCCTCGTGGTTTTGCGAGGCGGCGTGACGGCCTTTGTGAGGTACTCTCGCGCTTTAACGCGCCATTAACCAAGCCCGCCCAAAATTCATGGAGCGCTCGCCGCAAGCTTTTTGCGGTCGCGCGGTCGAAGGGACGGGACATGGATTGCGAGACGCTTGTTGCGAAAAAGCCGGCGACGCTCGAGGAGATCAGGCGACGGGTCGCCTGTGCGCTGGAGCGTCACCCGCTGTGTCGTGACGTGCAATTCGACATCGTCAGCATGCCCCGCTCCAACAAAGGCGGAAACTGGACCATCAGTCTGCGAACGGTCGCACCCGATGCGCTTTGGGAGGCCTCCGACATCGTTGCCGACATCCAGGATGCTTACGAGCTGACCGCGGCGGCCTGATCCCACCCCCCTTCTTCTCCTTTGGCCGTCATGCGCCATCGCGGCGGCATGGTTAAGCCTTAATTCCCGCCCGATTATCGGCGATGTCCCTCCAATCCAACGCAAAAAACGGAGCGTTACCTGTCCAAAGCTGTGACCATGATCGCGCTGACTTGCTTCCTCATCGTTGGAGCGGCGGGCGCCGCTATTCTGGGGCGCGATAGCGTGCCCGCGGCGGGCGCGGCGATGCCGCCCTCCGCCGTTTTCGGCGGTTCCATTTCCAATTGGGAAGGCAAGGGAGACCGGTTGGATGTCGCTTCAACGGCCTCCGCTCCGAGCGAGCCGCCGCAAACCGGCGCGATCCCAAGCGATCCGATGCGGCCCGCCTTGGCTGCGGATAACTCGCCGCGCGAAGCCGAAGCGCTCAAGACCACCGATCGCCTTGCGGCGCGGCCGATGTCCAAGCCGAAGCTTGCGTCCAAGCCGCCATCGCAGAAATCCTATGCGCTTTTGAGCGAAGCGCAGATCGCCGGTATCAAGGATCGGTTGCGGCTTTCGCCGTCGCAGGAATCCTATTGGCCGGCGGTGGAAAACGCGCTGCGCGCCGTGGCCCGCAGGATTCACGCTACCCGGCAGGCCGAGCCGAACGGCACGGCCGCGCCGATCGATCCGCAAGCCGAGGAAGTCCAGCAATTGAAGTCGGCCGCGATGCCGCTGTTGTTCCAGCTTCGTGAAGATCAAAAGCGCGAGGTGCGCGCGCTCGCCCGCTTGATCGGCCTGGAGAAAGTGGCGGCGGCGATCTGAAAACCGGCTATCGGTTCAGGCCGGTCCGCGAGCGTTTTGCGTTCGGGTGAGCTGGCGATGATTTCAGGCCGCGATTTCATCGTCGTCCGGCGCTTCCATAACCGTTCGATTCCGCCCCGCCCTCTTGGCCTGATAAAGCGCGCGATCGCACCGCTCGATGAGGCTGTCCGCCGACTCCGCCATGCGGAACTGCGCCACACCGATCGAGACGGTAACGCTCGAAACCTCTTCGCCGGTGGTGCGCCGGGTCAACCGGGCTTCGGCGATGCGGCGGCGGATGCGTTCGGCCGCGTCGGCGCACGCATCGAGCGCCGCGTCGGGAAGGATTGCCATCAATTCCTCGCCGCCATAACGCGCGGCAAGGTCACAGTCGCGGACATTCTCTTGCAAGATTTTGGCTACCAGCCGCAGCACCTGATCACCGACTTGATGCCCGAAGCTGTCGTTAAACTGCTTGAAGTGATCGATATCGATCATCAGAATGCTGAGCGGGTTTCCCGTCTCCATCGCGGCGATCTGGGCCGAACGCAGGAATGCATCGAGCGAGCGCCGGTTGGCGAGCCCGGTGAGCGGATCGGTGTTGGAGTGCTGCTCGGCGAGTTTCAGCGAGTCCTTGATCTGGTCGAGGTCTTTCGTGGTCTTGAGAAAATTCGCCTCCAGCGCCGACGATCTCGACGTCGCATTCGATAATTCGTTCATCAGCTTTTCGATGATCGACCTCGGATCGGCCGTGGGCCTGCATTGCGAGGAAACTTCGCCCAGCGTTTCAATCTGGGTGCGATTGTCGGAAATGGCGGTCGCCAGGAACTCCTTGGCGCTGGCGATGACAGCGCGCAATTGTTCCGGGAAATTCTCGCTCGTGCCGCGGTCGGGATGAGGATTGATGTAGGTGACGTAGAGGTCGCGATTGACGACGGAATCGAATCGCCGCTTATTGGCAATCAGGACGTCGATGGTTTTTTTCAGCGCGAGCGAGCCGCCTATTGCATAGTAAAACCAGACTGCAAAATTGTCGGGTGTGGGCGGCACACCATGTTGCGACATGAATCGATTGGCGCGGTCCGCGATGCTGGTCGCGTAATCGAAGTCGATCTCGTCGAACGCGCTACCCATTCTGAGCGTCCATTCGCGCGGGCTTTGACTACGGCTTAAACCCCGCAAAGCCGACCATTTATTTTGTGAAAGGTTTTATCCGTAGATTCCCGTAAATCTGGCCCATTATCACAAAGCTTACCCGATCACCCTAAAGGATGATTTAAACATCGCGGTCAAAATGACCGCGTGTTCTCCAAACAGATGGAACCCCCGGAAGTATCGGCGTCATGGCCGCCGATGGCGGTTTCGCGAGTCGCCACTTCGGTCGCGCCCGCCATGCTCGGCGGCGGCCACACAATGCTTGGAAATGCCGCGCCATCCTGATCTTATCGTTGGATCACCTTCAACGTGATGGAGGGTCCGATGAGCATGCGGCGTGAACACGATCTGTTGGGCGATCGCGAGGTTCCCCTCGACGTTTATTATGGCGTGCATACTTTGCGCGCCGTTGAGAATTTCCCGATCACGGGAACGCCGATCTCCATCTATCCCGATCTCATCGTCGCGCTGGCCTCGATCAAATTGGCGGCGGCGCGAAGCAACCGCGAGCTGGGATTGCTCGATGCCACGCGGGCCGAGGTCATCGTCGCGGCGGCGGAAGAAATCAGAGCCGGCCGCCTGCATGAACAATTCGTGGTCGACGTCATTCAGGGCGGCGCCGGCACCTCGACCAACATGAACGCCAACGAGGTGATCGCCAACCGCGCGCTCGAGCTGCTCGGCCGAAGCAAGGGCGAATACAAATTCTTGCACCCCAATGAACACGTCAATATGAGCCAGAGCACCAATGACGTCTATCCGACGGCGCTGAAGCTTGCGGCCTATGCCGGCATCACGCGGCTGGTCGAAGCGATGGCGATCTTGCGCCGGGCGTTTGAGGGTAAATCCGAGGAGTTCAAGCACATCATCAAGATGGGGCGGACGCAATTGCAGGACGCCGTTCCGATGACGCTCGGTCAGGAATTCTCGACCTATGCGGTCATGCTCGGCGAGGACGAGCAGCGCATGAGGGAGGCGGTGCTTCTGATCTGCGAAATCAACATGGGCGCCACCGCGATCGGGACCGGCATCAATGCCCATCCGGACTATGCGCGGCTGGTCTGCCAGCATTTACGAAGCGTGACCGGCATTCCGCTCGTCACGGCCTCCAACCTGATCGAGGCGACGCAGGATTGCGGCAGCTTCGTACAGCTCTCCGGCGTCCTCAAACGCGTCGCCGTCAAGCTGTCGAAGACCTGCAATGATTTGCGCCTTTTATCCTCGGGGCCGCGCGTCGGCCTCAACGAGATCAATTTGCCGCCGGTGCAGGCGGGTTCCAGCATCATGCCGGGCAAGGTCAACCCGGTGATCCCCGAGGTCGTCAACCAGATCGCTTTCGAGGTGATCGGCAATGACGTGACGGTAAGCTTTGCCGCCGAGGCCGGTCAGTTGCAGCTCAACGCTTTCGAGCCGATCATCGCGCATAGTCTTTTCAAGAGCGTCAATCATCTGCGCGCCGGTTGCCTGACGCTGGCTTCGAAATGCGTCAACGGCATCACCGCCAACCGCGAGCATCTGCGCCGTGGCGTCGAACGCTCGATCGGAATCGTGACCGCGCTCAATCCCTATATCGGCTATGCCAACGCCACCGAGATCGCGCAGCAGGCGCTTTTGACCGATCAAAGCGTCTATGACCTCGTCTTGGCCAGGAAGCTATTGACCCGCGAACAACTCGACGAGATTTTGCAGCCCGAAAACCTCACCCAGCCGCGTTCGTTCGGCAATGCCACGGCGACCGCGCAAACCCATGCGCTGAGCGTGCGCCGCGACCAGACCGATTGATCGGCCTGCCTCTGATGAAATTTTGGACGCGCGGATGATCCCGCTTTATCGCCCGAGGGATTTACGGTCGTGGGATTTGCGGTCGGGACCGCGGCGCGATAGGCTATTTCCGAGTAAAACCATGGATCGCCAAAACCATGGAAAGTGGCTGATCGAGGGAGGAACGCATGCAAGAGCTGACGCCGGAAACCATCACAGATGCCGTATTGGACCAGATGGCCACGACTGCGGACCCGCGGCTGAAGGCGATCATGGCTTCCGCCGTGAAACATCTGCATGCCTTCGCCAAGGATGTGAATCTCACGCCGGCCGAGTGGATCAAGGGCATCGCCTTCATGACCGCGGTCGGCAAGATTTGCACGCCGGCGCGGCAGGAATTCATCCTGCTTTCCGACACGCTCGGCCTGTCGGCGCTGGTCAACGGTTTGCACGATACGACGGCGATGGAGGAAGGCACGCATACCAGCCTTCTGGGACCGTTTTACCGCGAGGCCTCGCCGCCGCTTGCCGCGGGCAGCCAGATTGCGCGGAATGCCGCGCCGGGTTCGGAAATCGTGCTTTACGGTTATGTCAGCGATGTGAACGATAAGCCGATTGCCGGCGCCACCGTCTCGCTCTGGCAGACCAGCGCCAGCGGCCTTTACGATATCCAGGAGAATCCCAACGCGATCGATTATCGCGGCGTGTTCACGACCGACGCCAAAGGCCTCTTTATGTTGCGGACGGTGAAGCCGCTCGGCTATTCGATTCCGATGGACGGCCCGGTCGGCGAGATGGTGCGGGCGCAGCGGCGGCACGGCATGCGCCCCGCCCATATTCACTTCCTGGTCGGCGCGCCCGGCTACCGCGAATTGGTGACGGCGCTTTATCTGCGCGACGATCCGCATCTGGCCGACGACGTGGTGTTCGGATCGTCGGGCGATCTGGCGGTTGACATCAATCCGAAAGACCCGGAGTGTCCTGTTCCGGGCCTGTCGAGCATCCGCTTCGACATGCGCCTGTCGCGCGAAACCGCGGCCGACCGGGCCGGCGGCCGTGTCGGAGCCGATCCGTCCGCGATTTTGAAGCAGCCGGCGTCATAAATCACCGTTGCCGGGACCGTGCGACGAGCCGCGGAACAATCCGGCGCGGGTAAATGAAAAATGTTGAGTGGGGAGGAACAATGAAACGCAGAACGCTTCTTGGCGCGGCGATTGCCGTCACCGGCTTTGTGCTGGTCCCATCGGTTCACGCCCAACAGCCGCCGATCAAAATCGGCATGTCGATGGCGCAAACCGGGGGGCTCGCGGGCGGCGGCAAGGCCTCGCTGCTCGGCACCGAGATATGGCGCGACGACATCAATGCCAGAGGCGGCCTGCTCGGCCGTAAGGTCGAGCTCGTCGTCTATGACGACAAATCGAGCGCCTCGGAGACGCCCGCGATCTATTCCAAGCTGCTCGACGTCGACAAGGTCGATCTGCTGTTTTCGCCTTACGCGACCGTGCCGACCGCGCCGATCATGCCGCTCGTCAAGCAGCGCGGCATGGTGTTGATCGGAAACTTCTCGTTTCAGGTCAACAGCAAGATCGGCCACGACATGTGGTTCAACGTGGCGCCATGGGGCCCGGCCGATTCCTGGGCCAGCGCGTTTCTCGATATCGGCCAGAAGGTCGGTGGCAAGACGGTGGCGCTGCTCACCGCCGACCAGGAATTCGCGCAAAATCTCGCCAAGACCGCGCGCGAAGTCGCCACTAAACGCAACATGCCTGTTGTCTTCGATCAGGCCTATCCGCCGAACACGGTGGAATTCTCAGGCATCGTCCGCGCGCTCAAGGCCGCCAAGCCCGACATCGTCTATGTCGCGTCCTACCCGCCGGATTCGGCCGGTATCCTGCGCGCGATCAACGAGCTTGGGATCGGCGACAATGTCAAGCTGTTCGGCGGCGGCATGGTCGGATTGCAATTCGGCGCGGTGATGGAAAACCTCGGCTCGCTGCTCAACGGCGTCGTCAACTTCAACACCTGGCTGCCGGAACCCGGCATGTATTATGACGGCACCAAAGCGTTTTTCGAGACCTATTCGAAGCGCGCGGTGGAAGCCAAGGTCGATCCGCTCGGCTATTATCTCGCCCCGTTCGGCTATGCGAGCGGCCAATTGATCGAAGCCGCCGTAAAGAGCGTAGGATCGCTCGACCAGAAGGCGATCGCGAAATATCTGCACGAACACGAAGTGGCGACCATTGTCGGTCCGATCGCGTTTTCGGCCGATGGTGAGCGCAAGGAGACCGCGACGCTGCAAGCGCAGTTCCAGGGCATCGTGGACAAGAGCATGGATCAATTCAAGAAGCCCGGCAAACAAGTGATTTTGTTTCCGGAGAAACTGAAATCCGGCAATCTCATCACGCCGTTCGAGGACGCGCGAAAATAAGCCTTCGCGGGCGGGCAAGGACCGATAAGAGGCGGGGGACCTCACTTGGTGTCAATGGACCTGCTGCTTGATGCGGTGGTGATCGGCGTGCTGCTCGGCTGCTTCTATGCGGCCGTCAGCATCGGCCTGTCGGTTTCGTTCGGCCTGCTCGGCGTTCCCCATGTGGCGCATCCGGCCTTTCTGGTGCTCGCCTCCTATGCGGTCTATTTCCTCAACGACAGCTTCGACATCGATCCGCTTCTGGCGGGACTTTTGATCACGCCGCTTTTGTTCGTGTTCGGTCTCCTCGCTTATCGGATCTATTACGAGACGTTCGCACGGCGCGGTAGCGACGCCGCCGTGCGCGGCATCGCGTTTTTCTTCGGCATCGCCTTTATCATCGAGGTCCTGATCATTCTGCATTTCGGCGTCGATCAGCGTTCGGTCACCGCCTCCTATATCGGCAAGGCCTGGCGGTTCGGCGAGATGCGGATTCCGCTTCGGCTGTTGGTCGCTTTCGCCGTCGCCTCCGTCCTGACCGCTTTGCTGGCGCTTTATCTGTCCAAAACCTTCATGGGGCGCGCGATCCGCGCGGTCGCGCAGGATGAGGAGGCGGTGCGGCTGATGGGAGCCAATCCGGTGGCGATCAAACAATGGGCGTTCGGGATCGCGACCGCCGTGCTCGGAATCGCGGGTGCGCTTCTGATCATCATCGCCCCGGTCGATCCGACGCTCGACCGCGCCTATATCGGGCGCACCTTCTGCGTCGTGGTCATGGCCGGACTGGGCAGCATGACCGGCACGCTGATCGCGGCCATCATCCTCGGCGTTGCCGAGACGATCGTCCTGACCACGCTCGGCGCCTCCTGGGCGCCGGCCATTTCCTTCGCGCTATTGCTCGGCGTTCTCGCCGTGCGGCCGCAGGGTCTGCTTGGCAGGCGGTCATGAAACCAAGCAGCATCGCTTTTTGGGTCGGCGCGGCGCTGTTTTTGGCCGCCATCTTGTTGATGACGCAGCTCATCGGCAATGAATATCCGTTCTTCGCCGGTTACGTGATCCTGCAATTCATCGTGCTTGCGGTGGCGTGGAGCATTCTCGGTGGCTATGCGGGCTATGTGAATTTCGGCACCAGCGCGTTTTTCGGCGTCGGCGTTTATACCGCGGTATTGTTGTCCCAGGCGGTGGGCGCGCCGCTTTTGGTGCAGATCGCGGCCGCGGCGATCGTCGGCGCCGGTCTCGGTTTTGCCGTCGGGCTTTTGACGCTGCGCATGCAAGGCATTTTTTTCTCGATCGCCACGATTGCGCTCACCATCGTGATCGAGACCTCGGTGACCAATTGGCGCTATCTTGGCGGCGCGGCCGGCATTCAGATTCAGCGGCCGGCGGTCGTCGCACCGTTCCACAGTTACGTGCAGCTTCTGGTTTTCGTTCAAGCGCTCCTGGTCGTGGTCGCGGTTGCGGTGGCCCGCTACATTCAAAACTCCTGGATCGGCCGCGGCCTTCAGGCGCTCAAGGACGATGAATTCGCCGCCGAATGCACCGGCGTGCCGACCTTGCGGCTCAAAATGCTGGCCTGCGTGATTTCCGGCGCGTTGATGTGCGCGGCCGGCGCGCCGGCGGCGATGTATCTGCAATATGCCGATCCGGCTTCCGCCTTTAACCTGAACTACTCGGTCTCGGTGTTGGCGATGGCACTGATCGGCGGCACCGCGCATTGGGCGGGTCCGGTGATCGGCGCCATGCTGCTCGGCGTCACGCAACAACTTCTCGCCGTCACCATTTCCTCGGAGGTGAATGTGCTGGTGCTCGGAATCATGCTGGTTTTCTTTGTGGTCGCAGCTCCCGAGGGCATCATAGGGCTGTTTCGTCGCGCGGCCGGCCGGCGCGCGGAGGGCGAGGCATGAACGCCGCCGTCCCGACGGAATTTCCGCTGCTTCGGATCGAAGGATTGACCAAACGCTTCGGCGGGTTCACTGCGCTCGACAATGTCAGCGTCGATATCAAAGCCGGCGAGCGCTTCGGGCTGATCGGTCCCAACGGTTCCGGCAAGACCACGTTGATCAATTGCATTTCCGGCGCGTTTCGGACCGAGCCCCAAACCGTGATGTTCCGCGGCGAGGACGTCACGCGCCTGCCGCCGCATTTGCGCACCCGCCGCGGCATCGCCCGCTCCTTTCAGATCCCGCGCCCGTTCAAGAGCATGACGGTTGCCGAAAATCTCATGGTGGCGCTCGATTTTACCAGCGCGGCCCATTTGCGCCTTTCGGTTGCCGATCACCGCGAGAACGCCATCGCTATTCTCAAGCAAATGGGGCTGTCGTCGAAGGCCGATAAATCCGTCACCAGCCTGAGCCAGGTGGAGTTGCGCAAGCTGGAGCTGGCGCGCGCCATGGCCACGCGTCCCAAGCTTTTGATCTCGGATGAGGCCATGGCCGGCCTTTCGGGTTCCGAGGTCGATGAGGTGCTGGATTTGCTGATGAGCATGGCGGGCCGGGATATCACCATCATCATGATCGAACACATCATGCAGGCGGTGATGCGTTTTTCGGAGCGCATCATGTGTTTGGATGCCGGCAAGATCATCGCGATCGGGCAGCCCGCTGAGGTCATGGCCAATTCGCGGGTGCAGGAGGCCTATCTTGGCACTTAGCCTTGCGATCCGCGACCTCGATGCCGGCTATGGCGCGGTGAAGGCGCTGCGCGGCGTCACGCTCGATGTGGCGGCGGGCGAGACCGTCGCGCTGCTCGGCACCAATGGCAACGGCAAAAGCACGCTGATGAAATGCATCATGGGTTTGGTGCGGCCGTGGCGCGGCACGGTGTCATTGACGATCGATGGCACCGCGCACGACCTCTCCCGATTGTCCACGGAAGCGATTGTCGATCTCGGTGTCGCGCTGGTGCCGGAGGGGCGGCGGCTGTTTCCGCGGTTGACGGTTTTGGAAAATCTGATGTTAGGGGCCTTTCGCCGCGCCGCCCGGGCCGATATCGCGCGCAATCTCGCGTTCGCCTTCGACACGTTCCCGCTTCTCAAGGAACGCTCGAACCAGCTCGCCGGCACGATGTCGGGCGGCCAACAACAAATGCTGGCGATCGCGCGCGCACTGATGTCTTCGCCGCGCCTGCTTTTGATCGACGAGCCCTCGGTGGGGTTGTCGCCGCTTCTGGTATCGCAGATGATCGCCAAAATCGGCGAGCTCAGCCAACGCTTCGGCTTGACCGTGTTGATGGCCGAACAGAATTTCAATCAGGCGGTCCGCATCGCCGATCGCGGTTACATCATCGTCCATGGCGAGATCGTGGTCGCGGCCAATGTGGACGAATTGCGCGGCAACGACATCGTCAAGCGGCTTTATCTCGGCGGCAGCGCGTGACGAGATGGGTTGAATTGCAGCGCGGTCGTCTGATCCCTCCCTTGCGAAGCAGGGGGGAGGGATAAGAGCAACAAGGAGAACGGCATGACCGCAAAACTTTTACCCACCACGGTCGTCGGCAGCTATCCGCAACCGGATTGGCTGGTGGATCGAAAATTGTTGTCGAAGGGCGTGGCGCGGGTTCGTCTCGATTTGTGGCGCGTCGCCGAGCCGTGGCTGGAACAGGCGCAGGATGATGCGACGTTACTCGCGATCCGCGATATGGAACGCGCCGGTATCGACATCATCACCGATGGCGAGATGCGGCGGGAGAGTTATTCCAACCGTTTCGCCACTTCGCTTGAAGGCGTTTCATGCGGTGAGCCCGGCGAGGTGATTTCGAACATCGGACGTTCCACCGTCGTGCCGCGCGTGGTCGGTGCCATCAGGCGGACCCATCCGGTGGAAATTCGCGACATGGAATTTCTGCGCCGAAATACCGAGCGCGTCGCCAAGATCACGCTGCCGGGTCCCTTCACCATGAGCCGGCAGGCGGTCAATGAATATTACCGCGATGAAGACGAAATGGTGATGGATTACGCCGCCGCCGTGAACGCCGAGGCGCGCGATCTGGAGGCGGCCGGCGCCGATGTCATCCAGCTCGACGAGCCCTGGCTGCGCCAGGACCCGCAAGCCGCCAAGCGCATCGCGGTCAAGGCGATCGACCGCGCGCTCGAAGGCCTCAAGGTGACGAGCGTGGTGCATCTGTGTTTCGGTTATGCGGCGGTCGTCAAAGGCGAAAAGCCCGTCGGCTATTCCTTCCTTGGCGAACTCGCCACGTGTAAGGCCGATCAGATTTCGATCGAAGCGGCGCAACCGAAAATCGATCTCGGCGTACTCAGGGAGCTTGCACCGAAAAAAATCATGCTGGGCGTGATCGATTTGGCCGATCCCATGGCTGAGGCGCCCGCGACCGTCGCCAGCCGCATTCGCGCCGCGTTGAAATATCTACCGCCCGAACGCCTCGTGCCGGCACCCGATTGCGGCATGAAATATCTGTCGCGCGAACTCGCTTTCGCAAAACTGAAGGCGCTGGCGGAGGGTGCCGCGATGGTGCGGGCGGAGGTGGGGTGAGATGTGTCGAATGTCACCCCGATGAGCAAAGCGACATCGGGACTGTCTTCTCAATTTGGATGTCGCGCTGCGGACTCCTCAGTTGTATTTGGCCTATGCCTTATCGGCGAACGAAGCTTTCAGGGCGAGCAGGGCCTCCTTGAGCGCCGGCAAATCGTCTTTCACCGCTCGCCAAATAATTTGCCCGTCTACGCGCTGATATTCGTGCCGCAAAATATTGCCGATGCCGGCGATATCCATCCAGCGAACGTCCTTGTGCTGAGCCTTTAGTTCCCGGCCCAAGTGCCGACTGGCTTCTGAAATCACTTCGACGCCGCGCTCTACCGCGGAGCGCAGCAACCACGAACGCTCATAGTCGCGGAATGATTTTCCGCTTATGGCTTTTTCGATTCCTTGGATACTTTCAAGCATGTCGTGGATACGCAGTAGCGGAGAGCGCACCGGCATCAAAAAACCCGCATGGCCTCGGCCTCGACTTGTTTACGGATCAGGGGATGCAGCCCGTTACGTGTTGTAAGGTCGACATTTACGCCGAGACCGTTCTGAAGCAGGCGTTTCGTTGCAACCAAGTCAAATGCGTTGAACTTGCTGCGCGGATCATAGTCGATAAACAAATCAATATCGCTTTTATCGCCAGCCCGATCGCGGGCCGTCGATCCAAACAGATATAGCGAGGTCGCACCTTGCGCCTTAAGAGCGCTGGCGTAAGCCCGCAGTTTTTTAAGAGCTTCTGTCCGCTTCATAGGGCAATTCTATACCACATAGGTGGGAAGTAGTAAAAGCTGATCCCGGCAGTGTAACCCATATGAAGGCGCTTGCCGAGGGTGCTGCGATGGTGAGGGCGGAGGTGGGGTGAGATGTGTCGAATGTCGCCTGGATGAGCAAAGACCGACATTCAGGACTATTTCTTTCATCTCGCATGTCGCTCACGCTCGCGGGCAACGTTTACTTTACTCGATCACCGTATCGGCGAAAGCAAGGATAGATGGCGGCAGGGTCACCCCAAGCGCCTTGGCGGTTTTTAGGTTGACGACCAAATCGAATTTTGTCGGGTTCTGGACCGGCAGGTCGGCGGGTTTCGCGCCTTTTAAAATTTTGTCCACGTAGACCGCCGTGCGATCGAACTGGTCGATGTCGTTGGCATTGTAAGACATCAGCCCCCCGGCTTCGACATACTCCCGGTATGGATATATTCCCGTTAGCCGGCTGGTTGCCTCAAAGTTCACGATCTCGGCGCGGTGAGCGAGCAGGAAACGATCCGCCAGTACAATCATCGCATTAGATTGCGCGCCGGTAACCGTCGAAAAGGCGGGTTTGAGATCTTCTACGCGCTGAACCTCCACCACGGGCTGGAGCACCAGACCCAGGGCGGCGGCGGCTGTTTGTGTCGCTTGATAGAAGCCGACCACGGAAGGATTGGCCGAATTCCAGAGCACGGCAACGCGAGAAAGCCCTGGAACCGCCTGCTGTAGAAGCTGTAGGCGTTTGCCTTCCAACTCCGGTCCAGCGAAAGTGAATCCGGTCACGTTCGCTCCCGGTCGCGTAAAGCTGGCAACAAGCCCGGCACTGACGGGATCGCCGCTTGACGCAAAAACAATCGGGATAGCGTCGGTCGCCTTTTTGGCAGCAATAGAAGCAGGCGTGCCCACCGTCACAATAACGTCCGGCTGGAGGCGGACCAGTTCGGCGGCGAAGGCCGGCAGCCGATCATCCCGGCCCTCCGCCCATCGCGATTCAATAGCGATGGTCTCGCCCTCGATATGGCCTAATTCGCGGAGCCTCTTGCCGAATGCATCGACCAGATGACGCTCCAGAGATAGCGAGGTCGAGCTTAGATAGCCGATCCGCTGCAATTTCGCATTCGCCGCGCGCGCGGCAAACGGCCCGAGCAATGCAGGTACGACCGCAGCCCCGCCGAGCAGCCACCGCCGCCGCTCTGAGTCAAACATGCCATTCCTCATGGTTCGTAGGCAGATTAGCGATAATGTAACCTGCCGTCACGTTTGTTTGGTGCCCCTGGCCGGAATCGAACCAGCACTCCTTGCGGAACTCGATTTTGAGTCGAGCGCGTCTACCAGTTCCGCCACAGGGGCCTTCGGCCGGCCGAAAAGAAATAACGGCCGCGCGAAGCCGGCGGAATATAGCGGGTCGCGACTGCCGGTCAACCCGCTGTGAACAGAGATGTCTCGACAGGGTGGCGATGCCGCGATAGGAGGCTGATCGTGACGTCCCAGGTGACAGCGGTTTTCCCATTCCGGCACGGCGCCTCACCGGCGCTGGGTGCGGCGCTTTCGATCGCGGCCATCGCGGCGGCGACGCTGGCTGGCGCGTGGTATTTCCAATTGGTGCTCGACATCCGGCCTTGCCCATTATGTCTGGAGCAGCGCTACGCGTATTATTTGGCGATTCCGCTTGCGGCGCTCACAGCGTTTGCCGCCCGCCGCAACGGCAAAAATAGTCTGGTGTTGGCCGGGCTTGCCATCCTGGGGTTGGCCGCGCTCGGCAACGCCGTGCTCGGCACCTATCACGCCGGCGTCGAATGGGGCTTGTGGCAGGGGCCGACCGATTGCACCGGTCCGGTCGGCAATCTCGGTAGCGCGGGTACGCTGCTGGAGCGTCTGGACACCGTCAAGGTCATCCGTTGCGACGAAGTACAGTGGCGCTTTCTCGGCCTTTCGCTTGCCGGCTACAATGTCTTGATCTCGCTTTTGACGGCCGCGATCGCGGCCTGGGGCATCGCCCGCTCCGTCAAACCGCGTTAATCGTCGACATCCTCCTGTGGCCGTCCGAACAGATGGACGATCCCGGGGGTGGCGATCGTGACGAACACAAAGCGCGACAAATGATGGGCGCCGACGAAGATTGGGTCGATATGCAGCGTGAGCGCCAGTGCCAGCATCGCGTCCATCGCGCCCGGCGCGTAGGCGACCAGAATGTCGGCCAATCGCACCTCGGTCGTGAGCACGATGAGGGCCACGAAAACGGCCGAGATGAGGATGGCGATGGCGAAAGCACCGAGGCCGGCATGGATGTGTCCGAACAGCGTTCTCGATTTCATCCGCGCGAAGCGTGAACCGATCAGCGTGCCGATGCCGATCAAGGCGATCCCTCGTAAGAGCGGCGGCAGGCCGCCTTCGATCAGTCCCGTGCCGTGCAGCACGCTCGACCCGATCATGGCGCCGAACATCCAGCTTGCGGGGAATTTCGCCATTCTGAGCAGAAGCGAGGCCGATACCGATGCCCCGATCAGACCGATAAGTCCGATCGGGGAAGTCTCCGCGATCGTCAGAGCGGGCGCGGAGGAGGAGGTCAAGCCGGTCAGCGCCAGGATCAGGGGTAACGCGGCGGTCAGGATGATCACGCGCAAAGTCTGCACCACGGCGATCGCCGGCATGTCGGCGCCTTTTTCGATGGCGAGCATGGTGATTTGGGACAAGGCGCCGGGACTTGCCGCCAAAAATGCCGAGGTCCGGTCCCAGCCATGAATGCGCTGAAGGTAAAGGCTGCTGCCGAAAGTCGTGCAGAAGGTGGCGAGCGCCAGCAGCCCGATGGTCAGCGGGTAGGACCCGGCGTGTTGCAGCAATTGCCGCGACATCAGCGAGCCGAGCGAAATCCCAAGCAGCACGAGCACCGCCTGGGCGAGGTGGGGCGGCATGGCAAGCGGCCGTCCCAGCATGACGGCCAATCCGACCGCCATCATCGCACCCGAGATCAATCCGCCCGGCAATCCCGCCCACAGAAAAAACACGCCGCCGATCGTGCCGATCGACAACGTTTCGAGCGTTTGCAGGGGAGCGTGGGAGATGGCGTCCGCCATCCGTTGAAAAATCGGGTTCACGGCGCGCTTATGGCAAATCCGCGGACCCTCGACAAATGCACCTGTTCGGTCCGGGATGGAATCACTTTACAAGGGGCCCCATCACAATGGGTCCCATCCTCACGATGGCGTCCCATCCTCCTGGGTCAGGAGGATGGGAAAAATGAAAGGTTTTACTTCTTCTCGTCAGCGGCTTTTTTGCATTCGGAGCGGAATTTCTGGCGCTCCTTGCCGTGAAGTCCCTTGGCATCGGCCTCCTTGGAGCATTCGACAGACGCCGCGCTGCGGGGTTTAGCCATCTTTTTTTCGGTAGCCATAGGTGCGGCCGAATCGGTCTTGGCCGCGGGCGTTTGCGCCAAAACGGGGCTTGCAAAGAGGACAAGGGAAGCAAGAAGCGTGGCAGTCGTGCGAGAAAATCGTGTCATGGGAAATTCCTTGAATGGACAAGAGACGCTCACCATCGAGGGGCGATGCTGAACCGGGCATGAATGAAGAATGGAGGGGTGCCGTGTACGGTTTCGCGGCGCGATATTTTGATGCAGCGGCGGATGGCCGTTGTCACCTATCCTGGTTGGATTAGGATGGGAACCGTTAGATGAGCCACGTTCGAAGGGAGACCAAGAATGAAAATTAAAGCCAAATTATTCTGCGCGACCGCGCTTTCAGCTTTCGTCGCGCTAACGGCGGCCGCACCGGCGCAAGCCTTGTCCGCACAGGAATGTGGCGCAAAATACCAAGCCGCCAAAAGCGCGGGCACCCTGAACGGCCAGAAGTGGAACGATTTCCGCAAGGCCGAGTGCGGCGCTGCCGCGACGCCGATTGCCGCGCCCGCCGCGCCAAAAGAGGCCGAAGCCAAACCGAAAGCGGCTCCCGCCGCCACGCCGAGTGGGCCTGCGATCTTCCCGATTGCCGTCGATCCGAAATATGCCAAGGAGACCGCTGGCAAAGCACGGATGCACACCTGCGTCGATCAATACAAAGCCAACAAAGAAACCAATGCCAATGGCGGCATGAAGTGGATCGAGAAGGGCGGCGGCTATTACAGCGAGTGCAATAAGCGCTTGAAGGGTGCGGCCTAATCAATCGTCAGCGGCCGGCCTTCGGGCCGGCCGCGTTTTTTGGTGGCTTTCTTGGATATCTCCGCGGTGCAAGGCGTGCTCGGACTGGGATCGGGGGCGCTGGTCGGGTTTTCGCTGGGCCTGATCGGCGGCGGCGGATCGATCCTGTCGGTGCCGTTGATGGTGTATGTGGTGGGTGTCGCTGACGCCCATGTCGCGATCGGAACGAGCGCGATCGCGGTGGCCGCCAATGCGGCGATCAACCTGTCAAACCATGCCCGTGGCGGCACCGTGCGATGGTCATGCGCGCTTCCCTTCGCCGCGGCCGGCATTTTCGGCGCGCTGGCTGGCGCGGTATTCGGCAAAATGCTCGACGGCCGAAAATTGCTGGAATTATTTGCGCTGTTGATGCTCGTGATCGCGATTCTGATGCTCAGAACGAGATCGCGCGACGGCTTGCCGGATGCGCAAATGAGCTGGGACAACATGCCCGCGATCGCAGGGCTTGGGCTCGCGACCGGTGGACTGTCAGGCTTCTTCGGTATCGGCGGCGGCTTCCTGATCGTGCCGGCGCTGATGCTGGCGACCGGAATGCCGATCATCAATGCGATTGGCTCATCGCTCGTGGCAGTCACAGCCTTCGGCCTCTCCACGGCTGCGAGCTATGCTTGGTCGGGTCTTGTGTCCTGGAAGCTGGCGGGGCTGTTCATCGCCGGCGGGTTGGCCGGCGGGGTGATCGGCACCCGCCTGGCGCGATCTCTATCGGCCGAGCGCGGCGTGTTGAATGTCGTATTCGCCGTCGTCATCATCGCCGTGGCCCTCTATATGCTCACGCGTAACTTATTCGCGTTCTGACCATGAATCGTGCGACCGTTCATTTGAAAACCGGAGACAGCAAATGAACATTTCGATCGACGCGATCCGCCCCAATCGGCGGCAAACGCTAAATTGGTTCGCGACAATGACGGCGGCGGGGATCGGCTCATGGGCGTTGCCTCGCTCCGGACGCGCCGAGAGCGAGGGCGTGTTGAGCGAGGCGGTGGTTTTGCGCGATCCGGATATTCCGGTGGCGGAGAATGCGGCCGGTGACATCGCTTTGGTCGAATATTTCGACTATCAGTGCCCTTATTGCCGCAAGCTCGAACCCGAATTGCGGCAGGTGCTCCATGACGACGGCAAGGTGCGGCTGATCTGGAAAGATTGGCCGATCCTGGGGCCGGCATCGGTGAGCGCGGCGCGGATGGCGCTGGCGGCCAAATATCAAGACAAGTTCATTGAAGCCCATGACGGGCTGATGGCCGTCAACGCAAAGCTGACCGATAGCCGAATCAGGGAGGCGCTTGCGGAAGCGGGCTTGGATATCGATCGCCTCGATCGCGACCTCTCCGCGCATGTGACGGCGATCGAGGCGATTTTGGCGCGCAACAACGATCAGGCCACCGCTTTCGGATTCCGCGGCACGCCCTCTTTCATCGTCGGCAAATTCCGCGTGCCCGGCGTGCTCACCATGGCTCAATTTACCCAAGTCATCGCCGATGCGCGCAAGGCGGCCGCGACCAAGAAATAAGATCGGAATTTTCGGGTGTGCCGAGAGGACGCTTCGTTCAGTGCAGGCGCGGCGCCTTGAGCATACGCGCCCGGTCGATCGAAGTCAGCACGACGTCGAAAGTGACGCCCTCATGATGCATCGTCAACGGCACGTCCACGCCCGCGGGTCCAAGCGCCCAGAGCTTGCGGTAAAAGCTCGCTTGATCCGTGATTTTCTCGCCATTGATGGCCAGGATCACGTCGCCGGCCTTGAGCTCGGCGCGCGCCGCCGGTCCTTTCGCGGAGACCCCTACTATGACGATCCGACGATCGATCTCGGTCGAATACATGCCAAGCCAAGGGCGCGCCGGTTTGTTGACGCGGCCGAATTGGCGCAAATCCTCGATCACGGGTTTCAAGAGGTCGATCGGTACCACCATGTTGACGTGTTCGGGCTTGCCGTCCCGTTCGCGTTCAAGTTGGAGCGAGCCGATGCCGATCAGTTCGCCGCCGGCCGAAATCAGTCCGGTGCCGCCCCAATTGGGATGGGCGGGATGGGTAAAGATCGCTTCGTCCAGCATATATTCCCAATAGCCGGCGAATTCCTGTTTGGTGACGATCCGGCTTGCCACCGATCGCGTGCGGCCGCCGACGCCTCCCAATACCACGCGGTCGCCGATGGCGGCCGCGGCCGAAGAGCCCAGCGGCAAGGGTTCAAGGTCGAGGGACCCTAAGGCCTGCACCAGGCCGAAGCCAGTCTCCGGATCGAAGCCGAGCGCGTGGCCCTGCACCACACGCCCATCGCCGATATGCAGCCAGACGGCCTCGGCCTCGGTGATCAAATAGCCGATCGTCAGCACCAGGCCGTCGTCGATGACGACGCCATTGCCGGCGCGCTCGGTGCCGAGCGTATCGGCGCTGAAGGCATCCGGCGGGATGATCGAATGCAGGCCGACGATCGAGGACAGCGCGCGATCGAGGTCGAAACCGTAATCGCCCGGGCGGGGCTGATGGGCAGCCGGCACCTTCCATTCAGTCAAAGAGGGCATGAAAATCTCCTCGCCAAACGGCGCGCGCTGTTTCGCCGGGACGGGCGATGGCGGGTTCACAAGAATGAGCAGCCAATCTTATGCCGCAAAACCCGCTCGGGAAAGTCTGGAGAAACAGGCCGGGTCCGGTGTTGGATCTACCCCCGCGCGCGGCTTCATGGGCTCGCCGATCCGCAAGCCTGCCGATCCGCAAGCCTCATGGATCGAGTTCGGTGTCCCAATAGAGGTAATCGAGCCAGCTATCGTGCAAATAGTTCGGCGGAAACAGCCTGCCGTTGCGGTGGAGCTGATGCACGGTCGGCGCGAAGGGCTGCTGTTTTGGGAACATCCGCGCCTGCTGCGGCGTCAGACTGCCTTTACGAAGATTGCACGGGGAACAGGCGGCGACCACGTTTTCCCAAGTGGTCTGGCCGCCCTTGCTGCGCGGGATGATGTGATCGAAGGTCAGGTCGTCGCTCGCCGCGCAATATTGGCAGATGAAGCGATCGCGCAGGAATACGTTAAACCGGGTGAAGGCCGGATGGGTGGTCGGCTTGACGAAAGATTTCAGCGACACCACGCTCGGCAGCTGAATCTCGAATGTCGGGCTGCGTACCGCGCGGTCGTAATGCTCGACAATATTAACGCGGTCGAGGAACACCGCCTTGATCGCGTCCTGCCACGACCATAGCGAGAGCGGATAATAACTCAGCGGCCGAAAGTCCGCATTCAACACCAGTACCGGCCAACCGCCTTGCGAGACATGTGCGTTCAAGTAACGCTCCCGGCCTCCATATGGCTGCGAAGCAGCGTGAGTTGACATACTACATGCAGCGTGACGGGATTGTGAAGAGCATAGACGACCTTATTCTCCCGCCTTGGCCTTGGCGATCGGATTTGTGAAAGACGCTGTTGCCAAGGGAACAAACGGCGGGTTCGGCCAGTCAGAGCATGAAAAGATCGTGCTCAAACAAAGAGATGAGATCATGATGGGGATTTCACTTAATCGCATCATGATTTAATGGACACGGCAAAATGATTGCTCAATCCCGCTATTTTGAGGCGCCGCGCCGCTTGAGGGCGTTCGTTCGCGCTCATGAGACCAGTCTGGTCGTGCTGGCGGCGATGGTTGGCGCCGGCGGCGGATTGGTCGTGGCGGCCATGAGCGCGACGGTGCAGTTGTTCCACGTGCTGTTGTTTGACATCGATCCGCAAGCTCGGCTTTCGAGTCAGTTCAGTATCGAGCCCGCGCGCGCCCTGCTAATCCCGAGTCTCGGCGGGTTGTTGCTCGGGCTCGCCTTTCTCATGTTGTCGCGCTGGCGGCCGGCGCGCGAAATCGATCCGATCGAAGCCAATGCGCTGCACGGCGGACGGATGTCGTTTCGTGGCAGTACGATCGTGGCGTTGCAGACGGTTTGGTCGAGTGGCGTCGGTGCATCGGTCGGGCTTGAAGCGGGATATACCCAGCTTTCGAGCGGGCTTGCCGCCTCGCTCGGCCGCGGGTTTCATCTGCGTCGCGCCGACCAGCGTTTGATGGTCGGCTGCGGGGCGGCGGCCGCGATTTCCGGTGCGTTCGGCGCGCCATTGGCAGGCGCGTTCTATGCCTTCGAATTGGTGATCGGAGGGTACACGCCCGCCAACCTCACGCCGGTCGGTATTGCTTCCGTCGTCGGCTATTTCGTCGCTCATGCCTTTGCCCCGCTGACGCTCGGTATCGGCATCGATTCGATCGGCAATGTGCTTGGACGCGATCTCGCGATTGCCGCGCTGCTTGGGGTCTTCGCCGCGTTGTTCGGGATCGCCATCATGCGCGGGGTTGGCATCTGCGACACGTTGTTGTCGAGGGTCAAGCTTTGGCCGCCGTTGCGCCCCGCCCTTGGTGGCCTCGCCGTGGGGCTGTTCGCATTGCAGACGCCGCAAGTGCTGTCGTCGGGGCACGGCGCGTTACACTTCACCGGAATTGTCACGATGCCGCTTACCTTCATCGCGGTGGTGTTCGTGTTAAAGACGGTGGCATCGGTGATTTCGCTCGGCGCCGGCTTTCGCGGCGGGTTGTTTTTCGCCACGCTCTTTCTCGGCGCGATCGGAGGCCGGCTGTTTGCGGCCGGCCTTGAGGCGCTCTCGCCAGGTCTTCAGTTCGATCCCAACGTCTATGCCATCGTCGGCATGAGCGCGTTGTCGGCTTCCGTCATTGGCGGCCCGCTGACGATGTCGTTCATTGCGCTGGAATCGACCGGCGACCTCTGGCTGACCACGGTCGTGCTGGTCGCCGTCATTATTTCGACCCAGATCACCCGCGAGTTGTTCGGCTACTCGTTCGCCACCTGGCGATTGCACCTGCGCGGCGAAACCATCCGCAGTGCCGCCGACGTGGGATGGCTGCGCGACCTCACCGTGCGGCGGCTGATGCGGGCGGATATGGTCACAGTGGACGCAGACATGCCGATCGCCGAATTCCGGCCCAAATTTCCCCCGGGATCGAAGACCCAGGTGGTGGCCGTGGACGGCGCGGGCCATTATGCCGGTTTGGTGCTTGTGGCGGACGCGCATGCACCTGACCTCGATGCGAGCAAAACCTTGCGCAACATCCTTCATTTCCCCCGCGTCGTGTTGCATCCCGGCATGAATATCCAGGAAGCCATCGCCGCCTTTGATGTCGCGGAGGCTGAATCGCTCGCCGTGGTCGAGAGCGGCGATAACACCCCGATCGGAATCTTGACCGAGGCCCATGCGATGCGGCGCTATGCCGAGGAATCCGACCGGCGGCGGCGCGAGGTGGTGGGCGATGCTTGATTTCTTTATTCGCCGATGCCGGCGCGGCCCGATCCGCGGCTGGCTCGCGGCTTTGGCGGCCGGCGTCGTGATCCTTGGATCGGTCATTGGTCCGGTTGCCGATGCGGCGCAACCCTATCCGGCTCGACCCATCACCATGATCGTGCCGTTCCCGGCGGGCGGCGCCACCGACACGCTGGCGCGTTATCTCGCCGAACAGATGCGGCCGGCGCTGGGGCAATCGATCATTATCGAGAATGTGGCCGGCGCCGCCGGCACGATCGGCGTCGGCCGCGCCGTGCGCTCGTCCGCGGACGGCTACACGCTTTCGATCGGCACATCGACCACGCATATGCTCACCGGCGGCCTCTATGAGCTGCCGTTCGATCTGTTGAAGGATCTTGAGCCAGTGATCTATATCGGCAGCGAGCCGCTTCTGATCGCCGGCCGCAAAAACCTGCCGGCCGATGATTTGAAAGGGTTGATCGCCTATCTCAAGGAAAATCCCGACAGGGTCTCGGTCGGAATAGCGGGCGTCGGCGCCGCCGGTCATCTCGCCGGCATCGCCTTCCGCAAAGAGACTGGCACGAAATTTCAGTTCGTGCCCTATCGCGGCAACGCGCCGGCCATGCAGGATCTTCTCGCCGGCCAGATCGATTTCATGATGGAGCCGTCGTCCAATTTCAGATCGCTGATCGCAACCGACAGCATCAAGCCATTGGCCGTCACCGGTCAGGCGCGGCTATCGGCATCGCCCACTATTCCAACGGTTGACGAGGCGGGATTGCCGGGTTTCTTCGCCTCGCTCTGGTACGGGCTTTGGGCGCCCAAGGACACGCCCAAGGAGATTGTCGAGAAACTCAATGCCGTTCTCCGGAACGTGCTCGCCGATCCGGTCGTCCAAAAACGGTTTGACGATCTCGGCATTCAAATTTCGCCGCGCGAGCAGCAGTCGCCGGAAGCCTTGCGGGAATTTCAGAAGGCCGAGAGCGAACGTTGGTGGCCCGTTATCAAGGCCTCCAACCTCAGAGGAGAATGAAGCTGTTGAAAGGCGTGAGTTGGCTTTGACGAACGAAAACGAGCTGATATCTCAGGCACTGCAGGCAGCAAGCGAAGTGGCTGGTCGGGTCGCTGCCGGACGTGTCGAATCGATATTGCTGCACCATTCGCAACACATCAGCGTATTCTGGCCGTCGGTCGAAACCGTTGCCCGGATCGTTGTGCGCGCGGAGGAGGGTGCGGCCGAGCGCCTTTCCCGGGAGCTTGCGATTGCACGATACCTGACCGAGAGAAATGCGCCGGTCGTGCCGCCGAGCCCGATTCTTCCTGCCGGACCGCATTTTCAGGGCAAATTCGGGCTGACCCTTTGGCAGTTCGTTGCTCATGTGCCGGCAGATGGAGATAACCCGGCCCATGTAGCGGCAGCGGCGGTGGCGCTGTGCTGCATCCATCGAGCACTCGCGGATTATCCCGACAGGTTGCCATCCTTCAGGTCCAAAATCGACAAGTGCCGCCTACTGCTGGAGGATACCTCATCGCTGCCCGCACTCGTCGATGCGGACCGCTATTTTCTGCTCACCACCTACGATCGCCTTATCCGGATCTTGGACAACTTGCCGATCGAGATCATTCCGATTCACGGCGACGCAGGCACGCACAACGTATTCATTACCTCGGAAGGAGCGTGCTACACGGACTTCGAAGATGTCAGCCTTGGCCCGCGGGAATGGGACATCGGATGGCTTGCTGACGTCGATCTGGCTCCCCTCGAACCTGTAAATCGTGGCCGTCTATCGGTTCTATCGGACTTACGCAGCTTGTGCGTTTCAGTCTGGTGCTTTGCTAAATACCACATCATCGAAAAGCGTGAGGCTGCACACTATCATCTGGGATATCTCAGAGAACGCTTTGGTTAAGCGAGCCTAGCGCGGCAAAAGCAGGGCGCGCGTTCGCCAAAATGTGTCTGGTCACGTCGGATTGGCAGCTTCGGCGCCGCGCGGCAGCAATCCTTCCTCGATCGCCTTGATTTGCAGACTTAAGAATTTCGAATTGATGCGGCATTGCGCGAGGCTGCCGGCGATGAACCACAGGCCGTCCTGAGCGGTGCGGGTATACATGTTGCGCAATTCATAGCCCTCGCCAAATCCCCAGATCGGGCCAACCCGCGCGGCCATTTCGTCACCGAACAATTTCGCTACCTGAACTTCCTGCGGTTTGTATCCGGTCGCGAGCACGACGAGGTCGGCGGTCAGCGTCGCGCCGTCCTTCATTTGTGCGCCCTCGGCGACGAACGATTCGATATCTGAAAATTGCCGAAGTCCGACCTCGCGTCGCGCGACGAGATCGGAACAGCCGACGTTGAAATAATAGCCGCCGCCACGGGTGAGATATTTGAACTGCCAGCCGGTGCCGTCCTCGCCGAAATCGAGTTTGAAGCCGACGCGTTCGAGACCATCAAGCAATTCCTTGTCGAACTGTTTGGATTGCTCGGTCAGCATCTGGTGGGTTTTCTTCGCCAGCGGCAGCGGCATCGAGACCGCGATCAAATCATTATCTTCCAGCGTGCCTTCGCTATATGTCGCATAAGCGAGTTGTGCCGACGGTTCGATATTGGTGATCAGGGTGGGGTTGCGCTGAACCAGCGTCACCTTCGCCCCGCTCGCATAAAGATCCTGGGCGATATCGTGGCCGCTGTTGCCGGTCCCGATCACCATGGCGGCTTTGCCCTTCCACGCTTCGCCGTCGTCATACTGGCTGGAGTGCAAGAGAGTCCCTTCGAAATTCTTCAAGCCCGGCAAATCCGGCCAATTCGCGATGCCGCTGACGCCGGTTGCCATCACCACATGCTTTGGGTGCATGATGCGCTCGCGGCCGTTGGCGTTGCGTAAAACGACCGACCAGCGTCCCTTTGTTGCGTCGTACTCGCCGCTCTCGAAGGAAGTCGTGGTCCAGAAGTTCAGCTCCATGGCCTCGACATAGGCTTCGAACCAGTTCGCCAGCTTGTCCTTGGGGATATAGACCGGCCAGTTCGGCGGAAACGGCATATAGGGCAGGTGATTGACATGGACCTGATTGTGCAAGGTCAGCGCGTGGTAACGTTTGCGCCAATTATCGCCGATGCGCTTTTCGCGATCGACGATCAGCGCGTCGATTGCGAGTTGCTTGCAACGCGCCGCGATCGAAAGTCCGGCCTGTCCGCCGCCGACCACAAGCACGGTGGGATCGCGGCCGGCATAGGCGGTGGCTTGCTTGCGCTGATCGAGCCAGTTCGGTCCGCGAAAGTCGCGCGAGTAGGATTGGCCGCGCGGTCGTCTCGATCCCAGTGGCTCTTCAAAGCCCTTCAATTCCTCAAGTGCGGTGAGAAGCGTCCAGGCTTTGAGGGTGTTATCGTCGCCGGCATCGCCGACCAGGCGAAGAATTCCGCTGCCGCGGCCTTGAATGGTTTCGAATTTGAAAACCGCCTCGATGGTATCGGTGCCGGCGCGCTTCACGCGGCGTGGCGGCGCGCGGTCGGGATCGATCCTGAATAAGCGAGGCGCGGTGCGGGCCGCAAGCACTGGCAATTCCCGCAAGATGGCGCCGGCGCCACTGAGGGTTTGCAGATTCCAGCTCAGTGCCAAGGCATCCCGCCAAAAACTATCGGGATGAAAGAGCGCCGCCAGCGCGCCGCTATCGGGGTGTTCGAGGGCGCTTTCGAAGCGCGCGAGCCAAAGGTGGGCCGAATGCGCGACGTCGTCCGTCTTGTCCAGCATGGTTGCGACCTCAAAGCGTCTTTTCGCGCGCTATCTTTAAGAGGCTATACCCTTCGCGGCCGCACAGAAAGCGCTCCGGTCAATGATGACGCAGTGCGCTTGGGCCGTTTCGCCGTGTTCTTTGTTTTCGGCAAAGCCGTTTTGGCCGGTGCCATTACGCCTTCGCGCTTCTTGATCGCGCGGTAATAGGTCCACCACAAATGAGCCGCTGCGCCGCGCATGGGCCGCCACGGTTCTGCAAGGCTCACCGTCTCCCTTGTCGTGGGGCGCGTCTTCAGCCCCAATCCGATTTTCACCGCCTCCTGCACCGCAAGATCCCCGGCCGGCCAGGCATCGCCATGGCCGAGGCAAAACAACAGATACACGTCGGCGGTCCAGGGCCCGATTCCATGCAGCGCCGTCAGTGTGTGATGCGCGGCGTCAGCGTCTTCATTGGCCAGCACATCCAGATTGATCCGCTCCGTGGCGATCTCGCGCGCGAGATTTTTCAGAGTCTTGATTTTCGCCACTGAGAGGCCGAGCCGGCCGAGCCGATCGGCACGGGCGCGCCGCAAGCTGTCGTGATGAAGGGGGTCGAAAGCGGCGGTGAGGCGGCTCCAAATGGCGGCGGCGCTGGCGGTGGAGAGCTGCTGGCCGCACACGATATGCGCTAAACCGACAAAACCGGGCTCGCGCCGGCGGAGCGCCGGCATGCCGGCGAGCTTCAGGATGGGATCAAGCCGCGGGTCTTGTTTGACGAGCGCGTGGATCGCGCCTTCAAGGTCGGCTTGGCTGTTGAGGTGGAGGGTCATTGCGACCTAAAATCATCACTTCTTGCGAAAGAGATCAATGCCGCCCGTCTTCCGCTTTGCGCCCAGTCCGAACGGTTATATGCATCTCGGCCATGCCTATTCGGCGTTGTTGAATTTCGATCTGGCGCGGCAAGCCGGGGGCGAGTTTCTGCTGCGGATCGAGGATATCGATCCGGCGCGCTGCCGGACCGAATTCGAGGCAGCGATCGATCACGACCTTCGATGGCTCGGCGTGAGCTGGGAATCTCCCGTGCGCCGCCAATCCGAACATATGGCCGACTATCACGTCGCGCTCGAACGGCTGATGGCGCTCGGGCTGGTCTATCCCGCCTTTGAGAGCCGCGCCGAGAGGGCCCGCCTGATTGCGCAGCGCGAGCGACAAGCGCCGTGGCCGCGCGACCCTGACGGGGCGCCGCTTTATCCCGGTACGGCGCGCACGCTTTCGCCTGAGGCGCGTGAGGAACTGCTTTGCTCCGGCGCGCCCTATGCGTGGCGGCTCGATATGGTGGCCGCCTCTGCCCGTGTTGGCGAATTGAGCTGGCGTGAGCTCGGACAAGGTCCCGGCGGCGAAAGCGGGACTATTGCCGCGCGACCCGCCGCCTGGGGCGATGTGATCATCGCGCGCAAGGAAATGCCGACCAGCTATCATCTCGCCGTGGTCGTCGACGACGCGCGGCAAGGCGTGACGGAAGTGGTGCGGGGGCAGGATTTGTTCTGGTCGACCGGCATTCACAGACTGTTGCAAGAATTGCTCGGACTGCCGCAACCCCTCTACCGGCACCATCGGCTCATCCTGGATGGGGCCGGGCAAAAATTGTCGAAATCGACGCAAGCCACGGGCTTGCGCGAGTTGCGGGCCGCTGGTGCGACGCCGGCCGATATTCGCCGTCACATCGGCCTTTCTTAAAGAGCTTTGGATCGCTCGCTTGCGATGGGCAAGATGGTCACGCTCCAGCGTGACTTCGGATGCCCGGCCATGCCATGGTGGAAGGGGCCAGGATTGGGGGATTCATGGCGGCGACATCGCGCCGAGGACATATCACGCGGCGGCCAAAGAAAGGTCGCCTAAGAAAGCGCGCCGTCCGCAAGGCGTCCAAACCCATGGCGAAGACCGCGGCCAAGACCACCGCGCCCGGTATGGTCGAGACGGCGCTGGCGGCCTTTGCCCATGAGGTTCGCACCCCCCTGACCGGCATTCTCGCGATCAGCGATTTGCTGGCGACATCTGACCTTGGTGAACGCGAGCGGCGCTGGGTGGATACCATCAAGGCCGGCGCCGAACATTTAGCGAGCCTGGCGACGCTCTTTGTCGATGCGGCCAAAAGCGGCCATTCGGCGTTCGGCATTCGGCAGGATTTATTCGATCTGCGCTCGCTGGCGCACCATGCGGGCGATTCGCTCGCCGGGCGGGCCATGGCCAAGGGCTTGCAGGCGCGGGTCGCGATTGCGCAAGGTCTGCCCGCCTTCGTGGTCGGCGATCCCGTTCGCCTGCGGGCGGCCCTGGAAAATTTGATCGACAACGCCACCAAATTCACCGAGCGAGGCGTCGTCGGGCTGACAGTGCGCCGGACCCGTGGGGCCAAGGGTAAGGTCGGCGTCGCCTTTGCCGTTTCCGACAGCGGCATTGGTCTTACGTTGAAGGAAATCAAACGGCTGTTTCGTCCCTTTTCGCAGGCCAATGTGAAGATCGCGGCCCGCTTCGGCGGCGCAGGTCTTGGTCTGTCATCGGTCAAGCAACTCGCTTGCGCGATGGGGGGCGATATCGCCGTGGCGCCGCGGCGCGGCGGCGGGGCCACGTTTACGTTGACCGTTTTGCTCGAACGGGCCGAGGCCTCGGCGGTGGCGGACTTGGTTCCAAATGCCGCCCGCCCGCCAAACCGCGCGCGGGGCTTGCGCATTCTCAGCGTCGAAGACAACCCATTCGGTCGCGTGGTGCTCAACGCGGTGTTGACCGAGCTTGGCCATCAGGCGGAATTCATCGGCCGGGGCGAGGAGGCGCCCCAGCGCATCCTGCAAGGCGGTTTTGATGCGGTGTTGATGGATATGGTGCTTCCCGGCATCGATGGCATCGCGGCGATCCGGGCAATCCGCGCGCTTGCCCCGCCATGCGGCAACATGGCGATCATCGGGGTATCGGGGCGCGGTGACGATGAGGTGGCCGCGCGCGCGGCGGGGGCGGATGCCTTTCTGGTTAAGCCCGTGTCTCCGAGGGCTCTAGCGACTGCGCTGCTTGAAGCGATACGCCGTGGGGCAGGCGCGACTTGATGATCGCGGCGTTGAGTTCGCCGCCATAGACGAAGATCGCGGCCAGGAAATACAGAAACACCAGTGCGATGATGACGGAGGCGAGGCCGGCATACATCGTGACGTAATTATTGGCGAAACGCGCGAGATATTGCCCGAACACGATGCCCGACATCATCGAAGCCACCAACGTGAAGATGATGCCCGGCAGGATTTGCAAAAAACTCCGGCGCCCGGCGGGAAGCCGGGCATGCAGGACGAACAATGCAACCACGAGCGCCAGAATCGTGATGCCATAACGGGCGAAATTGAGAAAACTCTCGTTGGTTTCAACGATCATCGGAATATGACGGCGCGCCGCTTCCAGCATCAATGGCCCGAGCACGATCAAAAACGCCATCGCCAGCGAGGTGAAAGCCGCAAGGAGCGTGTAGCCGATCGATTCAAGCCGCAGCCAATACCATCGCCGTGGCTCGATCACCGCATAGGCGCGGTTGAGCGCGACGCGAAGCGCCTCAACACCGTTCGAGGCGAAATAGACCGCAAGCACCGCGCCGATGGTCAGAATGTCGCCGCGGGCGGTGGTCAAGACATCGTGGATTTCTCCTGACAGCGAATCGGCGACCTGCTTCGGCCAGACCTGAAGCAAAAGCCCCACCGCCTGATCGGCGAGTTCCTTCGAGCCGAAAAAACCGGCCAGCGACGTCAGCACGATCAGGAACGGAAACAGCGCCATCAAGGTCGACAAAGCGATGTGACTGGCGATCGCCCAGCCGTCATCGGCCAGAAACGTGTAGAACGCGTCGATGCCGACGTGAAAAATGTAGCGAATCTGGCGCAACGCGGCCTCTGTGGAAAGCGGACCGAACTACTTTCTGATATTATGCCGCCAAAAGCTAGTGGAGTGGATTTGACATTCGCCACAGGCCTTGCCACGCCCTCGCAAAGCGAATGTCAAATTCAAAAACCTGACGGGCAAGCCGGTAATGGCGCATCCGTCGATGTGGTATTATGGAGGGCCGATGGCTTCATTCCTCAGTACGTTCATTCTTCCTCTGGCGGTGGCCGCGGTCGCTTTTGTGTTGCTGCTCGGACTCATCAACATGATGCGCGGCGGTTCGCCGAACCGTTCCCAAAAATTGATGCGGTTGCGGGTGTTGCTCCAGTTCGCGGCCATCGTCCTCATCATGTTCACCGTCTGGGTGACGGCCCGTTAATTTTTAGAAAAGCGTGGCTGCAAAGTGGCTGCACAGGAGACGGACCATGGTCGTCCTCAACCGCATCTATACCCGCACCGGCGATGATGGCACCACCGCGCTCGGCAGCGGCGAACGCCGTCCGAAATATGATTTGCGCATCGCGGCCTATGGGACGGTCGATGAGGTCAATGCCGCGCTCGGCATCGTGCGGCTGCATCTGGCGGACGCGGCGGAACTCGATGCCATGCTGGGATTGATCCAGAACGATCTGTTCGATCTCGGCGCCGATCTTGCGGTGCCCCAGCGCGAGGGCAAGGCGGAGCGCTTGCGCGTGTTGTCGAGCCAGGTCGAGCGATTGGAGCGTGATATCGATCGATTAAACGCGGCGCTTCAGCCCCTTAATTCGTTTGTTTTGCCCGGCGGCACGCCGGCCGCGGCCCATTTGCATCTCGCGCGCACCCTATGCCGCCGGGCGGAGCGGATGGTGGTGGAACTCGCGGCCAATCCCGATGAGCCCGTGGGCGCCGCGGTCCTTCAATATATGAACCGCCTGTCGGACTTTCTGTTCGTTGCGAGCCGCACCGCCAACCATAACGGCGCGGGCGATGTGTTGTGGGTGCCGGGGCAGAACCGCTGATCGGAGCCTGATGCGGCGATTTTTGGCCCCTAGCGTTGACCGGGGTGGGCGGGCGCTTTAGGTTCCGCGCCCTAAGCCATGAAACCCTGGTGTTACAGCGAAAGAGGATCGATGAAGGTTCTGGTGCCGGTAAAACGGGTGGTCGATTACAACGTTAAAGTCCGCGTCAAAAGCGATGGAACCGGCGTTGAGCTGTCCAATGTGAAAATGTCGATGAATCCGTTCGACGAGATCGCCGTGGAAGAAGCCTTGCGCCTGAAGGAGGCCGGCAAGGCGACCGAAGTGGTGGTGGTGTCGATCGGGCCGGCCCAGGCTTCAGAGACCATCCGGACCGGCCTTGCCATGGGCGCCGACCGTGGCATCCTGGTCAAGGCGGAAGGCAATGTCGAACCGCTGGCGGTGGCGAAAATTCTCAAAGCGGTCACCGATGAAGAACAACCGGGTCTTGTCATTCTCGGCAAGCAGGCGATCGACGACGACTCAAACCAGACCGGACAGATGCTGGCGGCGTTGCTCGGATGGTCGCAGGCGACCTTTGCCTCCAAACTCGAGGTCGATGGTTCCGATTTCAAGGTGACGCGCGAGGTCGATGGCGGCTTGCAGACCGTGAAACTGAAGGGACCTGCGATCGTCACCACCGACTTGCGGCTGAACGAGCCGCGCTATGCCAGCCTGCCCAATATCATGAAGGCCAAGAAGAAGCCGATCGCCGAGAAAACCGCGTCGGATTATGGTGTGGATCTCACGCCGCGTCTTGAGATCCTCAAGACCTCCGAACCGCCGGGCCGCAAGGGAGGCGTCAAGGTCAAGGACGTCACGGAGCTGGTATCGAAGCTCAAGACCGAAGCGGGGGTTTTTTAGAGATGACCACGCTATTGATCGCCGAACACGACAACGCATCGATCAAGGATGCCACCAACAAGGCGCTGACGGCGGCTTTGGCGCTTGGCGGTGAGGTGCATGTTTTGGTCGCGGGCGAAAACGCCAAGGCGGCCGCCGAGGCGGCGGCGAAATTGTCCGGCGTCAAGAAAGTATTGCTCGCCGATAACGCCGCCTATGCGCATGATCTCGCCGAACCGTTTGCCGCCCTGATCGTCGCGCTTTCCGGAAGCTACGATGCGTTCGTCGCGCCGGCGACCTCGCGCTTTAAGAACGTGATGCCGCGCGTGGCCGCGCTGCTCGACGTGATGCAGGTGTCGGAAATCATCAAGGTGGTGGCGCTCGATACGTTCGAGCGGCCGATCTATGCCGGCAACGCCATCCAGACCGTCAAATCGAAAGATACCAAGAAGGTCATCACGGTTAGGACCTCGACCTTTGCGGCCACCGGCGATGGCGGGAATGCCGTGGTGGAAAATGCCGCGGCCGCCGCCGATCCCGGCCTCTCAAGCTTTGTCGGCGAGGAGGTCGCCAAAAGCGACCGTCCCGAATTGACCTCGGCCAAGATCATCGTCTCCGGCGGCCGCGCCATGCAAAGCCGCGAAAATTTCACCAAATATATCGAACCGCTGGCCGACAAGCTTGGCGCGGCCGTCGGCGCCTCGCGCGCCGCGGTCGATGCCGGTTACGCGCCCAATGATTGGCAGGTCGGTCAGACCGGCAAGGTGGTGGCGCCCGAACTTTATGTCGCGATCGGCATTTCAGGCGCAATCCAACATCTCGCCGGCATGAAGGATTCCAAGGTGATCGTGGCGATCAACAAGGATGAGGATGCGCCGATCTTTCAGGTTGCCGATTACGGCCTGGTGGCCGATCTGTATCAGGTGGTCCCGGAATTGACCGAGGCGATCGGCAAACTCGGAAAATGAGCACGGGTGAAATGACGAGATGGCGGTCATGATAAAAAAAGTCGGCGTGATCGGTTCGGGCCAAATGGGCAATGGCATCGCGCATGTCGCGGCGCTGGCCGGCTTCGATGTGATGCTCAGCGACGTGGCCGCCGATCGCTTGAAATCGGGCATGGCTACCATCAACGGCAATTTGTCGCGCCAGGTCGCCAAGAGCATCATCACCGATGATGTCCGCAAACAGGCGCTGGAGCGGATTTCGTCCGCCGAATCGATCGATGGCCTTGCCGACTGCGATCTCGTGATCGAGACCGCGGTCGAGAAGGAAGAGGTGAAACGAAAGATCTTTCACGACGTTTGCGCGGTTCTAAAGCCGAGCGCCATCGTCGCCTCCAACACCTCTTCGATTTCGATTACGCGGCTGGCCGCTTCCACCGATCGCCCCGAACGGTTCATCGGCATCCACTTCATGAATCCGGTGCCGGTGATGGAGCTGGTCGAGTTGATCCGCGGCATCGCCACCGATGACGCGACCTTCGATACGGCGAGGGATTTCGTCACCAAGCTTGGCAAGCAAATCGCGGTGTCGGAGGATTTCCCGGCCTTCATCGTCAACCGCATTTTGCTGCCGATGATCAATGAGGCGATCTATACGCTTTATGAAGGCGTCGGGAATGTCGAAGCGATCGACGCGGCGATGAAGTTAGGAGCCCATCACCCGATGGGGCCGTTGGAACTCGCCGATTTCATCGGTCTGGATACTTGTCTGTCGATCATGCAGGTGCTGCATGAGGGGCTTGCTGATTCCAAATATCGCCCATGCCCGCTGCTCGTGAAGTATGTCGAGGCTGGGTGGCTCGGCCGCAAAACCCAGCGCGGTTTCTACGATTACCGCGGCGACAAGCCGATGCCGACGCGATAACACATGATCGTGAACTTTGGCGCGGGCGATTTCATACCCGCCTGTTTTGCGCGATCCAGCATTTATTAACCCCTTTCCGGATAGGTTGCCGATGTGGACCTATCATAGGGAGGAGGGACATATGAGCGTATCGAGTTTGGCCAGCAGCATTCTGTCGGCTCAGGCGGGGAACACACAGCAGCAGATCGCAACCGCCGTCTTGAAATCGAATATCGATTCCGAGAAAAATACGGTTCTGACCATTCTGGGAGCTGAAACCGCCCCATCGGTTGCCAATGCCGGTCCTGGTGTCGGCGGCAATATCAACGTTTCGGCCTGACCCTCTTCCATCATCCTTCTTGAACGAACGCCGTGAACGGGCCCGGAATGGCCCGCCCCGCGGCGTTGACGTTTTTTGCCGAAATGACGGCATTGCCCTGTTTTGTCGCATGCGATAGCGAGGAGGCCTCTCCAAGCACCAAGGGCATCCAATGAAGTTTGTAAGTTTCAAGATCAACGGCGTCATGAGCTGGGGCCTCGTCGAAGGCGGCGAAGTGGCCGATCTCGGAGGCCGCTTCCTCGATCTGAAATCCGCCATTGCCGCCAACGCGCTGGCCGAGGCGGCCAAGGCCGCCGTCAAGGCGCCCCGGCACCCGCTCGCCAAAATCACCTGGCTGCCGGTGATTCCTAACCCGGACAAGATTCTCTGCATCGGCCTCAATTACGAAAACCACCGTCAAGAAACCGGCCGCGACGAGGTCGCCAACCCCACGGTTTTTGGCCGTTTCGCCAACAGCCAGACTGGCCATCTCACCGACATCATCCGTCCGAAGGTGTCGAAAGACCTCGATTTCGAGGGCGAATTGGCCCTCATCATCGGTAAGCCCGGCCGCTACATTTCACGACAGGATTCGTGGGGGCACATCGCGGGATATGCTTGTTACAACGAAGGCAGCGTGCGTGATTATCAACGCCATACCCATCAATTCACGCCCGGAAAGAATTTCCCCAATACCGGGGCGTTCGGTCCCTGGATGGTGACGCCGGATGAAGCCGGCGAGCTCGGACCGTTGCGGCTGCAAACTCGCCTCAATGGCCAAGTGGTTCAGGATACGACCATCAGCCAGATGATTTTCGATATCCCGCGCCAGATCGAATATTGCTCGGCGTTTACCCGGCTTGAGCCCGGCGATGTCATCGTAACGGGCACGCCGGGCGGTGTCGGCTCCCGCCGTACCCCGCCTTTGTGGATGAAGCCGGGCGATGTCGTTGAGGTCGAAATCGATCGAATCGGGCTGTTGCGCAACGGTATTGCCGACGAAGCGTGAAGACGCGCTCTCCGTGCCTTAAGGTCTATGATCGCGGCGGCGCCGTCGCCGCCGTGATCAGCTTCAGCGCATCGTCGCTGTCCCATTCGGCCGGACCCGCGATGGTGGCGATCTCGCAGCCCTGGCCGTCGATCAGGACCGAGGTCGGCATGCCCAAGGCTCGGCCTATGGCTTTAAGATCCTGAAAAACCTTGGCTTTCCCGTCGTTAAAATAGCCGAGCCGATTCAGTTGCGCGTCTTTGAGGAAATTCCTGGGTTTTTCGGGATCGCGGGTGTCGATATTGATCGCGACCACCTCGAAATCCTTAGCCCCGAGCTTGGCTTGCAGGCGGTCGAGGGCCGGCATTTCCTTCCGGCAAGGCACGCACCAGGTCGCCCACAAATTCACCAGCACAATGCGGCCGCGCCACTCCGACAGCTTTCTGGGCTTGCCGTCGGCATCGTCAAAAGCAAGGTCCGGCAGCCGCAAGGGAGCGTTCGCCATGGTGAGCGCGGCGATCTCCCCATGCGCCAGCGGGGCGATTTTGCGCGAAACGTCCACCGCGGCCGCGCAGGTGGAATCCCCGCCTGCGTGGCGCGGGAGCTTTCCAAACCCGTATACCCCAAAATATCCAAGCACGGCTCCGATCAGCACCGCGCCGACAACATAGGGAATCCGGCCTATCGGAGCCGGGGATGGGGAGCGTTCGGGCATATCGTTTGTCATTCCATACCAGATACGGTTATTGGATTGTGCTCAGCATGCGACGGGCACTGATAGCGGCGGACAAGAGTCATTGGTCATGAGCAATAAAATGTGGGGCGGCCGGTTTACCGAGCGTCCAGACGCGATCATGGAGGAAATCAACGTCTCCATCGACGTTGACCGACACCTTTATGCCCAGGACATCGCCGCGTCCAAGGCCCATGCCGCCATGCTGTCGGCGCAAGGCATCATCACGGCCAACGATGCGAAAAATATCGCCAGGGGTCTAGACACGATTTTGTCAGAGATCGACGGCGGATCGTTCGATTTCAAGCGCGCGCTTGAAGACATTCACATGAATATCGAAAGCCGGCTTGCCGATTTAATCGGACCCGCGGCCGGGCGGCTGCACACCGCGCGTTCGCGCAACGACCAGGTCGCCACCGATTTCCGCCTGTTCGTGCGTGACACGATCGACGAGGTGGATGCGGCGCTGGCCTCATTCCAGCACGCGCTGGCGGAACGCGCGCGGGAGCACGCCGCAACAGTGATGCCGGGTTTCACTCATTTGCAAACCGCCCAACCGGTCACGTTCGGCCATCATCTGCTCGCTTATGTCGAAATGGCCGCGCGCGATCGGGGCCGCTTCGCGGGAGCGCGCAAACGTCTCAACGAATCGCCGCTCGGTGCGGCGGCGCTTGCCGGCACCTCGTTTCCGATTGATCGCGCGGCAACCGCCAAAGCGCTCGGTTTCGATCGCCCGATGGCCAATTCGCTCGATGCGGTTTCCGACCGCGATTTTGTCATCGAGACGCTGTCGGCGGCTTCGATCGCATCGGTGCATCTGTCGCGCTTTGCCGAGGAGATCGTGATCTGGACCTCACCACTGGTGGGGCTGGTGCGGCTCTCCGACAAATTCACCACCGGCTCCTCGATCATGCCGCAGAAGCGCAATCCCGATGCGGCCGAACTCGTGCGCGCCAAGACCGGTAAGGTGATCGGCGCGCTCAACGGATTGTTGATCGTGATGAAAGGGCTGCCGCTCGCCTATCAAAAGGATATGCAGGAGGACAAACAAGGCGCGATGGAAGCCTTCGGCGCCTTGTCATTGGCGATCCGGGCGATGACCGGCATGGTGCTCGACCTCGTGCCGGATGAGGCGCGGATGAAACATGCGGCCGGCGAGGGTTATGCCACCGCGACCGATCTCGCGGATTGGCTGGTGCGAACGCTGAAAATGCCGTTCCGCGATGCCCATCACGTCACGGGGCGGATCGTCGCGAAAGCGTCCGCCGACGGTCTTGCTTTGCATGAGCTGCCGTTGAGCGCGATGCAGGCGATCGAGCCGAAGATCACCAAGGAGGCGCTGGCGGTGCTGTCGGTCGAAGCGTCGGTCAAGAGCCGCACGAGCTTCGGCGGCACGGCGCCCAAGAATGTGGCGGCGCAGGCCAAGGCTTGGCTCAAACGATTGGAAAAAGAGCGAAAGTAGGGCTGACCGGCGGTTCCTATTTGGAAATTGAGCGTTTCCTAGGTCTCGCCAGAGCCGATCAATCTTTGTATGGTGCGGCCCGCATTGGGGATTTTGACGTGACTTGTGATAACAGCCCAAATTATCGCTGGGCTCTCATCCTGTTGGGCGCCGCCGCCTTGGTGCTTGCCGGTTGCGGCCGCAAGGGACCGCTCGATTTGCCGCCGACCGCCTCGGCGCAACCGCCGGCGGCGGCCGTCCAGCCCGATCCGGCGGCGACCGCCGAGGCGAGCAAGCCGAGCCTGTTCAATTCGAACTATGGCAGCGATCAATTGCCGACCGCGGGCAAAGGGCCGAAACGGCCATTCGCCCTCGATCCGCTTCTCAACAGCAATTAAGCTTTGTGCGGTGGGTCTGACGTTCGCTAACGCGCTTTTCGAACCCCGCCTGGAACATCAACCATGAATCACTTCGATTATCGCAACGGCGTCCTTTACGCCGAGGCGGTGAGTGTGGAGCATCTCGCCGAATCGGTCGGAACGCCGTTTTATTGCTATTCGACCGCGACGCTGGAGCGGCACTTCCGGGTGTTCGCTGATGCCTTTGCCGGCGAGCAGGCGCTTGTTTGCTATGCCCTCAAGGCCAATTCCAACCAATCCGTGCTGCGCACGCTGGCCAAGCTCGGCGCCGGTGCCGATGTGGTGTCGGGCGGGGAGTTGCAGCGGGCGCTCGCCGCCGGCATCGCGCCCGAGCGCATCGTCTTCTCCGGCGTCGGCAAGACCGAGGCCGAATTGCGCGCAGCCCTTGCCGCCGGCATTCTTTGCATCAATGTCGAATCCGAACCCGAACTTGAATTGCTGTCGCGCGTGGCGAGCGGGCAAGGGCAGACCGCGCGGATTTCAATTCGGGTCAACCCGGATGTCGATTCCGGCTCGCATGCGAAAATTTCCACCGGCAAGTCCGAGAACAAATTCGGCATTCCGTTGACCGCTGCGCGCGCGGTTTACGCGCGGGCGGCAAAATTGCCCGGCATTCGCGTCACCGGGGTCGATGTGCATATCGGCAGCCAGATCACTGACCTCGTGCCGCTGGAGGCCGCGTTTCGCCTGCTCGGTGAGTTCGTGCAAACACTGCGCGGCGACGGCCACATCATCTCGCATGTCGATTTCGGCGGCGGCCTCGGCATTCCCTATCATATGGACCGCGAGGCGCCTCCCTTGCCCTCGGCCTATGCGGCGATGGTGAAGCGAGTGACGCACAATCTCGGCTGCACGCTATTGTTCGAGCCGGGGCGGATGATTGTCGGCAATGCCGGCATTCTGGTCGCGCGCGTGATTTACGTGAAGCAGGGTGAAGCCCGGAATTTCGTCATCATCGATGCCGCGATGAACGATTTGATTCGCCCCACTTTGTATGAAGCCCATCACGATATTCTGCCGGTCCGCGCCGCGCCACACGGCGCGCCCAAGATCGTCGCCGACGTGGTCGGGCCGGTTTGCGAGAGCGGCGATTATCTCGCGCTCGGCCGCGAACTTTGCGAACCGAAGGCGGGCGACCTGCTCGCCATCATGACCGCCGGCGCCTATGGCGCGGTGCAGGCCGGCACCTACAATACGCGGCCTTTGGTGCCGGAAGTGCTGGTCAAGGGCGATCAATATGCGTTGGTGCGCCCGCGCATCGAGGCCGAGGCGTTGATTGCGATGGATCGGCCGGCGCCGTGGCTGTGACCCTTTTTTGCTCCTCCCCTTACGGGGGCTTTGCACAATAGCGGCCTCCTGCACAAAAACTCAGAAGTCTGCACAAAAAGTCCCTAAGACAACACCCATCCAAGGGGTAGCGCCCTCATTAGATTTTCCATCGCCTGCACGTCAGGAGCGCCTGCTTTGGCGGGCAGGCGGATACTGGATTGGCGCATCCTTCCGGCATTCCATTTTCGGGCGTAATTGAAGCGAGCGCTTTCCTTGCGAAGCACGGTACAAATGAAAAGCGCAGAGGCTGTTGATAGGCCTTCAAACTTTGGAGTGAGCACGGTCACGTCCCTTGAGGCAGTGAACGGACGGGGCTGGTAAAATGCCGCTCCAATACTCCCGTTGTTGGCAACCGTAATCTGACCGCCCTCCCAATCAGGAGAGGCGGATATCGTTCCAGTAATGCCATTATTCCATGCGGAGGCGGTCACCAGCGGGGTGCTGCCCCGCCCCAAATCGCGGCGCGTTGTATGCGGACCAACCGCCGCAGAAAACAGATCAAGAATGGGAAAGCTATCCCATTTCGACAAATCAATAGACGATGCATCGTTGGGATTGACCGCGCTCGCGTGATGCGGCGGCACCGTCTCTATTGCCCATTGGGGCGCCTCATCGGGCAGTAGCAACGAACCCACTGTGCGATTTGCCTGCCGGCCAAAGTGGAATCGAAACTGATTGGCTCGGATGCACATGCACCACCACAGCTTCTCCTGAACAGTCATCGGTTGCTTAGGTGTGAGGATTGCAACATGGTACGTCGTGTAGAACGGTCTAGGCTGAACGAAGGCTGCCATGGAATGATTGCGCGATCGGAGGCACACGCTGATATCTCCAGCGGACGCCGGTTCAAGGCCAGCTATAGGGCGCACCCAAGCCGTTATGCCATTGTTCCTGTGACTCCGCGCAACATAGGCAACGCCCTCACGGATGCTGTTCGCGCGTTCTACGCGGTTCAGCGCCAGTTGGTGACCCTTATCCAGGTCGAACAAGGAATCCAGAGGCCTCACTGATCCGTCCCCTCTTCCTCATCTTCTTGTGATTCGGTTGCGGTCACTGCGTCGAAGATTGCATACTCGCGGACCAGTGCTGCAAAATCCTGACGGGTCAACGCGTTGTAGTTTGTTTCTAGATAAGCCTCAGCACACCATTCGTCATTTTCGTTCACTTCTCTGACGATGCTTTGGCCCGGAATAGTGGCCCGCGCATGGAAACTTTTCAACCATGCGTCACGAATCTCTGGCCATGTTCCCCTCAGGTCAACTCGACCGCGTTTCTTCAGTTTGAGATAACCATCGTTCTTCCATGCAGCGAACCATGTAGGGCTTGGCGATTCTGCATGAGGTTGGTGAGCCTCGAATACCATAGCGCAGGTAATCACACCGACTGGATGAAAAAGGTCATTCGGAAGCGAAATGGATGCTAGTAGCGTGTGATTTTTTAGTATCTCCGCTCGCGTAGGATGCTGCTCGATTGCGCAACTCATAGGAAGCACCACGACGGCGCGGCCTCCAGGTCGCAAGATGTCCAATAGGTTTGCCACAAAGTTCAGTTCGTGCAGTCCCTCACCC
>DATGJS010000121.1:0-7905 GCA_035295025.1 Bradyrhizobium sp.
TTCGGGCTCAGTTGGTCGCTCAAGCTCACCAATGAAGGCGGCTACATTGTCGCGCTGCTGGCGGGACTCGTGATCGCCAATTTCCTTCCGCGCTTTGCGGAATGGCTGAAAGAGGCGATCCGCCCCGAGCTTTACATCAAGATCGCGATCGTGATTCTCGGCGCCACCGTCGCCGTCACCGCGGCCGGCCGCCTCAATCTTGCTTCCTCGCTATTATTGCGTGGAGCTGCCGCGATCGTCGAGGCCTATTTGATTTACTGGGCCGTGATTTATTATGTCGCGCGCAAATGGTTCGGCTTTTCCCGCGAATGGTCGGTGCCGCTTGCTTCAGGCATTTCGATCTGCGGCGTCGCGGCCTCGATCGCCACCGGCGGGGCCATCCGGGCGCGGCCCGCGGTGCCGATCCTGGTGTCGTCGCTGGTGGTTGTGTTCGCGGTCGTCGAAGTCCTGATCCTGCCGTTTTTGGCACAGCATTTCCTGTGGCAGGAGCCGCTGGTGGCCGGCGCCTGGATCGGGCTTGCGATCAAAACCGACGGCGCGGCCGTGGCGGGCGGCGGCATCACCGAGGCGCTGATCATGGCGAAGGCGGCGACTGAGGGCATCAACTATCAACCGGGCTGGATTCTCGCGACCACCGCGACGGTGAAGATCTTCATCGATATCTTCATCGGCATCTGGGCGTTTATTCTCGGCTACATCTGGACCAACCACATCGACAAGGGACCGGACCGGGCGAAGCCCGTCGAAATCTGGCAGCGCTTCCCGAAATTCATCCTTGGTTTTATTGTCGTGTTTGCGATTTCGCTTTGGCTTGCGATCGGCTCGACCCCGCAAATCGAGAAGGCGTTACCCGCGGCCGCCGGCGAAGCCAACGTGTTCCGTGTGATCTTCTTTGTGCTGACCTTCTTTTCGATCGGCGTGCTGTCGGATTTCCGCAAGCTCTGGCAGCAGGGTTTTGGCAAGCTCGCCGCGGTCTATTTCGTCAGCCTGTTCGGGTTCGTGATCTGGGTCGGCTTGTTGATTTCCTGGCTGTTCTTCAGCGGTTTCAAGCCGCCGCTCGCCAGCTAAAGTTCGAGGATAGAGCCCCATGTCGCAAGTTGATCTCAAAGACGAAATCGCCGTCAAAAACGCCGAACCCCTGCTGCCGGTCGAAAAGAAGCTGATCGGCTTCAGTCTGGGTCTTGGCATCGTCCTGCTTGTCGTCCTGATCGCGATCAACCATTTCGTGCCGATCAAGCTCTGACGCGGCCGGCAGCCGGTTCTTTTCGATCGTTCTTGGGGCTGGTCGGACGGAGCGGGCTTTGCTATGGCCTAAGCTCGCATCATCGGTCTTCCACCGGCGCGGAATTCTATTTTCATGAACGCTCCATTTCCGATTCTTGGCGATCGGTCGAGCGCGGCGCAAACCCGCCCGCTCATCGCGCTCGCCGATATCGGCAAGGTTTTTCCGTCGCGCGATCGAGCCGCGGAAGTGGTTGCGCTCTGCGACGTCAACCTCGAGATTCCCGAAGGCGCCATTGTCGGGGTGATCGGCAAGAGCGGCGCGGGCAAGTCCACGCTCATTCGTCTGGTCAATGGCCTCGAACGGCCAAGCCGCGGCCGCGTGGTGGTCGATGGCATCGACATCACGGCGCTCGACGAACGGGGCTTGCGCGCCGCGCGCCGTTCCATCGGCATGATTTTCCAGCACTTCAACCTGCTGTCGTCGCGGACCGCATTTGAGAATATCGCGCTGCCGCTTGAAATCGCGGGCGTCGCCGCCAATGAGATCGTCAAGCGCGTCGAACCGCTGCTTGAGATGGTCGGCCTGTCCGACAAGCGCGACCGCTACCCCGCCGAGTTGTCCGGCGGGCAGAAGCAGCGCGTCGGCATCGCGCGGGCGCTTGCGACCAAGCCAAAAGTGTTGCTCTCGGATGAGGCGACATCGGCGCTCGATCCGGAAACCACCGATCAAATCCTGGCGCTGTTGAAGTCGATCAACGCCGAACTCAAGCTCACCATTCTGTTCATCACCCACGAGATGATGGTGGTGAAAAAGCTCGCCGATCGCGTCGCGGTGCTCGAAAACGGCCGTATTGTCGAGCAGGGGGCAACTTATGAGATCTTTGCGCATCCCCGCCATGGCACGACGCAGCGCTTCGTCGGGGCCATCACCGGCAGTCGCGCGCCGGAATGGCTGGTTGCGAAATTGAGGCCGCGATCTCAGGCGAGCGACAACGCGGTGCTTCGCGTCATGTTTGCCGGCGGTGAGGCCGATCAACCCATATTGTCGCGTCTGGCGAGAAACCTGGGCGTCGATGTCAAAATTCTTCACGGGCAGGTGGAGACGATCGCCGGGCGTCCGTTCGGATCGCTGTTCGTTTCGGTATCGGCCGATCACGGCATGTTGGGCCGGATCGTCGAGGAATTGACGGCGGGTCAAAATACCGTGGAGCATCTCGGCTATGTCGCCTGAAATCATCCAACTGATCGTCGCTTCCACGCTCGACACCCTGGCGATGGTGGCGCTGTCCGGCCTGTTTGGAACCTCGTTCGGGCTTCCGCTCGGCGTTTTTCTGGCGACGAGCCGGGCCCATGAATTGTTTCCCGCGCCTGCCGTCAACCGCATCATTGGTGTCGTCGTGAACGCGACACGATCGACGCCTTTCATCATTCTCGTCGTCGCCATCGTTCCGCTGACGCGACTGATCGTGGGAACCTCGATCGGGACCCGCGCGGCTGTGGTGCCGCTGACCATTGCCGCCGTGCCCTTCATCGCCCGCGTGGTCGAAGCCGCTATTCGCGAGGTCGACCAAGGGCTGGTGGAGGCCGCGCGTGCCTTTGGCGCGAGCCCCTTGCAGATTGTGCGCAAGGTTCTTTTGCCTGAAGCCCTCCCGGCCCTGACATTGGCGCTGACCCTGACGCTGGTCAGTCTGATCGGCTATTCGGCGATGGTGGGCGCCGTCGGCGGCGGCGGGTTGGGCGACCTCGGCATCCGCTACGGCTATCAGCGCTTCATGCCGGATGTGATGGCAAGCGTCGTCGTCGTCCTGATCGCGCTGGTGCAGGGCGTCCAGACCCTCGGCGAGGCGATGGCGCGCCGGCTCGACAAGCGCGGCCGAAACTCCTGATTTAACACTCTTGCATAGGAACGAAACGAACATGCCCCTTCGCCTTCTCCTGGCTTCCGCCGTGATTGCAGCCGTCGTAAACCCGGTCCGCGCCGAAACCATCAAGATCGGTGTGACGCCCGGCCCACACGCGCAAATCCTGGAAGCGGTCAAACCGATCGCCGCCAAAAACGGGCTCGACATTCAGATCGTCGAGTTCACCGATTATGTGGTTCCCAATGCTGCGCTCGATGCCGGCGATTTGCAGGCAAACTCGTTTCAGAACCAGCCTTATCTGGACAATCAGAAGGCCGACCGCGGCTACAAGATCGAAACGGCGGCGCTGACCGTGAATTTTCCGTTGGGTATCTATTCGAAAAAGTACAAAAACTGGGATGCGGTGCCGCAAGGCGCCACGCTGTCGATCCCCAACGATCCGACCAATGGCGGCCGTGTTTTGCTTTTGTTGCAGGACAAGGGCGTGGTGAAGCTGAAAGCGGGCGTCGGATACAAGCCGACGGTGGCTGACATCATCGACAATCCGAAAAAGTTCAAAATCGTGGAAGTCGACGCCGCGCAGACGGCGCGGACGCTGGACGATGTCGATGCGGCCGGCATCAATACCAATTACGCGACGCAGGCGGGGCTTGATCCGGTCAAGGATGCGATTCTGCGCGAGGACCCCAAGGGGCCTTACACCAATCTCATCGCGGTGCGCAGCGCCGACAAGGACAAGCCTTGGGTCAAGACGCTGGTGCAGAGCTATCGGACGCCGGAGGTTCGCGAATTCGTTCTTTCCAAATTCAAGGGCGCCGTGCTGCCGTCATGGTGAACTTAGGATCGCGCGCCCGAAGCGCCGCGCGCCGATGAAGCGCGCCGCTGTCTGGATATTCTATGCCGTGGGCGCGCTGGCGATCGCCTATCTTGCATTATACGCCTACGCCATACTCACCGGGCGTTCTCTGCAACCCGGCGACCCCATCCATATCTTTCGCAGGCCCGACGCTTCGAACGATCTCACTTAAGCCGGTCCGCGATCTTGTTCACGGCGGCTTTGGCACATACTTCGTCCTTGTCGCCGCCGGGCGCGCCACCGACGCCGATCGCACCGACGATCTGGTCTCCTGCTTTGAGCATAACGCCACCGGCAACCAGGAATACACCGGGAAGATGTTGGATTGGACCGAAGGCCTGACCGCCGCCGACCCGCGCGACGATCGCGCTGGTCGTGTCGTCGCTAAAGGTCGAGCCCAGCGACACCGCGCTGTAGGCCTTGCCGCGGCTGCTGTCGATCGTGTGCGGCGGTGTCCCGTCGCCCTTGGCGACGGCTTTGACGACGCCCGAAGCATCGACCACCGTGGCGGCGACGTGGTAGCCCGATTTTTCGCAAACCGCGACGGCTTCCAAGACGGCCTCGTTGGCCAGCGCCAACGGCAATATCTTGACCGTTGGCAAGGATTGGGCATTTGCCGGTCCGATAAAAAAGATTGCAGAACCGACCGCGGTCAGCATCAAAGTACGAAACAACATCAGAAGCTCCATTTTCATCACCTTTCCATCCGGCACTTCAAGCGCGCCGGGACTTTAAAACGTTGCAGCCGCGCGATGAACTTCGCCGGCGCCGGCTGGCGTGATCGGCAGGCCGCCATCGGCATATTCGTTCAGTTTGTTGCGCAACGTCCGGATCGAAATGCCGAGGATGTTGGCCGCATGGGTGCGGTTGCCGAGGCAATGTTTGAGCGTTTCCAAAATGAGATCGCGCTCGACATCCGCCACCGTGCGCCCGACCAGCGCGCGCGTCACTTGCTCGGCGGCGAAAGTCGCGTGCGCCACGGCCGGCACGGTCTTGGGCGTGTCCAGACGGTCGCCGTCCGGCGTCAGAATCGCATCGACGCCGATTTCATCTCCCTGCGCCATCAGCACCGAGCGATGAAGGGTGTTCTCAAGCTCGCGAACGTTGCCTTGCCAGCGATTGGTGGTCAGCACGCGGCGCGCTTCGGATGAAAGCGGCCGCAGCGGGACGCCATTGGCGTCGGAATATTTCTTGGCGAAATGCTGCGCCAGTTCGAGAATATCGGCCGGCCGCTCGCGTAACGGTGGAATCTTCAGGTTGACGACGTTGAGGCGAAACAGAAGATCCTCGCGGAAAGTTCCCTCGCGCACCGCGTCTGCCAGGTTGCGGTTCGAGGTTGCGATGATCCTGATATCGACCGGAACGGGCCGCGTGCCGCCGACGCGGTCGATCACACGCTCCTGGATGGCCCGCAGCAGTTTGGATTGCAGCCGCACATCCATCTCGGAAATTTCGTCAAGCAGAAGTGTGCCGCCGGTGGCTTCCTCGAATTTTCCGATTCGCCGCGCGACCGCGCCGGTGAACGCGCCCTTTTCGTGGCCGAACAGTTCGGATTCCAAGAGATGCTCGGGGATCGCCGCGCAATTGATCGAGATGAACGGCTTCCTGGCGCGGTTGGAACGGGTGTGAACGTAACGGGCCAGCACCTCCTTGCCGGTGCCGGATTCGCCCGTGATCATGACGGAGGCATCGGAGCCGGCAATCTGCTGGGCGAGCTTGATCACTTTCGCCATGGCCTCGTCGCGGTAAATCAGATCGCGCGAATCATTGGCGACGGCGGCAAGCACCGCGGCGATCAGCTCAGGCTCGGGCGGAAGCGGAATGTATTCCTTGGCGCCGGCGTGAATCGCCGCCACGGCGGCGCGGGCATCGTTGGAGATGCCGCAAGCGACGATCGGCACGTGGATGTGTTCGGCTTCGAGCCGCATCACGAGATCGCGGATGTCGAGCGCCACATCGACCAGGAGCAGGTCCGCGCCCTTGCCGCCGCGCAAGACCCGCATCGCCTGCTCGTGATCCTCGGCATGGGTGACGGAGGCGCCGTTGTCCATCGCGATCTTGGTGGCGGTGGTAAGCTGGCCCTTCAATGTGCCAACGATAAGAAGCCGCATGGTGTTCTCCTATTCGTCTATTTGCGCCGTTCAAGCGCGTATCGTTAATCTCAATTGCGATCGGCCTTGACGATTTCCGTCATGGTGACGCCAAGCTTGTCTTCCACCAGCACCACCTCGCCGCGCGCGACCAGGCGGTTATTGACATAGATGTCGATGGCCTCGCCGACCCGGCGGTCGAGTTCGAGAACGGTGCCGGGTCCGAGCTTGAGCAGTTCGCCGACGTCCATCTTGGAGCGGCCGAGCACCGCCGAGACTTGCACGGGCACGTCGAATACCGCCTCGAGATCGGCGGCGATACGGGCGGCATTCTCGTCCTCTTGATAGGCGACATCGTTCGCCGGCGGTGCGTCGGCGGCATTGAGGTCTGGAAGCGGGACCTGCCCGTCGGTGTCACTCATGGTTCATCCCTCCTGGCTTCCGTTCAGGTCTGGTTGCGGGACGCGATATAGCGCCCGACGAGTTCGTTGATCTTCGCATCGACCGCCGCGCGCTCCAGAACGACGCCGCCGTCCGCCCATTCGATCCGGCAATCGCCGGTCGCGATTTCGGGCTCGGCCAGGATGACCAAGCGGCCGGCATAACCGCTTTGTTTCGCCAGCGTCTCGATGTGGCTGTGCGCCGCCTCGTAAAGTGAATCGTTGATGCGTACCACGAGATGGGGCGTTGCCACCAATTGCGCGAAACAGTCGCTGACGAGCGCGGTGACTTCGCCGAGCGGCTCGCGGGCGATCAGCTCGTTGGCGAGTTTACGCGCCACCGCGATCGCCACGTCCACCGCTTCGGTCTCCATGCGGGCTTCAATTCCGTAAAAGCCCGCGGCTATTCCCTTGATGGCAATTCCGATCTCCTCCAACGCCAGCGCAACGCGCCGATCGCTCTCCACCTTGGCCTCGCGCATGGCGGCGTCGTAGCCGTCGCGATAGGCGCGAGCCTCGGCGGCGGCGACCTTCTGGGCAACTTCCGCGGGCGAAGCGGGACGCTCGCGCATTTTGTCGGGTGCGGAGAAATCCATGTCGAAGAGGAATTTTGCGGGTGCTGCCATCAGTACACCAGCTCGTCGTCGGCGCGGTTTTTAGTCAGGGTGATCTCGCCCTTGGCGGCGAGATCCTTGGCGAGGTTGACCAGCAGCGCCTGCGCCTCGTCGACGTCGCGCAACCGCACCGGGCCCATCGCCGTCATATCGTCGAGCAGCATCTTTCCGGCGCGCGAGGACATGTTGCCGAGGAAGAAGCCGCGAACGTCCTCATTGGCGCTCTTGAGCGCGACGCCGAGCTTGTCTTTATCGACATTGCGCATCAATGTCTGGGCCGAGCCCGAGTCGAGCTTGACGAGGTCGTCGAAGGTGAACATCAGGGCCTTGATGCGCTCGGCGGATTCGCGATTTTCCTCTTCCAGCGAGGTAATGAAGCGCGTTTCGGTCTGACGGTCGAAATTGTTGAAGATTTCGGCCATCACCTCATGGGCGTCGCGCCGTCGGGTTTGCGACAGGTTCGACATGAATTCGACGCGGAGCGTCTGCTCGACGCGTTCGATGACCTCTTTCTGAACGGCCTCCATTTTGAGCATGCGATTGACGACGTCGAGCGCCATGTCCTCGGGCAGGATCGCCAAGACCCGGGCCGAGTGTTCGGGTTTGAGCTTCGAAAGCACCACCGCGATGGTTTGGGGATATTCGTTCTTGAGGTAGTTGGCGAGCACCTCTTCCTGGACGTTGGAAAGCTTTTCCCACATGTTGCGGCCGGCGGGCCCGCGAATTTCATCCATGATGCCGGTGACCCGGTCGGCCGGAAGATATTGCTGCAACAGCCGCTCGGTGGCGTCGAAATTGCCCATCAATGCACCGGAGGCG
>DATGJS010000122.1:0-11467 GCA_035295025.1 Bradyrhizobium sp.
CGGCAGCATAGCCAGGATGATCCGGGCGCCGCGTCCGGGAACGACGTTCATTACGCGTGTAATGGGATACCCTCCTTGACACCGCGACCTGCAGAAAGCTGTTGCCAGCGGCAGATGGAATGCCGGCAACAGCGCTGTCAAGTGCCGAGTTGATCAGAGCTTCCCGTCCGCGGCGAGGTTCATGTAGCTGGGATCGAAGCGCAGCTTGACGTTCTTGGCGGAGCCGAGCGTCTTGGTCGGCGTTTCGATACCAACATCGTCCTTCGACTTGATTTTTTCGCCAAGCAGATTGTGCTCGAAGCAGAATCCGCGCACGAGGTCCATGCTCTTCACCAGGTCGGGCCCGCTCACGAAGCTGGCCGCATCCTTCGGCTCATAATACATATGAGTGGTCTTGAGCTGGCTCTCGAAGCCGGCAAGATCGGTGCCCGAAAGCTTTGCCATGGCCTCGCGCGCCGCCTTGCCCTTCTCACCTGTATCCTTCATCAGGGCGATGGTCTCATACCAGATGCCGGCCAATGCTTTGGCGAAGTCCGGATTGTCCTTCAAGGTCTGCGTGTTGACGACAAGGAGATCCTCGATCTCGCCGGGTATTTTGCTGGAATCGTAGACCAGCGTCGCCCCGGGTTCCGACTTCACTTCGAGAAGCTGTGGATTCCAGGCGACGATTGCCGTCGTATCCTTGGTTTTCGATGCCGCCACGATGTCGGCATCCGAGGTGTTGACGGTTTTGATATCCTTCTCGCTCAATTTCACCGTGCTCAATGCGCGCGCCAGCAGATAATGCGAGACCGACAGTTCGACGAGGTTAATTTTTTGTCCCTTGATGTCGGCGAGCGTCTGGCCCTTCTTCAGTACGATGCCGTCATTGCCGTTCGAATAGTCGCCCATGATCACCGCGGTGGTATCGACACCGCCGGCGGCCGGTATCGTCAGCGCATCCATGTTGGTGACAGTGACGCCATCGAACTTGCCGGCCGTGTACTGATTGATCGATTCGACATAGTCGTTGATCTGCGTGATGTTGATCTTGATCCGGTATTTGTCCGCCCATTTCTTGACGATGCCGGTTTCAGCCGCATAGGGCCACGGCATCCAGCCGACATAGATCGTCCAGGCGATATTGAATTCGTTCTTCTTTTCGGCTGACGCCGGTGATATCGACGAGGTCGCCAGCAGGCAGGCAGCAGCAACCGCAGTCAGTAGATTTCGTGATTTCAGCATCTCCAGTTCCTCATCATTTTTGATGGCCGCGAACTGGCAAATGGACCTGAGTTGCCTGCCAAACGCGGCCACTGAGGTCTCCCGGGCTTTTATCCCGCCGTGCACCGGAGGTTGGACCTCCCGCGGCAACTCTCGGACCAGACATTTCCCGTGAAGGAAACCGGAACCCTAGCTGCCAACTCTGCTCCCAATAAAGCAATTGGCGTGCCAGAGAAAAAGGCTTTTTGATTCAGCGGCCCGCCCAGCACGGCTGCATAAAAGAGCGGCATTTCGAACAACCGTTAGGCAGGTTGCTGCGTGGCGGGCTTTTTCCCCGAGTCGTGCGGCACGCGTATCTTGAGCGTTTTCGAACGAAATGGATTCCGTTTCGCGCGAAGAAAACGCGTCAAAATAATAATCCAGTGCTCACTTTCCGAAGTTTGCGATCGGTCTCTGTCCTTTCGATTCCGAAGTTCGAAACGTGGTTCCGCAAAATGCGACGAACTTCGGAATAGGATGCTGAAATGGAGCACGAACTTAGGAAGGTGGGTATTAGAATCAATAGGTTTGTGAGTAGCCCATGACTTCGGAAAGTGGGCCCTGGTCTGTGATTGGCTTCAGTCTTTTTTCGGAATGTGCCTTACTTATTGGCGTTCGGCTGCTTCTTTGATCGGCTGAATGGCTAAAGTTTTGTCTTTATTATTGCGGGCGCTCGGCTAATTTTTTGATCGGCTTAATAGCTAAAAGACTTGATAGGCGCGGCGGTGGGCGGCGGAAGGGTTGAGGTTTTTTTGCTGGCACGCTTTTCGCTTACGTCTTCATGAATTGATGTGACTAGGGTTCCGGCTGCTTGTGGAAGCGGTGTCTGGTCCGAGAGTCGCAATCCGATCCGGCCCCTTAAGGGGACGGGTCGGATACACGGAGGGACAAAAGCCCGGGAGGTTCACACTGAGGGGGAACGTGTCGTTCCTTTCGGCGAAGCCTTGCGTGAAGTGCTTCTCTCCGAAAGGCTCAGCCACCCTCTTGGACAGGTTTTAGATCCTGATCGGGAGGTTCCTGAGTATGACCATCCTCTATAGCATTACCAAAGCAAGATATCGGCTGCCGGAATGGCGTCAGGCATTTGGCGGCGCGTCGGTTGCGATTTTGCTTACGGGGAGCGGCGCCGCGGCAGCGGACCTCGCCTATAAAGCCCCCCCAGTGCCCCCGTCCGTCGCCTATGACTGGACAGGTTTCTACTTCGGCGGTCACACCGGTTATGCATGGGGCAATTCAAATTGGACCGCCCGTTCGGGCGGGGCCGTCATCGACAAGGGCTTCGTCAGCCTTGCGCAGGGCTATGATGGAAACAACCAGGGCGGAAGCTGGTTCAACGGCCTGCAATTCGGCTATAATCGCATGCTCTCAAACCGCGTCGTGGTTGGCGTCGAAGCCGACGTCAGTGCTTCATCCTTTCCAAATTACTCTGGCAACAGAATCGGCAACACCGTCCCCGTGTTGCACGGCACGGAGAGTTACAGCGATAACGTGTTCGCGTCCGGCACGGTGCGGGGCCGCATCGGTTATGCGCCGGGAAACTGGCTCTTTTATGCGACCGGCGGCTTTGCCTGGACTTCGGATAATTACCTGCTGGGGCCCAGCACGGATTCCTCTTTCCAGCAACGAACGGGCTTCGTAGCGGGAGCGGGTGTCGAAGGGCCACTGCTCCCTCACTGGACTGCCAAGGCCGAGTATTTGTACACCGGCTACGGCAATAATCGACCCGTCAACTTCCTATCCTCCGACCAGCAATTCACCTCCAACCTGTCCGAGCAGGAGGTTCGCGTCGGCCTGAATTATCATTTTGGCGAGAAGGAAGTGCCGCCCACCAACGGTTTTGCCTTCGATCCGGACAGATTCAACGTTCACGCCCAGGCCACCTACACATGGCAGGGCTATCCCGCGTTCCGGAATCCTCCAGGATCTCTCGTTATTGCCTCCCCGCCATTTTTGGGATTCCCGGGTGGCGGCGAAGCCCGCGGGATCGGCGAGACGACACTCTATGCGGGCATGCGGCTATGGAAGGGCGCTGAATTTTGGATTAATCCGGAGATCGATCAAGGCCTCGGGGTCGGCAACAGCATAGGTGTCGGCGCCTACGTCAACGGCGAGGCGTTCAAGATCGGCTCGTCCGAACCCTATGCCAAGATCCAGCGTGCTTTCGTCCGCCAGACGATCGATCTTGGCGGCGAAAAAGTGAATGTGCCGGCCGATATCAATCAGTTCGCCGGAACCACCACCACCGATCGCCTGGTCTTTACGTTCGGCAGGATGAGCCCGTTGGATGTTTTCGACCAGAATAAATATGCCAACAATCCCAAATCCCAATTTCTGAACTGGGGACTGTACTACGCTCTGCCATTCGATTGGGGCGGCGACGCTTGGGGATACGGCTGGGGTGCCACGGCCGAATGGTACACAGGCCGCTATACGTTCCGCTTGGGGTGGTTCGACACGGAGAAGTCGGCAATCGCCGACAACCTTCCCAGTTCTCCAGACTACGGTGTTGATCCGACGTTCAAACAATACGACATCATGGCTGAGTTTGAGGAGCGCCATGAGCTGTGGGGACAGCCGGGTAAATTCAAGCTCGTCGCCAATTTGATCAGCGCTAATCTCGGCACATTCGGCAATGCCATCGCCCAGGCCAATTCGGCGTGTGCGACGGCGCTGGCGGGCGGCGTACCCGGGTTTCCTGCGCTGGCCTGTGTGCGTACTTACACCCAGAAGGTCGATGTCCATATCAATATCGAGCAGGCGATTACGCCGGATATCGGTGTCTTCTCTCGAATTGGCTGGGCGCCAGGCTATATCGAGGATCTTGCGGTTACGGACAGCAACTTCTTCGCCTCTGGCGGTGTTTCCATCACGGGTAAATCGTGGGGGAGGCCGGCCGATACGATCGGAGTCGGTTACGTCTACAACCGGATTTCCCAGGCTGAGCAGCAATATTTAGCTCTCGGGGGCCTCGGTTCATTTGTCGGAGACGGACAATTGGCCAATCCTCGGGCCGAGAATGTCTTCGAGACCTACTACAACTGGTCGCTGAACGCCTCGACAAACGTCTCCTTCGATTACCAACACTTTGTAAATCCCGGCTTTAATGGCGATCGTGGGCCGGTCAACCTTTTTGCCACCCGCATCCATTGGCAATATTGAAGGATCTAAATCCTTCACCCAAGACATGATAAAACCCCGGAAAGCCATGCTTTCCGGGGTTTTATCTTGCCCTGAAGGGCGGTCGCTTAGAGCATGATCCGGAAAAAGCCTGCACCGCACTTGATGCGAGGTGTGAAGCGGTTTTCTGAAAAGCATCCCCTCGGGCTCGACCCGAGGGATCATGCTCAATCAAAGAATTAAAGCGCAATGACGATTCATCCAAATCTCATCGCGCTTTATTGCTTCGGCGCGGGACCGAAATCCAGCGGCGGTAGCTCGATTTGCGGGACTTCGATCTTGATCTGATTCAGATCGACATCGAGCGGCTTGTCGAGCAGGCCGGTCACCGTGACCGGGAAAGCGATCACCAACGCCACCATGATGGCTTGTAATCCCACCCAGGGCAGCGCGCCCCAATAGATGTCAGAGCTCTTGACCTCCTTGGGCGCCACGCCGCGCAGATAAAACAGCGCAAACCCGAACGGCGGATGCATGAATGAGGTTTGCATGTTCACGCACAGCATGACGCCGAACCAGATCAAGGCGGCGTCCGCCCCCACCACGGGGGTCAGGATTTTTTGCGCGATCGGCGCGATCATCGGCAGGATGATGAAGGCGATCTCGAAGAAGTCGAGGAAGAAGGCGAGAAAGAAGATGAACAGGTTGATGAAAATCAAAAATCCCCAAACCCCGCCGGGCAGCGAGGTGAGCAGATGTTCGAGCCAAACGCCGCCCGACACCCCAAGAAAGACCACCGAGAAACACGTCGAGCCGATCAGAATGAACACGACCATGGTCGTGATGCGCATGGTGGTCTGATAGCCCTGCTTGATCAAATCGCGCAATTCGGGAATGCGCACGGCTTCAAGGCAGATCCAAAGCACCGCCAGATAGGTCAGCGCAAAAGCCATCTTGAAGATGAGGCCTTCGGTGGCAAAGATTCCGACCATGGTGCCGATGCCGGCCGCGATCGCGCCGATGATGACGACCTTATGTCCGGTCGAGGAGAACTCCTTGTTGTGAATGGCGGCGAGCACGATGGCGCCGACGGCACCCATGGCGCCGGCTTCGGTCGGCGTGGCCAAGCCCATCATCATGGTTCCGAGCACGACAAAAATCAGCACCGCGGAGGGGACGATCCCGAGCAGGCATTTTTTCCATAGCGCCCAGCCGGTCAGGGTACGCGCTTCCTTGGGCACCGGCGGTACGTGGTCGGGTTTGAACAGGCCGAGCAGGAAAGTGTAGCCGGCAAACAGCAAAATCTGAAAGACCGACGGCCCCCATGCGCCCAGATACATGTCGCCGACGGATTTGCCGAGTTGATCGGCGAGCACGATCAGCACCAGCGAGGGCGGTACCAATTGGGTGATGGTTCCGGAGGCCGCCAGCACGCCGGTGATGTAGCGCATATTGTAGCCATAGCGGATCATCACCGGCATGGAAATCAGCGCCATGGCGATCACCTGTGCGGCCACCGTGCCGGTGATGGCGCCGAGAATGAAGCCAACGATGATGACGGAGTAGCCGAGACCGCCGCGGATGGGTCCGAACAACTGCCCCATCGAGTCCAGCATATCCTCGGCGAGGCCGCATCGTTCGAGGACCGAGCCCATGAAGGTGAAGAAAGGAATGGCGAGCAGGAGGTCGTTGGAAAGCACATTTCCGAATACGCGTCCGGGGATGGCCTGGAGAAAATTCAGATCGAAAAAGCCGAGATGGATGGCCAGAAAACCGAACAAAAGTCCCACGGCCGACAGTGTGAAGGCGACCGGAAAACCGATGAGCATCGCAACGACGAGGCCGCCGAACATCAGCGGCGGCATGGTTTCCAGCGTGATCATTGCGTCGGCCTCTCATATTTCGCATCGATCGTGAGTTCGCCTTGCAGCGCGGCGATGCGTTTGATGACCTCCGAGACGCCTTGCAGGGCGAGCAGAACGAAGCCGGACGGAATCACGAATTTGATCGGCCAGCGGATCAGGCCGCCGGCATTGCCGGACATTTCGCCGACCGCATAAGCCTGCATGAAGAACGGCCAGGACAGATAGGCCAGCAGCAGGCATGCGGGAATTAAGAAGAAGAGCGTGCCGACCATGTCGAGCCAGAGCTGGCCGCGCTCGGAAAGAAACAAATAGAAAATTTCGACCCGGACATGCTCATTGCGTTTGAACGTGTAGGACGCGCCGAACATGACCAAAATCGCAAACATGTACCATTGCAATTCGAGCCAGCCGTTCGAGCTGTAGCCGAAGGCATAACGGATCATGGCGTTGGCCGCGCTCACAATGCAGGCGGCGAGCACCATGAAATTGCAGATATAGCCGATTTCCTCGTTGAGGATGTCGATCGCCGCGCTGAACCTCAGCCACGGACGCATCGCTTTCGACTGCGAGGCTTGCGAGCGGCGCCGCGCCTCTTCGTCGATCCTTTTTAGAAACTTCAGCCCATCCAGCAACGATCCGTCCCCCCAACCGCATTCTTGCCGTCTTGAGTGCCGAGCGCGAAGAATGACCGCCAAGCGCAAAGAAGTCCATGAAAGCGGCAGCACCATTTCAGCGCGCCGTGGCTCCGTCAATTGGAAAATCGGCAAATGGGCGAGGGATCAATCGGTTGCGGCGAAGTGAGGCGGCGGGTTCAACCGCCGGTCACGCTCATATGCCTGTTAACGCTCGGTCGGTTGTGCCGGCGATCGATGATGAAGTCGTGGCCTTTCGGCTTCGATCCGATGGCGCGGTCGATGGCCGCGGCCAAAAGAGCGTCATCGGCGGAGGCACGCAAGGGTTTGCGCAGATCCGAGGCGTCCTCATGCCCGAGGCAGGTGTGAAGGGTTCCGGTGCAGGTGATGCGCACGCGGTTGCACGCCTCGCAGAAATTATGCGTCATCGGCGTGATGAGGCCGAGTTTGCCGGAGGTCTCCTCGACGCGGACATAGCGCGCGGGCCCGCCCGTCGTCTCGTCGAGATCGGTGAGGGTGTAGTGCTGGGCGAGGCGGGCGCGGATCAGCGACAGCGGCACATATTGATCGATCCGACCCGCGCCGATGTCGCCCATCGGCATGACTTCGATCAACGTCAATCCCATGTTGTGGCCGTGCACCCATTCCATCAGGGATGGAATTTCTTCCTCGTTGACGCCCTTCAACGCGACCGCGTTGATCTTGACGGCAATCCCCGCCGCGCGCGCCGCCTCGATGCCCGAAAGCACCTTGTCGAGGTCGCCCCAGCGGGTGATGGCGCGGAATTTGGCCGGATCGAGCGTGTCGAGCGAGACATTGATGCGGCGCACGCCGCAATCCTTCAACTCGCCTGCAAAGCGCGCCAATTGCGAGCCGTTGGTCGTGAGCGTGAGTTCATCCAGCGCGCCGGAGGCGAGATGGCGCGACAACGCGCGCACCAGCGACATCACGTTGCGCCGAACCAAAGGTTCGCCGCCGGTCAGCCGCAGCTTGCGCACGCCCTTGGCGATGAAGGCCGAGCACAGCCGGTCAAGTTCTTCCAGCGTCAATAGATCGGCCTTGGGCAGAAAGGTCATGTCCTCGGACATGCAATAGAAGCATCGCAGATCGCAGCGATCCGTGACCGAGACGCGCAAATAGCTGATCGTCCGGCCGAACGGATCGGTCATCGGACGCAACAGCGAAGCGGGCGGAAAGGATAGGGTCGCGGTCATCTAAATGCCTTCGGCCATCTACATGCCTTTGCGGCTTGCCACAGGCAATGGGACACCGACCCAATCTAAGCATGTTGGGCGCTCCGCACAATCCGGCGGCATCCCCTTCGAGGGCGCGGTCAGCGCGTGAGGGTGCCTGGCGGCGGGCCGGGGTTGGGGAACGCCGATCCGGCCGGCGCGGTCGCGGCATCTTTCGGCTTCTTTTTCTTCGGCCGCATCGGCGCATGCGGTTTGGGGGGCGGCGCAAGGGGCCGCAATTCCGCGATCGCGGGATTGGGTTCGATCCTTGCCGTTCCCGACGAGAAAAGGCTGCCTTCGGTGCGGATCACCTGCACCGGCACGGCCGCCGGCTCACGCCCCGCCATCGTATAATTCACCGTGAAACCGCCGTCGGGAGCGTTGAGGGTGACGGAGCAGGGCGTTTTGCAACCCGGCCCAACCGAGGTGCGCGCATCGGCGCCCGGCGGCGTCGATTCCAGTTGAAGCAGCACGGGCGTCGGCGTCGGTTTGTAATAATAATCCAGCTTCAAATAATCGGGCGTTGAAAAGGACGAGCAGCCCGCCAGACTTATTCCCGCTGCCGCAATCGCGAAGACACGACGCATGACCGACCCGCCATTTTAAGATCATGGTCCGACAGGGCTAGATCGGCCAAGATCCCTTAAATCCAAGATGTGTGTGAGCGTGTTCGTTACGAGGCGACTCTGCGTATTCCTCTGATTGTCGCGAGGAAGTCGCTTGGCGCCCCTTCAGATCACACCCCGGTGCGGCCAATGGCCACAATCCCCGCCACGACCATAAGAGGCTCGGCACCGCGGCGCAACGGGTGGGGTTAATTGTTGGTTAATGGGCACGGTTATTCCATAAATATATCAATATAATCAATAGTTTATTTCATATTTCGAGTCTAACCGATGAGGTATTCGATGGCTTCCCCCAGCTCCCGCATATGCTGGATCAGCCGGTCCGGTTTGAGTTCGGCCATCGGAACCTCGGTGTAGCCGAACGCGACGCCGATCACGGGAATGCCGGCGCGGCGCGCCACGCCGATGTCCGGACCGGCATCGCCCACCATGACGCTCGACGCCATTGTGCCGCCGGCGCGCGCGACCGTCTGCCGCAAAATAGCGGGATCGGGCTTGGAAACTCCAAACGTATCGGCGCCGCAAATCGCCGCAAACCGCGAGCTCAGCTTCAGGCGGTCCAGCAGACGCTTCGACAGCCATTCGAGCTTGTTGGTGCAGACCGCAAGGCGGTAGCCGCGCGCGGCGAGACCGTCCAGCGCGTGTTCGAGGCCATCAAAAGGTTTTGAGGCGTCGGCGATGTGCTCGGCATAATAAGCGATGAAATCGTTGGTCAGGCGCGAAAGTTCGGGAAGGCTCACCGCGCGGCCCTCCAATTCCAGTCCGCGTTCGATCAGTTTTCGCGCGCCAGCGCCGATCATGTTGCGGGCTGAATCGAGCGGGACCGGCGCAAGGCCCTCGCGGTCGAGAATAAAATTGAGCGCGCCGATCAGGTCGGGCGCCGTATCGACCAGCGTGCCGTCGAGATCAAAGACGATGGTGGGAGAAGCGGTCATCGGAGATTGCGCGCGGCTCATGTGGGATGGATATTTGCTCGAACGTAATACGCCATGATTTTGGTTCGAATTGATCCTAACGGATTACGCCTTGGTGCCGCCCAGCACCATCCGACGGCAGCAAATCCTAGTACCAGAATATAGCCGAGATGCTTCACAAGCGTGAAGGCAGCCGCCACGTGAACCACCCCCTCCAGCCGTTCGGGATAGCGGGATAGCAAAAGGGTGATTGCGATATTTTCCAGATAATCGGCGCCGCCGCCGATCAGCGCGACCCATCGCCATTTTCGGAATGTGCCGCGAGAGAATGCGGTCCACAAGAACCACGTGGCAAGTAACGGGATCAGGACGTCGATGCTCCACAGCAGCTCGAAATAGGCCGCGCGGCCCGAGGCGCCCATCGCATCGAACAATTGGTAGACATCCTCGGCGGAGTAGTTGAACCGCATGTCGAGCAGCGGCAGGCCGTTCGATCGTGCCAGCATCGAGGGAACGCTCCATTTAAAGTGCAGCGTGTTTTCCGCAATGAGCGCGCCGAAGGTCGCCGCCGCAATGAACCAAAACGGCAAGCGGCGTCGAGGCTCGGGCGGAGGTTTTGCGGAGGTGTTGGATTGGGTCATGGATGTCTCCGTATTGTTAGCTATCGCTAACTTGAATTTCGCCCTTGGCGGTCAATGGCTTGGTTCGGGGTCGATGGGTGGTGGTTTAACGGGCCGTGAGCAGCATGCGCGATGCCAGCCGATGCAACTCGTCAAGCCGATCCTGCGGCCGGCCGGAAAATTCGCGGAAATAGCACATGCGCCCCAACTGCCCGATCAATCCGAGTAGCGCTGCCACAAGCAGCGTCAGGTCTTCACGACGGTCGATGACGTTTTGTTCGACGCCGCATTTGAGCAGCGAACGCATGTGATTGACGGGTGAATGGCGGCGCAGCGGTTCGGGCAACAGGCGCCAAAATTGACGGATGTTTTCCTGATAATAGAGCGCGGCTTCGATGTCTTCGTCGAGAAGCGTCAAATAGGCTTTGAGCGTGCGACGCAATTGATCGGTGAAGGGCCCGTCGTCGATTTTCGGCAAAGAGGCACGCAGATGCAGAAAGATGCGCTCGAAGAGATAATAGGCCAAAGCCTCCTTGCTCTCGAAATGACGGAACAGCGCCGGATTGGTATAGCCGCCTTCTTTGGCGATGTCGCGAATGCTGGTCTCGGTGATGCCGTCGCGGACGAAAAGCTTCAGCGAGGCGCTTAGAATTGCCCCTTTCGCGGGAGGATCCCGCGCGTCGATGAAAGCCCGCGTCGCATGCGCCATTTGGCAAAGTTAGCATTTGCTAACACAAACGTCAATGTCCCCAGGCTTTCCCCAAGGCTCGCGAGCTTTCCCGAAGGTTCGCGAAAAGGTGTTGTTGAGGGCGGCAAACTTTGAAAAGTGTGCCATTGAGGCCCTCCATTGGGATCGATAATACGGGTATGATACCGACCGACGCGAAGGGCCGGCTCGTTTAAAGGATCGCTTACCCCTGTGAATCCAGATGAACTGAAACGGCAGGCGGCGGCGCGCGCGCTCGAATACGTAGCGAGCGGCATGAAGCTCGGCCTTGGTACGGGCTCGACCGCGAAGCATTTTGTCGAGCTGTTGGGCGCGCGGGTGCGCGAGGGGCTCGATGTCGTCGGCGTGCCCACCTCCGAAGCGACGCGCCAGGACGCCATCCGGTGCGGCGTTCGCCTGACCACGCTGGACGAGATCGACCGGCTCGATTTGACCGTCGATGGCGCCGACGAGATCGATCCCAAGCTCAACCACATCAAGGGCGGCGGCGGG
>DATGJS010000123.1:0-2781 GCA_035295025.1 Bradyrhizobium sp.
CGCCTGAATTATCGGCCACGTCGAGGTTGGTCTGCATCTGAATCATTGATGCACCTCGTCCTCTCATCTAGCTTCGCGCAAAGTCGCGCTTAAATTTCCCCGAAAGTCATTCCCGGCGGCGCCGGGCCGAAACTCTCAGGCCGTTTTCTGATGTTCGCCCCGGACCACCGTCCAGCGCTTCAATTTCGAGATCGGCTTGCTTTCCTCGATCCACACCGTGTCGCCCGGCTTGAACTGATTGTTCTCGTCGTGCGCGTGATAATTCTTCGAGCGGCGGATCGTCTTCTTGTAAATCGGATGGGTGAAGCGGCGATCGACGCGCACCACCACGGTCTTGGCCTGCTTGTCGCTGACGACCACGCCTTGAAGTGTCCGTTTCGGCATTGGTCTGTCCCCTACTTCTTCTTCGCGCGAGCTTGCGCGGCTACCGTCTTGATGCGGGCGATGTCGCGGCGGGCTTCACGCAGCCGCGAGGTATTTTCCAACTGCCCGGTGGCGCGCTGGAAACGCAAATTGAAGCGCTCCTTCTTCAGATTGAGGACGGCATCGTCCATCTGATCGGGACTCATCGCGCGGATATCGGCGATTTTCATCTGGGCCATGGCCGTATTTCCTACTCCGCGATACGCGCCACAAAGCGCGTCTTGATCGGTAATTTGGCGGCGGCAAGCGAGAGCGCTTCCTTCGCGGTCTGCACCGTGACACCGTCGATTTCAAACAGCACCCGGCCCGGCTTCACCCGCGCCACCCACAATTCAGGCGTGCCCTTGCCGGAGCCCATGCGGACTTCCGCCGGCTTCTTCGACACCGGCACATCCGGGAAGACGCGAATCCAGACGCGGCCCGCGCGCTTCATGTGGCGGGTCAGCGCGCGGCGCGCGGCCTCGATCTGACGCGCCGTGACGCGCTCGGGCGCCATCGCCTTCAGACCAAATTGGCCGAACGACAATGTCGCGCCTGAAGTCGCGGTGCCGTGGATACGGCCCTTATGCGCCTTCCGGAACTTTGTCTTCTTGGGTTGCATCATGGCTTTAAGCCCTCAAACCTTGTCTGTCTCGCTTCAGGCCGCGGCGGCGTCACGGCGAGGCCGGCCGCTATCGCCTTCCGCCATTCGCTTGTCTTGTGCCATCGGATCGTGTTCGAGAATCTCGCCCTTGAATATCCAAACCTTGACGCCGCAGGTACCGAACGTCGTGAACGCGGTCGCAACGCCATAGTCGATATCGGCGCGAAGCGTATGCAACGGCACGCGGCCTTCGCGATACCATTCCATGCGCGCGATTTCGGCGCCGCCAAGACGGCCCGAACAGTTGATGCGGATGCCTTCGGCACCCAACCGCATCGCCGATTGCACGGCGCGCTTCATCGCGCGGCGGAACGCGACGCGGCGTTCGAGCTGCTGGGCAATCGATTCGGCGACCAGGGTCGCATCAAGCTCGGGCTTGCGGATTTCGACGATATTGATGACGACGTCGGACGCCGTAATGTCGGCGACGCGCTTGCGCAGTTTGTCGATATCGGCGCCCTTCTTGCCGATTACAACACCCGGGCGCGCCGAATGGATCGTCACGCGGCACTTCTTGTGCGGCCGCTCGATCACGATCCTGGCGACAGCCGCCTGCTTGAGCTCCTTGTGCAGGATCTCGCGGATCTTCACATCCTCATGCAACAGCTTGCCATACTCGTTCTTGCCGGCGAACCACCGGGAATCCCAGGTACGGTTGATGCCGAGGCGAAGCCCGATTGGATTGATCTTCTGACCCATCTTATTCTCCCGCGCCTCGTTTTAAGCGCTCGCCTCGACCTGACGAACGACGATCGTCAGTTGCGAGAACGGTTTGAAAACCCGACCCGAACGGCCACGGCCGCGCGGGGCAAAACGCTTCATCACGATGCCGTTGCCGACATGTGCTTCCGCAACGACCAGATCGTCGACATCGAGATCGTGATTGTTCTCGGCATTCGCGATCGCCGATTCCAGACACTTCTTGACGTCAACCGCGATCCGCTTGCGCGAGAATTGCAGATCGGCGAGCGCCGCCGAAGCCTTCCTGCCGCGGATCAATTGCGCGACAAGGTTGAGCTTCTGCGGGCTCACCCGCAGCATTCGGGCGACCGCCTTGGCCTCGTTATCGGCGAGACTCCGTTCGCGCTTTGGTTTGCTCATCGCTTAATCCTCAAGCCTTCTTGGCTTTCTTGTCGCCCGAATGGCCGTGGAAGGTCCGCGTCGGCGAGAACTCGCCGAACTTGTGACCCACCATTTCTTCATTCACCGAGACCGGCACGTGTTTATGACCGTTGTAGACGCCGAACACCAAGCCGACGAATTGCGGCAGGATGGTCGAGCGGCGGCTCCAGATCTTGATCACGTCATGACGGCCGGATGCACGCGCGGCATCCGCCTTCTTGAGCAGCGATCCCTCAACAAACGGGCCTTTCCAGACTGAACGGACCATGTCCGGTGTTCCTTACTTCTTCCGCTTGTGGCGGCTAATGAGAATGAATCGGTTGGTCGATTTGTTCGAACGGGTCTTCTTGCCCTTGGTCGGCTTGCCCCATGGCGTCACCGGGTGGCGGCCGCCCGAGGTGCGGCCTTCGCCGCCGCCATGCGGGTGATCGATCGGGTTCATCGCGACGCCGCGGTTGTGCGGCCTTCGCCCGAGCCAGCGCTTGCGGCCGGCCTTGCCGATCGAGATGTTCATGTGGTCGGGGTTCGACACCGCCCCGACAGTCGCCTTGCAGCGGCCGTGAACGAGGCGCTGCTCGCCCGAATTGAGGCGC
>DATGJS010000124.1:0-29266 GCA_035295025.1 Bradyrhizobium sp.
CGTGCCGCCATATTCATCCGTGCGGCGGTTGGAAATCGGCGACAGGAATTGATGCAATAAATAGCCGTGCGCGCTGTGCAGCTCGATCGCATCGATACCCAGACGCGCCGCGCGCCGCGTCGCTTCAACAAAAGCGTCGCGCACCCGCTTGAGGCCCGCCGCATCGAGCGCGCGGGATGGCGATTCGCCTTCCTTATGCGGCAGCTCCGAAGGCCCTTCCGTCTGCCAGCCGCCATCGGCCAGCGGAATCTGCTGGCCACCCTCCCACGGCCTAAAGCTCGACCCCTTACGGCCCGCATGGGCGAGCTGCATCGCGACAGCGATTTTCGAATGCTTGCGAACCGAGGTGAGGATCGGACGCAGCGCGGCTTCGGTGGCGTCGTTCCACAGGCCGAGGCATCCCGGCGTGATGCGGCCGATAGCTTCGACATGGGTGGCTTCGATGCAGAACATCGCAGCGCCCGACAGCGCAAGCGTATTGATATGGGTGAAATGCCAATCATTGGCCTCGCCGTTTTGCGCCGAATATTGGCACATCGGCGCCACCATGATGCGATTGGGCAAAGCAAGCTCGCGCAAGGAGATCGGAGAAAACAAAGCGCTCATCGGGATGTCCGGTTATGAGGATAGAAATTAGGATTGTATCCGTCATTGCGAGCAAAGCGAAGCAATCCATGGAGCCGCGTAAAAGGATGGATGGATTGCTTCGTCGCTTCACCCCTCGCAAAGACGATCTATTGTACGATTCCGGCGGCTTTGATCACGTTGAGATTTTCCGCGATTTCGCGCGCGACATAGGCGTCCATCTCGGCGGGCGCCATCGGAAACGGTTCGATACCCAATCGCATCAGGCTTTCCTGCATCGAAGGATCAGTCAGAAGCGCGGTTCCGGCGGCGTGGAATTTCTCGACAATGTCGCGCGGCGTCTTCGCCGGCATGAACACGCCGAGCCAAAACGCGCTTTCCGCATTCTTCAAACCCACCTCGCCTGGCGTCGGCAGATCGGGCAGATCGGCGGCGCGCTTTTGCGTCGAAACCACCAGCGCCCGAACCCGGCCCTCCTTGATCAAAGGCAAGGCGGTTGCAAGCGGACAGAAATAAAAATCGATCCGGCCCCCGAGAATATCGGCGATGACTTCCGCGCCACCCCGATAAGGTACGTGGGTGGTTTCGATACCGGCCGCAAGCCGGAATTTCTCGGCGCTGATATGCGTCGCGCTGCCGACGCCGACCGAACCGAACGCAACCGATCCCGGCCTTGCCTTGGCGTCCACGATGAAATCCTGCACGGTTTTCCACGGCCGCGAGACCGGCACGATCATCACATTGGCACTGACGCCGATCATCAGCGCGGACGACAGATCCTTGGTGATGTCAAAGGGAAGGTTGGGGTAGATCGCGGGCGAAATCGCAAGCGCCGAGGATTGAGACAGGATGCTGTAGCCGTCCGGGTCCGCCTTCACCACCGCCGCCGTGCCGATGGTGCCGCCGGCGCCGGGGCGATTTTCCACCACAATCGCCTGACCGAGTTCGGCCGCGAGGCGATCGAACACCACGCGCGGCACGACGTCGGCGGCACTTCCGGCGCCAAATGGGATAATCGCCTTGATCAGACGCGACGGGTAATTTTCCGCCTGCGCCGCGGAGACCACAAGCCATATTCCCATCACCCCGGCCCAACGCGTCACACTCAACATCCACTGCTCCGGTCAGCTTGGGGGCCATCGATCGCCAGACCTGCGATCCCAGTAAGGCGGCGACGGAAATCGCAAAAGATTGGCTTTCCGCGCGCGGGCAGGATCATCACGAAAGATTCTAAGAGTGCAGCCGGCGGCGCGGGCCGGCCGCAACCGGCGCGGCCCCATGGGTCTCGCTGAACAATTCGGCAAGTTTCTCGGTGATCGCGCCGCCAAGCTCCTCCGCGTCCACGATGGTGACCGCGCGCCGATAGTAACGCGTCACATCATGGCCGATGCCGATCGCGATCAATTCGACCGGCGAACGGGTCTCGATTTCCTCGATGATGTGGCGCAAATGCCGCTCCAGATAATTGCCGGGGTTGACCGACAGCGTGGAATCATCGACCGGCGCGCCGTCGGAAATCATCATTAGAATCTTGCGCTGTTCGGAACGGCCGAGCAGGCGCTTATGCGCCCAGTCCAGCGCCTCGCCGTCGATATTTTCCTTCAACAGGCCTTCGCGCATCATTAAGCCGAGATTCTTGCGCGCCCGCCGCCATGGCGCGTCGGCGGACTTATAGATGATGTGCCGGAGATCGTTGAGGCGGCCGGGATTGGCCGGCTTGCCGGCGGCAAGCCACGCCTCGCGCGATTGCCCGCCCTTCCAGGCGCGGGTAGTGAAACCGAGAATTTCGACCTTGACGCCGCAACGCTCCAAGGTGCGCGCCAGAATATCGGCGCAGGTCGCGGCGACCGTAATGGGACGGCCGCGCATCGAGCCGGAATTGTCGAGCAGCAATGTCACCACCGTGTCGCGGAAGGTCGCTTCCTTTTCGTGCATGAACGAAAGCGGATGGTAGGGATCGGTCACGACCCGCGACAGGCGGGCGGGATCGAGAATGCCTTCCTCGAGATCGAACTCCCAGGCGCGATTCTGCTGGGCCATCAAGCGACGTTGCAGGCGATTGGCAAGCCGCGCGACGATGCCTTGCAGATGCGCCAATTGCTTGTCGAGATAGCTGCGCAGGCGTTCCAGTTCGTCATGGTCGCAAAGATCTTCCGCGGCGATCACCTCATCGAATTTCGGCGCAAAGGCGTGGTATTCGGGGCCGCGCGGCTCATTCTGCCCACGCGAATTCGGCCGCGTCGCCTCCCCCGGCGTCTCATCGTCGCCGAGTTCGCCATCGTCGAAGGTGTCGGAGGTCGAGGCCTGCGCGCTCTCCATCGCGCTGTCCGACATTTCGTCGGTCGTGGCCTCCGCCTGATCGGCGCTCATCTCCTGCGCGGCATCGGATTCGGGCGAACCTTCCGCGCCGGACTGATCGTTCTCACCGTCGCGGCTGTCGTCCTGGTTCTCGTCCTCATCGGCCTCGGCGTTGTGGTCGTCGCCAAGCTCAAGCGCGGACAAGAGATCATGCACCGCATCGCCGAATCTGGCCTGGTCCTCGGCGATCCGATCGAGCCGGTCGAGCCGGGCGCCGATCTTGTCTTCCAGGATGGGACGCCAAAGATCGACCATCTTGCGCGCCGCCGCCGGCGGTGCCAGCCCGGTCAGCCGCTCGCGCACCAGCATGGCGAGCGCGTCGGACAAGGGCGCATCGGCGCGATCGGTGATCTCGTCGAACTTGCCGCGATGGAAATGATCGTCGAGCATCGCGGTGAGATTCTTCGCAACGCCGGCCATGCGGCGCGAGCCAATCGCCTCGACGCGGGCCTGCTCGATCGCCTCGAACACGCCGCGGGCCTGCGGATTGCCGGGCATCCGCTTGCGATGCACTTTCGGGTCATGGCAGGCGAGCTTCAGCGCGATCGAATCGGCGTGGCCGCGCACGATGGCCGCGTCGCGCTTGGTCATCTTGCGCGCCGGTTCCGGCAGCCGCGCCTTGCCTGGCGACAGACCCGGCCGCTCGGCGGCGAACGACACTTCAAGCTCCGGCGTTCTCGCGATCGCGCGCAAACAAGCCGTCACCGCGCGCTTGAACGGTTCGGTCGGCGCCTCCTTCGAGCCGGTGCGGAATTTCGTGTTCGACGTGGTCATCTATCCTTACCAGGAGCCTCTTTTTCCCCTCTCCCGCAAGAGGAGGGAAAACAACAATCAGCTCAGCGCCACATTGACCGCCGATTCCGCCAGCTCCGCGTTGAAGCAGCGCTGATAGAACTCGGCGACCAGCGAGCGCTCCAGCTCATCGCATTTATTGAGGAAGGTGACGCGGAAGGCAAAACCGATATCGCCGAAAATCTCCGCGTTCTCCGCCCAGGTGATCACGGTGCGCGGGCTCATCACCGTCGACAAATCGCCATTGGCAAAGGCGTTCCGGGTGAGATCGGCGAGCCGCACCATTTTATTGACGATGTCGCGGCCTTCGGAGGTGCGGTAATGATGGGCTTTCGCCAACACGATCTCGACCTCCTCATCATGGGCGAGGTAATTCAGCGTGGTGACGATCGACCAGCGGTCCATCTGCCCCTGATTGATCTGTTGCGTGCCATGATAGAGACCCGAGGTATCGCCGAGACCAACGGTGTTCGCAGTCGAAAACAGGCGGAACGCCGGATGCGGCTTGATCACCTTGTTCTGGTCGAGCAGCGTCAGGCGGCCGGAGACTTCCAGCACGCGCTGAATCACAAACATCACATCGGGGCGGCCGGCGTCATATTCGTCGAACACCAGCGCGATGTTGTGCTGAAGCGCCCAGGGCAAGATGCCGTCCTTGAATTCGGTCACCTGTTTGCCGTCCTTGACGACGATGGAATCCTTGCCGACGAGATCGATGCGACTGATGTGGCTGTCGAGATTGACGCGCACGCAAGGCCAATTCAGCCGCGCCGCGACCTGCTCGATATGGGTCGATTTGCCGGTGCCGTGATAGCCGGTGACCATCACCCGGCGGTTCTTGGCGAAGCCGGCGAGGATGGCGAGCGTCGTGGCGCGGTCGAAGCGATAATCGGAGTCAACATCCGGCACATGCGGATCGACTTCGGAATAGGCCGGCACTTCGAGGTCGCTGTCGATGCCGAATACCTGCCGTACCGACACCTTCATGTCGGGCAAACCGACGGGCTCCTGAACTTTGGTCATGGCGGCGGTCGTCATCAATCCTCCGAGGTCGCGGGGCGCTCCCGAAACCAGATTTGGCTGTTGGCTGCAAATGGGAACGGCACGAAACCTATCAGAGCGCCGCGCTTGGCAGAAGCCCGCGGCGAAATCAAAGTTTCGCTGATTTTTCATTAAGATAGACAATGGGCGCGGTTTTTGAAAGGCTGCTCTGCGAATTACGCCAAGTTTTCGCCAAATAAGGATCGGCAGGGTTCGACAGGCCGGTTCCGGCACTTTCCAACGTGACCGCGAGTTGTGATAGGCCTGCGCACCGGGTTTGCGGCTCTTCGAATCCAAATCACGCTTTAAATACAGGATTCTCGTGACCTCTTTGATCGATCCCTTGATCGCGTTTGTTTCCAGCCATACCGGGCTTGCCTATCTGACGCTGTTCCTGGCGGCGCTTTTGGAGGCCGTCCCTGTCATCGGCTCGGTGATTCCAGGTTCGACCGTCATCTTCGCGCTCAGTGCGCTGGTGCCCGGTGGGGAATTGCGGCTGGAATGGGTGTTGACGGCCGCGCTGGCCGGCGCCCTGTTTGGCGATGGATCCGCTTTCTGGCTCGGCCATCGCCAACAACGCGAAATCCTCAGCACTTGGCCATTATCGAATTATCCGCGCCTGATCGCCCAGAGCGAGGCCTTTTTCCATCGCTGGGGGCCGCTTGCGGTGTTCTTCGCGCGCTTCGTTCCGCCGATCCGAGCCTTTGTTCCGGTTACGGCCGGCGCGCTCGGCATGTCGCCGCCGATGTTTTATGCCGTCAATATTCCGGCGATACTATTATGGGCGCCCAGCCATGTGCTGCCGGGCGTGCTCGCGGTTTCCGCGCTTCATCGATATGGCGGCTTTACGCCTCACGCGGGGATCGCCAAGCATTATTGGATATTAGCGGTCGTGGCGGGCGCGTTGATCGTCGGAATATGGAGCTGGGCCGCCCGCCGCCGACAGCGAATCGCGACCAAACCGGCCGGCAAGGATTTTTGATCGTTTTCCGATTCCGGAAAATTCGTTGGGTCAAAGGCGAAAAAGGCTTAAGCGCGGACAACCGTCTTCAGGTAATTATACGCTTTAATGATCTCGATGAGGCGATCCTCGGTGGAGCGGTCACCGCCATTAGCATCGGGGTGATGCTGCTTCACCAGCGCCTTGTACTTGGCCTTGACGTCATCGAGCGTGGCCCCGGCGCCGAGCCCCATCACCTGCAATGCTTTGCGCTCCGCATTCATGACCTTGCGTGCCTCTGGCTTGGCCTGCTGCTGCGCGTCGGGTCCGGGCCGCCAACGGCCGCGGCCGTTGAGTTCGCTGAACATATGAAACGGATCGGAGGCGGCGGCCAAATCGCCGTCATCCTTTTTAGCCCCGCTATTGGCGCCCATCTTCCAGGTCGGACGATGACCGGTCAGCGCATCCTTCTGGTAGCGCGCGACATCGTCCGGATTCATGCCCTGAAAGAAATTATAGGACTGGTTATATTCGCGGACATGGTCGAGGCAGAAATGCCAATATTCGCGCGAATTCTCACGGCCCTTCGGCGCGCGATGCGCGCCCTTGTTCGGGCAACCCGCCCATTCGCAAGCCACGGCTTCGCCGCCCGCCTGCACTTGGCGCTTCGCGCTCACCTTGGTGGGCTTGATGCGAATGGAATCGAAGAATTTGGATGAATCGATCGGCATGCTGTCTTTGACTACGCAACCTCCGAAGCTTCAAGTCTTGACATTGCGAAACCCTTTAAATTTCAAGATGCCTTTAAATCTCAATATGCCATTGACGATAGAGGGCGGCGGACGTATTGCCGCCGCGATGAACACCAAAGCCACTATCACAAACAAGTTGCACGAAGCTTTCTCCCCGGAAAGCCTCGACGTATCCGACGAATCACACCTTCATGAAGGCCATGCTGGCCACCGGGTGGGCGGCGAGACGCATTTCAGGGTCTATATCGTATCTGCCGCCTTCGAAGGAAAGAGCCGGATCGACCGTCACCGAATGATTAATTCGACCTTGGCGAGGGAACTTGCAGGTGGCGTGCACGCGCTCGCCATCAAGGCGCTGACGCCGGGAGAAGCCGGTGGCACCGGATAAGCCCGCCCTTCAAAAATCGTTGGGCCAATGACCGCGCAAAACTTGATAATTTTTGCCGGCCTCCCCTGCTCCGGGAAAAGCACGCTGGCGGAGAGCATCTCCCGGACCTTGTCGATGCCGGTTTTTTCGGTCGATCCTATCGAGGCCGCGATGTGGCGTGGTGGGCTTGCGAAAGATCAAACCGGAATCGCGGCCTATGACGTTGTGGCGACATTGGTCGACGAGCACCTGCGGTTAGGCCATTGCGTCATTGTCGATGCGGTCAATTCGGTCGAGGCGCTGGTCCATCGAGCAGCTCCTCTCCGAAGCGATAAGCTACATGCGCTCGGACTAAAACGCCTTCCCGGCCCGTCGCGGCTTTTTCTCTGGAGCCTCAGTCTCCCGCGGCACGGCCACGATCCGCAGCGCCGTGATGCGGTTGCGTTCGCGGCGCAACACGCGGAAACGGAAACCGTGAAAGGTGAAGCTCTGGCCGCGATCAGGGATCGAGCGCGCTTCATGAATCACGAGGCCTGCAACGGTGGTGGCTTCTTCGTCCGGAAGGTGCCAATCCATGGCGCGGTTGAGGTCGCGGATCGGGACCGAACCATCGACCACCACCGAACCATCGGGTTGAGCGCGAACACCGGCCACCACCACATCATGCTCGTCGGAAATATCGCCGACGATTTCTTCTAAAATATCCTCCAGCGTCACCAGGCCCTCGACCTCGCCATATTCGTCGACCACAAGCGCGAAATGAGTCTTGCGGCGGCGGAAGGCCTTGAGCTGTTCGGAGACGGGGCGCATCTCCGGCACGAACCAAGGCGGCAGCATGATGGTCGAGACGTCGATTTTCGACGTGTCCCCCTCGGCCGCCCGGATGGCCCGCAGCAAATCTTTCGCGTGCAATACGCCGACGATATTTTCCGGCTTGTCGCGCCACAGCGGTATCCTTGTATATTCGGTCGCGAGCACCTCCCGCACCAGCTCTTCCGGCGGCAGGTCGGCATTGATCATCACCATTTCGGTGCGATGAACCATCACGTCGGAGACCTCAAGCTCGCGCAGATCCAAAAGCCCGCCGAGCATGTCGCGGTCCTGCTTTTCGACCTTGCCTTCATGATGAAGCAGATCGACAGCGCCGCGCAGCCGCTCGAACGGCGACAGGATCGGCTGATTATGATCGGCCTTGAGGCCGATGAACCTCAGCAACAGCCGCACAATGGTTTCGACGATCGTGACCAGCGGCCCGAGCAGGAATACCGTGATTTTCAGCGGCCGGGCGACCGCGAGCGCCACCCGGTCCGGCGCGTTGATGGCGATCGTCTTCGGCAGCACTTCGGCGAAGATCACGACCAAGACCGTCATCACGGCGGTGGAATAGAGCACGCCGACTTCGCCGAACCACGCCGTCAGGATGCCTGTCGCGAGCGCCGAGGCCCCGATATTGGCGATATTGTTGCCAAGCAGCAGCGCACCGATCAATCGCTCACGCATTTCCGACAGGGTGGAGACAATACCGGCGTCCTGATTGCCCTGTTTTGACAACCGCAGCATGCTGCCGCGCGAGGCGCCGGTGAGCGCGGTTTCGCTTGCCGCGAAAAACGCCGAAATCAAAAGACAGACGATGACGACGGAAAATGTGATCCAATCCATGCGCGTTGTCGCTTCACCGGTCGTTTGGCGCGGCGGCGGTCAGGCCACTTTGCCGAGTTTGATCTGCAGAAAATCGCGAACCAGCGACGGCTCGACATCGGAAGCGATCACGGCGCGGCCGATCGCCTCCAGCAAAATGAAGGTGAGCCGGCCGCGCTTGACCTTCTTGTCCTGCGCCATCAGCGCCATCAAGGCATCCGCATCGGCCAGGCCCTCCTGGGTAAAGCCGGCGATCTCCTGCAAGGCGGTCGGCAAGCCGACATCGGCCAGATGATGTTTGACCCGCGCGGCATCCGTTTCGTGAATCATGCCAAGTCGCGCCGACAATTCCGCCGCCAGCACCATGCCGACCGCAACCCCTTCGCCGTGAAACAGCCGGTCCGAGAAGCCGGTCGCGGCTTCAAGCGCATGGCCGAAAGTGTGCCCGAGATTGAGCAACGCGCGTTCACCGCTCTCCCGTTCATCACGCGCCACGATCGCGGCTTTGGCGCGGCAGGAAATTGCGATCGCGTGCTCGCGCGCGGTTCCGCCCGAAAAAATATCGGCGTGATTTTTTTCCAGCCAGGCGAAAAAGGCTTCATCGCCGAGCACGCCATATTTGGCGACCTCCGCATAGCCGGCGCGGAATTGCCGTGGCGACAAAGTGTCGAGCACGGCGGTATCGGCGACCACGAGCAAGGGCTGGTGAAACGCCCCGATTAGATTTTTGCCCTGCGGCGAATTGATGCCTGTTTTGCCGCCGACGGAAGAATCGACTTGCGCCAGCAGCGAGGTCGGCACTTGCACGAAATCGACCCCGCGGCGCAGGATCGCGGCCGCAAAGCCCGCGAGATCGCCGACCACGCCGCCGCCGAGCGCCACCACCAGATCGGCGCGCTCGATTTTCGCCGATATCAAGGCCTCGCTGACCTGTTCGAGACCGCGATAGCTTTTGGACCCCTCGCCTTCCTCGACAACGACATGAGAGGCGGCGATGCCGGCTTCCGCCAGCGAGGCTTCGGTCTTTGCAAGCCAATGCTTGGCGACATTGCGGTCGGTGACAACAGCCGCGCGCGCCCCCGGCCTCAATGCGGCGACACGCTGGCCCAGCGATTGCAATACGCCACGCCCGATCACGATGTCATAGGCGCGATCGCCGAGCGCGACATCGACATTGATCGAATCGGTGTGTTTCACAGGCGCGGTCATAACGTAACGTCCATTCTATCGCGAATTTTCGTGTCGTGCGCCGCCACCCAGCCAGCCGTGCAACGCTTCGATACATTCATCGACGATTTTCTCGTGCGGCACGTCGCGCGACCAGACCATCAAATCCGCCAACCGATACACCGGTTCGCGCTCCCTGATCAGCCGTTCGACGGTGACTTCGGGATCGGCGGTCTGAAGCAACGGGCGATCGGACCGCCGCTTCACCCGCCGCATGACGATTTCGGCGTCCGCTTTGAGCCAAATCGAGACCGCCCTTTCGCAAATACGATCGCGGGTTTCCTGACGCAGGAATGCCCCGCCACCGGTGGCAAGCACCACCGGGGCGCCATCAAGAAGCCGCGCGATCACTTTCGCCTCGCCATCTCTGAAATATGGCTCGCCATGGGTTGCGAAAATTTCCGGGATCGTCATGCCCGCATGGGCCAGTTCGATTTCGGCATCGGCATCGAGAAATGGCAGCCCGAGCCGGGCCGACAACCGGCGCCCGATCGTGGATTTGCCGGCCCCCATCATTCCCACCAGCACGATCGAACGCGCGCCCAGCGCCGATGAGATCTCGGCCTCCTGTGTCGCGCCGGGAACGGCCGATGAGACTGCTTCAGACATTTCACCACTCGATCGCCGCACAAAGCAGCTTCTCCATCACCATACTACCCCCGCTGCTAATGCTTGCAACGAAATGACGAACATGGTGGTAGTTGGATCAGCTATTCCCGATCAATTCGATGGTTAATTCTCCGCCTGAGGCCTTGGCATGCCGAGCCTGTTCCGCTTCCTGACCGTGGTCGCCGTGATCGCCGGGGCCGTCTACGGGGCGATTTTTGCGCTGGCGAATTTCGTCAACCCGAAGCCGCGGGAAATGACGATTACCGTTCCGGCGGATAAGTTCCTCAAGAAATAGCTGAGGCAAAAGAGCGAGAAGGTTCATCAAGGATTTGCGGGCTAAAGTCGGCCGATGCGTAACCGCCCCTCCGATGCCCAACTGACCGATCTGTTCCTCGACATGCTCGCCGCCGAACAGGGCGCCGGCGACAACACGCTCGATGCCTATCGGCGCGACCTTACCGATTTTTCAACCTTTCTCGCCGCCTGCGGCCAAAGCTTCGTTTCCGCCGAGACGCAATCCTTGCGTGATTATCTCACCGATCTCGACAGCCGCGGATTCAAATCATCGAGCGCGGCGCGACGGCTGTCGGCGATGCGGCACTTGTTTCGCTTTCTGCTCAACGAGCGGATTCGCACCGACGATCCGGCGGCGATTTTGTCCGGACCCAAGCGGGGTCGCGGTCTGCCGAAGGTATTGTCGATCGCGGAGGTCGATCGGCTCTTGGCGCGCGCCAAAGCCCTTGCCGAGGAGGCGGAGGCTCTACCGCAAGAAGCGCTTCGCGCAAGGCGGCTGCATTGCCTGCTTGAGGTCCTCTACGCCACGGGCTTGCGCGTCTCCGAGCTCGTCGCGTTGCCGCTTTCTGCCGCCCGCGGCGATGCCCGCATGATCGTCGTGCGCGGCAAAGGCAACAAAGAGCGGCTGGTGCCGCTGAACGACGCTTCACGGCGCGCGATGGCCGATTACCTCACGGCGATAGAGGTGCTCACAGCTTCGAAAAAGAAAAATGCCGGCGGCTCGAAATGGCTGTTTCCCTCCTTTGGGGAAAGCGGCCATTTGACGCGGCAACATTTCGCGCGCGAGCTTAAAGAGCTGGCAGCCACTACCGGCATTGCCCCACGGCTGGTCTCGCCGCATGTGCTGCGTCATGCGTTTGCCAGTCACCTTCTGCATAATGGCGCGGATTTGCGCATCGTGCAGACCCTGCTCGGCCATACTGACATCTCGACAACCCAGATCTATACCCATGTGGTCGAGGAACGGCTGAAGAGCCTGGTGCGCGATCTGCATCCGCTGGCCGAGAAGTAGCCATTCGTTTTCCGGATGGGTGGCCGGCCTTCTTGACTTCGGCGCCTTCTCCCCCGAAAGAGCCATCTCCCGCCGATTCTTCAAGGCGCAAGATTCGCCAAAGACGCCGGGCTTGGTGTCGAAGGCGCGCTAAACAATTGAAGAGGCGTGCTTTCTTGGCGTGACCGAGGGCCGCTTCGCCTTGAGGCGGCTCTTTCCCTATATTGATTTTATGCCGGATCACATGCGCAGCTATCTCGACTTCGAAAAGCCCGTCGCCGAACTCGATTCCAAGATCGACGAGTTGCGGGTGCTGGCGGCTTCCGGCAGCAACATCGGCGAAGAGATCGCGCGGATCGAGGACAAGGCGGCGCAGGCCTTGGGCGACCTCTATGCCAATCTGACGCCATGGCAGAAAACGCTCGTGGCGCGTCATCCGCAACGGCCGCATTTCACCGATTTCATCGGCGCCCTGATCACGGAATTCACGCCGCTCGCAGGCGACCGCAAGTTCGGCGAAGACGAGGCCTTGCTCGGCGGGTTCGGCCGCTTCCGTGGCGAGAGTATTTGCGTGATCGGCCAGGAGAAGGGCGCCAGCACCGAATCCCGCATCAAGCACAATTTCGGCATGGCGCGCCCCGAGGGTTACCGCAAGGCGGTACGGCTGATGGAGATGGCGGACCGATTCGGCATTCCCGTGTTGTCGATCGTCGATTCCGCCGGCGCCTATCCCGGTATCGGCGCCGAGGAACGCGGCCAGGCTGAAGCCATCGCGCGCTCGACCGACGCCTGCCTGTCGCTTGGCGTCCCCAACATCGCGATCATCACCGGAGAAGGCATGTCGGGCGGCGCGATTGCGATCACCACGGCCAATCGCGTGCTGATGTTCGAACATGCGATCTATAGCGTGATTTCTCCGGAGGCCGCCTCCTCGATCCTGTGGCGCGACGGCACCAAGGCCCAGGAGGCCGCCACCAACATGAAAATCACCGCGCAGGACATGCTGCGGTTTGGCGTGATCGATCAGATTCTGAAGGAGCCGGTCGGGGGCGCCCATCGCGATCCCGCGGCGATGATTACCACTACCGGGGAAGCAATCGCTCATGCGCTAAAGGAATTGCGCGACCTCGACGCCGACGCGATCCGCAGGCAAAGGCGGCAGAAATTCCTCGATATCGGGCGGAAATCGTTCTGATCGGGTCTGGCGGTTCCACAGCCCCATTATTTCCAGATTCCTGCCCTTTTGGCCCCAATTAGGCCTTCAGTGCGCGTTTTAAGCTCTATTCACCATGTCGGGGGCGGGTTGGTGGTTGCGCCAAGCTCGGCTTGCGACCAAGGGGGCTTTAAGGATAATATTTTATTCAATGGCTTCAGGGCGTCGTCGCGGTTTTGGGGTGCGAGAATTGCCCGGTGGGTGTGGAGCTTTGCATTGATTGATCGCGCGCTCATGATTTCGGCTGCGCTGGCGGCGGGTACGCTTTTGGCCGGCTGCAACAGCGACGACATTTCGCTCGCCACGAACACCAAAGCCAATCAGCCCGTTCCCGCCAAGCTCGTCGCCCAGATGGAGGCGAAGGACATGGATCTGCAATCGCCGATCCTGGTCCGCCTGTTCAAGCAAGAGGCCGAGCTCGAAGTCTGGAAACAGGATCGCTCCGGCCGTTTCGCGCTGCTCAAGACCTACCCGATTTGCCGCTGGTCGGGAGACCTCGGGCCGAAGATCCGCGAAGGCGACCGCCAGGCTCCGGAAGGCTTCTATGCGATCACGCCGGCGCAAATGAACCCGCAATCGGCTTATTACCTCTCCTTCAACACCGGCTATCCCAACGCCTTTGACAAATCGCTCGGGCGCACCGGCTCGGAGCTGATGGTGCATGGCGACTGCTCCTCGCGCGGCTGTTACGCGATGACCGACGAGCAAATCGCGGAGATCTACGCACTCGGGCGCGAATCCTTCTTTGGCGGTCAAAAATCGTTCCAATTCCAGGCCTATCCGTTCCGGATGACGGCGCTGAACATGGCGCGGCATCGCAATAGTCCGCATATGGCGTTCTGGAAAATGATCAAGGAAGGCAACGACCATTTCGAGGTGACGCGGCAGGAGCCGAAGGTCGATTTCTGCGAAAAGAAATACGTCTTCGATGCCGTGAAGGCGCCGGATGCCAAGCGCGAGCCGGTGTTCGAGGCTTCCGCAAAATGTCCCGCCTATGTGATCCCCGATGAAGTCGCCGATGCGGTGCGCGAAAAGCAGGAGGCCGACAAGGCCGAGTTCGACAAACTGGTGGCGCGGGGAACGCCGGTCGCCCAAGCCAATACCGGCATCGACGGCGGCATGCACAAAATATTCGCCGCCAAGCTGCCCGGCGGCAGCACCGGCCTTTCGGAAGGCGGCTCCGGCTTGGCGCTGTTGACCCTCGACAAGGCGCCCGGCACGATTCCCACCACCGTCAACCCGCCGCGCGGCCCGGTGACCTCGCCGGATGAGCCATTGACGGCTTCGCTTGCTCCAGCCTCCCCATCCACATCGTCTTCGCCGTCCTCATCGACACGCGTGGCTTCGGTATCAACGTCCTCGCAAGGTCCATCATCATCAAGCAGCAGTTCCTCCGAGAGCTTTTTTTCCAGCCTCGCGCACAAAATGGGCCTCGGCAACGCGTCGGCTGACGCGACGGCGGCCACAGCCGCGCCGGCCTCGGTCGCCAAGCCGAAAGTCGCCGACGCCAAACCGCCGCGCCCGGAGGCGCCGATTCCGAAGCCTTCAAAGCCCGAGACCAAACAAGCTTCGGTCAAACCTGCCGCAAGATCGGCCGACAATTCGGCCGAGGCACAAGCCCCCATCGCACCACCCAAGGATAATAGGGATAATCTGGTGGCCGGCGCGCAACCGATCGTCTCGGCGAATTCGTTCGAGAGCCGCTTCTCGGCGATCAAGTAAGCCTTCGCGGTCTATCGACCGCAATCCTCATCATTTGACCGTGAACGTCCAATGATCGCACTCCTTTGGCGAGCGATCATCTCGCCTCGGGGTTTTCGATGCGGTAGTCTTCGAATGATCGAAAATAGAAAACAGCGGGCCGAAGCGTAAAAGGCCCCGTGAAAAAAGCGGAGGATGCCTATGGCCGAGCCGGAAAACGCCGCGCTCCATCGTCGCCGGTTTCTTAAAGGGATGGTCGCAGCCGGCGGAGCCACCATCGCCGCGCCGCAAGCCGTCCACGCCCAGGCCTCCGAAAAAGCAAACGGCGCGGCCTCGATGCCGAGCGCGGCCACGGCCGCCAATGAGCGCGAACATCCGCCGGAGTCGGAACGTCTGACCACGGAGAAGACCGGCTCGGATTTCATGGTCGATGTCTGCAAGACGCTTTCTCTCGATTACATCGCCGCCTGCCCGGGTTCGACCTTCCGGGGCCTCCAGGAGAGCTTCGTCAATTACGGCGCGAACAAGCGGCCGGAATGGCTGACCTGCCTGCATGAAGAAGTCTCGGTCGGGATGGCGCATGGCTATGCGAAGGTCGCCGGCAAGCCGATGGCCGCCATCGTGCACGGCACGGTCGGCACCCAGCACGCGGCGATGGCGATCTATAACGCCTATTGCGACCGCGTTCCCATGCTGGTCTTTACCGGCAATGCGGGCGCGCTCAATGAGCGCCGGCCCGGCGTCGAATGGTTCCATAGCGTGCAGGACGGCGCGGCCACCGTGCGCGACTTCGTCAAATGGGACGACTACCCGATGTCGCTTCAGCACTTCGCCGAATCGGCCGTGCGCGGCTATGCGCTCGCCTGCGCGCAACCGCCGGGACCGGTGTTTCTTGTCGCCGACGCCAAGCTCCAAGAGGACCCGCTTGAAGAGCGCGACCTTCGCAAGCTCAAAATTCCGCGCCTGACCCTGCCTTCCCAAGCCGTGGGCGATGCCAATGCATTGCGCGAGGCCGCCAAAATGCTGGCTGCGGCGGAATCTCCCATCATCATCGCGGATCGTTACGCGCGCTCGCAAGCCGCGATGGACGATCTGGTGCGGCTCGCCGAATCCCTGCAAGCGCCCGTCATCGACAACCGCGCGCGCATGAACATGCCGAACACGCATTATCTTTGCCAATCGGACCGCGCCAGCGCGCTTCTCGCCCAGGCCGACTGCGTCCTGTCGCTCGAACCGGTCGATCTCTACGGCCAGCTCAACGCGATGCGCGACCAGATCGAGCGCACCGACATTTCCAAAGTCAAAAAGGGTGTGAAAGTCATCAGCATCTCGACCCACGACATGCTGGTCCATTCGAACTATCAGGATCTTCAGCGTTATCTCGGCGCCGATCTCAATATCGCGGGCGATGCGCAAACCACGCTGCCTTATCTCATCGAGGCGGTACGGCTTGAGGTTTCCGGCGGCAAGAATACCCACGAGATGCGCGGCGAGAAACTGCGCCAAGCTTTTCGCGGCTCGGTCGAGCGCGCTCGCAGCGAGGCCGCGCTCGCATGGGACGCAAGCCCGATCTCCACCGCGCGCCTTTATATGGAGCTATGGGCGCAGATCGAGAAGGAAGACTGGGCTCTGGTCGCAGACGGTGGTTTTTCATCGCAATGGCCGCATCGGCTGTGGCCGTTGGAAAAACATTATCGCTTCATCGGCGGCTCGGGCGGCTATGGCGTCGGTTATCAGCCGGTCGCAGCGCTCGGCGCCGCGCTCGCCCATCGCGACGCCGGCGGGCGAGTCGTTATCAACGTCATCGGCGACGGCGAATTCAACATGGCGCCACACACGCTATGGACCGCCGCCCATCACGGCATTCCCTACCTCTCGATCGTCCAAAACAACCGCGCCTATCACCAGGAGGTCATGCACGTTCAGCGCATGGCGAACCGTCACAATCGCGGTGTGCGCACCGCGACCACCGGCACCACGATCGACAATCCGAACATCGATTACGCAAAGATCGCGACGGGTTATGGCGCCCTCGGCATTGGACCGATCGACAACCCCAATGACCTCGCTGACGCTTTCCGCAAGGGCATCGCCGCCGTCAAAGCCGGTCAGCCCGCGCTGATCGACGTCATCACGCAACCGCGCTGAGGAAAAAGAGCCATGAAGCGTTTCCCCCTTGCATGCGCGTCTCTCAGCCTGATGGCGATGATGACCGGCGCGATCTTCGCTCAGCAAACGCCCGCGCCAGCCGGCAATGCCGAGCATGGCAAGACGCTCTACCGCGAGACCGGATGCTATCAGTGCCATGGCCTCGCCGGCCAAGGCGCCACCATGACGGGGCCGCGACTCTCACGCACCGCGTTTGAGTTCGACGGCTTCCTCAATCAGCTCCGTCACCCCGTCAATCAGATGCCGCCCTATGAGGCTGCGATTCTTTCCGACCAGGACGCCGCCGATCTTTATGCCTATGTGCGGCAGATGCCGGCGCCGCGCGACGCAAACAGCATCCCGCAGCTCAAAGCGGCGCGTTGAAAGCTAAAGCGCGATGAGATTTGGATGAATCGTCATCGCGAGCAACAGCGAAGCGATCCGGCGCCATAAGAACTGGATCGCTTCGTCGCTTACGCTCCTCGCGATGACGGTGGCAAAACATGCAACACCTCTCACCTCTTCGTCATCGCAACGAGGGAACTATCTACCGCTGTGGCCGATGAATAGTGGCGTGAGAGCGCGTACCCTCACGCATATTTGCCGTGGCAATGCTTGTATTTCTTGCCCGAGCCGCAGGGGCAATCCTCGTTGCGGCCGACCTTGCCCCATGTCGCTTGATTCTTCGGGTCACGATTGGCGGTGGCGGCCGGCACCAGCGAAGCGTTGGCGAATGCCAATTCGTCCTCGCCGGTATTGGGATTGAGCTTGTGCGCTTCCATTGCCGGCAATTCCGGCTGCTGGTTCTCCGGCGGCACGATTTCGACGCGCATCAATTGCGCCGTCACCGCCTCGCGCAAATGCGCGATCATCGCCTCGAACAGGCTGAAGGCTTCCGATTTATATTCCTGCAACGGATCGCGCTGACCGTAGCCGCGCAGGCCGATCACCTGACGCAAATGGTCGAGCATCACCAGGTGCTCGCGCCACAGGTGATCGAGCGTCTGAAGCAGGATCGTCTTCTCGACATAGCGCATCACCTCGGGGCCCCATTGCGCCACCTTGGCCGCCATGTGCTGATCGACGCGATTTTCGATCCGCGTCAACAGCTCCTCGTCGGCGATGCCTTCTTCCTTGGCCCATTCATCGACCGGCAGATCGATATCGAGCACGCGCTTGAGTTCTTCCTTGAGGCCGGCGACATCCCATTGCTCGGCATAGGCATGTTCGGGGACGTGCTTGGTGACGACATCTTCGACAAATGCGCGGCGCATGTCGGCCACCGTTTCGGCCACGCTCTCGTCCTTCATGAGATCGACGCGCTGATCGAAAATCACCTTGCGCTGGTCGTTCTGGACGTTGTCGAATCTCAAGAGATTCTTGCGGATGTCGAAGTTGCGCGCTTCGACCTTCTGCTGCGCCTTTTCCAGCGCCTTGTTGATCCAGGGATGGATGATGGCCTCGCCTTCCTGCAGGCCGAGCCGCGTCAGCATGCTGTCGAGCCGGTCGGATCCGAAAATCCGCATCAGATCGTCTTCCAGCGAGAGGAAGAATTTCGAGCGGCCGGGATCGCCCTGTCGGCCGGAGCGGCCGCGAAGCTGATTGTCGATACGCCGCGATTCATGGCGCTCGGAGCCGATGATGTAGAGCCCACCCGGCTTGGTCACGGTCTTGGCCGGCTTCGCACCCTTGGCTGGCTCGATCTCGATCGTCTCTTCCGCCTTCAGCACGATGTCGCGGAAGCGTTCGACATCGGCCTTGATCCGCTCGATCCCGGCATTGCGCTCGGCTTCATCGGCAATCCCGGTCGTCTCGTGCTGAATCCGCATGTCGAGCGAACCGCCGAGCTTGATGTCGGTGCCGCGGCCGGCCATGTTGGTCGCAATCGTAATCGCGCCGGGCACGCCGGCTTCGGCCACGATATAGGCTTCCTGTTCGTGGAAGCGCGCATTGAGCACCGCGAACAGCTTGGCGGGCTTGCCCGATCGCGCCGCGGCGTAAAGCTTCTCCATCGCCTTTTCATTGCCGAAATCGATCTGCTTATAGCCGTGCTTCTTGAGATATTCGGCCAACACTTCGGATTTTTCGATCGAGGCGGTGCCGACCAAAACCGGTTGCAACCGTGCGTTCGCCCGTTCGATCTCGGAGAGGATCGCGGCGTATTTTTCGTTCTGGGTGCGATAGACCTCGTCGTCTTCGTCAAGCCGCGCCACCGGCAGGTTGGTCGGGATTTCGACCACGTCGAGCTTGTAGATGTCGAACAGTTCGTCGGCTTCGGTCGAAGCCGTGCCGGTCATGCCGGAGAGCTTCTCGTACATCCTGAAATAATTCTGGAAGGTGATCGAGGCCAGCGTCTGGTTCTCGGGCTGGACCGGCTGATGTTCCTTGGCCTCCAGCGCCTGATGCAGGCCTTCCGAATAGCGTCGGCCCGGCATCATGCGGCCGGTGAATTCGTCGATGATGACGACTTCATCATCGCGAACGATGTAATCCTTGTCGCGGGTGAACAGCGAATGCGCGCGCAGCGCCTGATTGATGTGATGAACGACGGAGACGTTTTCGACATCGTAAAGTGAGTCGCCTTTGAGCAGACCAGCGTCGCGCAACAAAGTCTCGATCTTTTCCATGCCCCCTTCGGTCAGCGTCACCGTGCGCTGCTTCTCATCGACGTCGTAGTCGGCCTTGTCGAGCTTGGGGAAGAAGGTATCGATGGTGTTGTAGAAGTCCGAACGGTCGTCGAGCGGGCCGGAAATGATCAGGGGCGTGCGCGCCTCGTCGATCAGGATCGAATCGACCTCATCGACGATGGCGTAGAAATGCCCGCGCTGGACCATGTCCTCGAGCCGGTACTTCATATTGTCGCGCAGATAGTCGAAGCCGTATTCGTTGTTGGTGCCGTAGGTAATGTCGCAGGCATAGGCTTCCTTGCGCTCGGCGTCGTCGAGGCCATGCACGATGACGCCGGTGGTCAGGCCGAGGAAACTGTAGATCTGCCCCATCCACGAGGAGTCGCGCCGGGCGAGATAGTCGTTCACCGTGACGACATGGACGCCCTTGCCGGCGAGCGCGTTGAGATAGACCGCAAGGGTCGCCACCAGCGTTTTGCCTTCGCCGGTTTTCATCTCGGCGATATCGCCCTCATGCAGCACCATGCCGCCGATCAATTGCACGTCGAAATGCCGCTGGCCGAGCGTGCGCTTGGCGGCTTCCCGTACCGTAGCGAAGGCCGGCACCAGAAGGTCGTCGAGCGTCTTTCCTTGCGCGAGCGCTTGGCGGAATTCGGCGGTGCGCGCCTTCAGCGCTGCATCCGAAAGCGCCGCCAATTCGGGCTCGATCGCGTTGATGGCATCGACACGGGCCTGGTATCCCTTGATCCGGCGGTCGTTGGCGGAACCGAAAAACTTGCGGGCGAGCGCGCCGATCATACCAAATTCCTGTCTAGAGCATGATCCGGAAAAGTTTGAAGCGGTTTTCCGAAAAGACCCTGCTCAATCAAATAATTAAAGCGCGATGACGATTCAACCAAATCTCGTCGCGCTTTAGTGTTCCGATTCCGAAGTTCGCGAGCACTTCGGCCGGCCAATCCGCCGTGAGACGGCCTTGCCGATCAACTCATCGTGACGCGAACAAAAGCGGCCCAGACCGGGGTCGTCCGTCATCATGAGTGGGAGTTCAGCAATCCGGGGTTCAACGGCCAAAACGCGGCAAAATAGGCGCTATCGCCATTAGACTCACGTTTCGCAGAGATATGGCTGGGCCCAGGCCTTGTCAACGCCGCCCCATCGCGGCCTTTTCGACGATCCGCGGGTCGATGCGACCCGCCGTTTACCTTTGGCGGCTCGCAAACGCCGAAGGCCCCGTTTGGGGTCACCAAGCTTTCGCCGATTTCATCATTTTGACAGACTTTTCGCGTTGCCAAGGCGCCGCGATTGGGCGAGTGTCCCGCAGCTTAAAAACAGCCCGACACAACCGCCCCATGGTTTTAAGACCCGGGTTTTAAGGACCCGCGGCTTTGAAGACATGGCTTTGAAGACATGGCTTGGAAGATAAGGATTTCCCATGACTAAATTGTCATCCGACGCGAAACCCCACGCGCGCATCGCCGCCGCCGCCAGCGGTCTTGCGATGGTTTTGCTCGCCAGCCTGCCGCTGCGCGCCGAAGATGCCAATCCGGTGCTCGCCAAGGTGAATGGCGCTGAGATCCGTCAAAGCGACGTGACGCTGGCCGAGGAAGAACTCGGGCCGAGCCTCGCGCAGATGGACCCTTCGACCAAGAAGGAAAACGTGCTGGCGTTCTTGATCGACATGAAGATCGTCGCCAAGGCCGCCGAAGACAAAAAGATCGAGGACCGCCCGGACTTCAAGGCCCGCCTCGCTTTCACCCGTAGCCGCCTGTTGATGGACAATCTGCTGGCGGCGGAAGGCAAGGCTGCGACCACCGACGAGGCCATGAAGAAGGTTTACGAGGAGGCCGCCAAGCAGATCGAGGGCGAGCAGGAAGTGCATGCAAGGCATATCCTGGTCGAAACCGAGGACGAGGCCAAAGCGGTCGCGGCCGAGCTGAAGAAAGGCGCCGATTTCGCCGAGCTCGCCAAGAAGAAATCGAAGGACCCCGGCGCATCCGATGGCGGCGACCTCGGCTTCTTCACCAGGGATCAGATGGTACCGGAATTCTCCACCGTCGCCTTTGCGCTCGAATCCGGCAAAGTCTCCGATCCCGTGAAATCGCAATTCGGCTGGCACGTCATCAAGGTCGAGGAAAAGCGCAGTCGCAAGGCGCCGGACTTCGATCAGGTCAAGGGCCAGATCGAGACCTATGTGACCCGCAAGGCGCAGGCGGACTATGTCGCCAAGCTGCGTGAGGCCGCCAAGGTGGAGCGGATGGACCAAGCCGCCAACACGCCCGCGCCGGACGCCGCCAAGCCGGCGGAATCGAAGATGGCCCCCGCGAAAAAATAAGAAGACGGGAGTCAAATTCATGGCGCCCCGGCCTTGAGCCGGGGCTCATAACCCCAAGCTCTAAAGCGCGATGAGATTTGGTTGAATCATCATCGCGCTTTAATTCTTTGTTTGAACATGATCTTTTCGGAAAACCGCTTCACACTTTTCCGGATCATGCTCTAGTTGCTGCGCTTTTTACCCCGTCATTGCGAGGAGCGTCCTTGTCCGCCGTAGCCCGAAGGGCGGAAGCGACGAAGCAGTCCAGCCTTTGTGGTCACTCCATCGGATTGTCCTTGCCCAGAGATTCCTGGATTGCTTCGCTTCGCTCGCAATGACGGGACGATGCCCTCTCCCTTCCTCATAACGAAGGTGATACAGAGCGCTTTCCTATTTCTCTCTTGATTTCTCTCTGCTTGGTGCGCCTCCATGTCCTCCACTATCTCCCCCCTTGCGCCCACCGATGTCCCCGACATGCCCGTGATCCCAGGCGTGAGGCTTGCGACGGCGGCGGCCGGCATCCGCTACAAGGGCCGCACCGATGTGCTGCTGGCGATCATGGACAAGGGAACGACGGTGGCCGGCGTCTTCACCCAATCGAAATGCCCCTCGGCGCCGGTCGAATGGTGTCGCGCCAAGCTTTCGCGCGGCAAATCGCCCAAAGCGGGCTCGGCGCGAGCGCTCGTGGTCAATTCGGGCAACGCCAATGCCTTTACCGGCAGAACCGGCCGTCAATCCACCGCGCTGACCGCGTCGATCGCCGCCAGGGCGGTCGGGTGTCCGCCCGCGGAAGTGTATCTCGCCTCCACCGGCGTGATCGGCGAGCCGCTCGATGCCTCCAAATTCAACGGCGTGCTGGGTGATCTCGCCGCGCAAGCCGCGCCGGAAGCCTGGATGGACGCGGCGCGCGCGATCATGACCACCGACACCTTTCCGAAAGTCGCGACCGCCAGTGTCAAGCTCGGCAAAGCCAAGGTGACCATCAACGGCATCGCCAAGGGCGCGGGCATGATCGCGCCCGACATGGCGACGATGTTGTCCTTTGTCTTCACCGATGCGCCGATCGCGGCGGGAGCGCTGCAATCGCTCTTGAAAGCCGGCGTAGAGGATACTTTCAACGCCGTCACCATCGACGGCGACACCTCGACCTCCGACACGCTGCTGGCGTTTGCGACCGGGGCGGCGGCCGCCCACGGCGCGCCGAAAATCAGCCGCGCCGGCGATCCGCGCTTGAAAGCCTTCGTCAAAGCCTTCCAAGCCGTCTTGGCAGACCTCGCCGAACAGGTGGCGCGGGACGGTGAAGGCGCGCGCAAGCTCGTCGAAATCGTTGTCGAGGGCGCGGTCTCGAAAGCTTCCGCCCGGAAAATCGCGATGTCGATCGCCAATTCACCGCTGGTGAAAACCGCGATCGCGGGTGAAGACGCCAATTGGGGGCGCGTGGTGATGGCGGTCGGCAAAGCGGGCGAGCCCGCCGACCGCGACAAGCTCTCGATCTCGTTCAACGGCATTCGCGTCGCCAAACGCGGCGCGCGCGAGGTTTCCTATGACGAAGCGGAAGTCTCAAACGCGATGAAGCAGAAGAAGATCGAAATCAAGGTTTCGCTTGGGCTCGGCAAAGGCCGCGACCGCGTGCTCACCTGCGACCTCACCAAGGAATATGTCGCGATCAACGGCGACTACCGGTCGTGAATGTCACGGCCGGCTGGTGGGCACCGTCTCCTCACGCTCAATTCGTGATGTGAGCGGTCGTCAGCGCATGCTTGAACATGGCCTGGAGCGCGGCCGTGATTTGGTCGGGCGTAGTTGCCTCATAATAATAGCCGACGCCTTGTGCGTCAGGCGGCGAGGCGCAGGTCTTAAGGCTCGGCGCAATCTTCGGGATGTTGTTGTTGGCGGCATCATCCTCGTCACCCGCGAACGAGGAGTTGACCGGATTGATCGTCTGATAGGGAATATTGAGGATCGAAATCATGATGCCGCGGCTTTTCAACGCCGCGCAGGCATTCGGAAATTGGTTATTAATATCGCTTAGCACCGTCGCATGGTTGCTGCCGGACCAGCCGCCATTGGGAACGCCTTTGCTCTGCGGGTCCTGTGCGCCATCGGTGATCAGAAAAACGTAAGGCAGTGTGTTATTGGATGTACTGCCATCGCCAACACTCGTGATTGTAGTGTTCAGCGTGTTGAGCGCAACATCGATATGCGTCCCTCCGGAACCGAGATTCGAATTGACATTAGTATCAAGCTCGGCGGCCAGATTGATGGCGGCATAGTTGATCGTGCCGGGCGTAGTGGGATTACCGTTGATGGTAGAAGTCAGTGGCGCGTAGTTCGTATCCATGGACGTGATGAAGGGATAAAGCCCAATCCGGAATTGATTAGGCACCTGCTGGAACACGGGGTTATTAGCCGTTGCGAATAAACCGTCGATACCGTTGACGGGTTGAGTAGCGTTCAAAGCAACGCCGACCGCATCGAGACGTAGCTGAATACAAGCATCGGTGCCGGCGGTTGGGCATGAGCTAACCGCTGATAAGCTGGACGAGATGCTTGCAGAGTTACCAGTAATCAATGAATTTGGTCCGCTAAGTGAATTGTTGAGATTAGAAAGCATCGCATCTGGCAAACCGGGAACTTGCTTCCGAGCGCCTTTGACCGACGGTGCATTGATAAGAGCCGCCAATGCGGTCTGACCAAGGCGCGAATAGATATACCCCATGCAATAATTGTTCGTATTGTATCGCTGGGTGTAGAATGGCGAAGGATTAGTTGAGGGATTGGACGGCGGGTTAGTTGGTGGCGTCACATTGGGATCGTCGATACATGCACTCTGCTGCGGCGCAAAGTGGCAGGCCAATGTGCATCCGGTACGATATTGGACCCAATTGTCTGGATTGATAGCCTGCATACGAGCGGCTTCCGCTGGCGTGGACGGCAACCCCATCGAACTCGAAACGTCCACGGCAACGTAGAAATCAAGATACAGCGGTAACTGGGCATTCGCACTTGAGCTGCCCGAAACCGTCAATTGCGAAAACCCGGCCACTTTCATGAAAGTGACGGGCACGGTCGCGTTGAAACTGACGGTCACATTCAAATTGGCGCCGGTCTTGGTGACCACAGCATTGGTTTTCTGGGTATTTAAGGTGAAGAGTTTCGTATTAAGCCCGTTGATGTTGCCGTTGAAGATATTCGTGGCATCGGTCTCTGCCTGCGTGACCTCGCCATTGCCGGTCATCTTTGAGGCGGCCAACCAGCCCGAGGAGTTCTGAGAAATCGAGGCCACCGCCGCGGCATCGGCCGCCGATTGCAGCTTGGCCTTGACCCGCATCGCTTCGGAATAATCGATCGCTACCCCCACAGCCGAGATTAGGGGCACAACCGCGATTCCAAAGATCACAGCGACGTTGCCACGTCGATCTCTCACGAAACGGTTCATCAAGCGGAGAAAGCTGGCCATGGATGCGCCTATGCTGATTGAATCCCATCCTGACTATCGTCGATCGATTAAGTTCGGCTTATTGCGGTCATCGAATTGCGGGCCTAATAGAGTTAACGAAACCTTTCGATCGCTTTTTGACCGTGCGGCCGCATGACAAACATCAAACTCACTTTGGTCATCGCCTGCGCGCTGGTGGATGCCGACAAGCGCGTGTTGATCGCGCAGCGGCCGGAAGGCAAGGCGCTGGCGGGCTTGTGGGAATTTCCCGGCGGCAAGCTTGAGCCGGGCGAGCGGCCGGAAGCCACGCTCATTCGCGAATTGCACGAGGAAATCGGCATCACCGTCAAAGAGGCGTGCCTGGCGCCGCTGACCTTCGCGAGCCACACTTACGAGACTTTCCATCTCTTGATGCCGCTTTATATCTGCCGTCGCTGGGAAGGCAGCGTGATCGCGCGCGAGGGCCAGAAGCTCGCCTGGGTGCGGCCCAACAAATTGCGCGACTATCCGATGCCGCCAGCCGACATTCCCTTGATCCCGCATCTGATCGATTTGCTGATGTGAGGTTGCGCGGAAACCTGCTCGGCGATGCCAAGCATGCGCCTCGACGTCATCGCGAGGAGCGAACGCGACGACGCGATCTAGAAAGAACTGGACTGCTTCGGAGCTCACGCTCCTCGCAGTGACGTGACGCGCTGCCCCCGCGTCCGGGACACGATCAAGGCTTCGTCTTACCCTTCACCGCTTGCTCCAAACTCACTTTCGCCGATCCCGGCTGGAGCGGCTTTTGCTGGCTTTCATGCGGCGCCCAACCGGACAGCCAGATCACATCGAAGGTGGCGCGAATGCGGCCGTCGGGGTCGGCAAAACGCTCGCCATAAATCTCCGCCATCCGCAGCATCGTGGCGCGGCGGGTGAAAAGTCGCCGCCGCTCGACCAGGACATTGGTGGCGCCCATCCGCCTTAAATCATCCATGAGGGCGAACGCGCTGTCATAGCGCACCATGATGCGCTCCACATCGGTGACTGGAAGCGCCAGACCCGCCCGCTGCAACAGCGCGCCGATGTCCCGCAGATCGGCAAAGGGCACAACGCGCGGCGAGGCCCCGCCTTCCAATTCGGCCTCGGCCGCGGCAAAGGATTGCCGCAGCTCGGTCAGCGTGTCGCCGCCGATCATTGCCGCCAGCAACAACCCGTCGGGGCGGAGCGCGCGGCGGATTTGCGTGAGCATGCCGGGCAAATCGTTCACGAACTGGAAGGCAAGCGCGGAAACGGCAAGATCGAGCGATTCCGCCTCAAAAGGCAACGGCTCGGATTCTGCAATCGGCAGATCGACGTGAGCCCATTGATCAAAACGACCGGCAAGGGCGTTGCGAAGCTGATCACCGGGCGTTCCGACATCGGCCGCACTCTTAAATTCCCGCCGCACGGCGCCCAACCGCTCCGCCATGTCCTCAGCAATACGATCCAGCAGGAAAGTCGCGGGCTTCAACCGGCGCGCGCGATTCTGACGCACGCGCAGCAACGCACGGTCGAACAGGACGGGGGCGGAAGCCGGGTTCGAAACCATGCCGGTTGGTACGCCGACGGCCTACAATTGACAATGCAGGCGGCACTTGAGCCCTTTATGCGTCAGCGGTAGTTTCCCCGCGCATGGATTCCGAGGCCCCGTCATCCCGTTCCGTTACCGCTCATTTCCGCGGCGCGCTCGATGCCTGCCGCGGGGTGTGGTCGCAAGCGGCAAAATTGGCGTTGAATGTCGCGCTGCCGACGCTGTGCGTGGCCTGTCGCGATCCGGTCGAGGGCGAAGGGGTCTGCGCCCTTTGCTGGACCCAATTATCGTTCATCGCGCCGCCTTTTTGTCCGCGGCTCGGCATCCCCTTTGTTTACGATCCCGGACCCGAGATGTTGTCGATGGAGGCGATCGCCAATCCGCCCGCCTATGCGCGCGCCCGTGCCGCCGTGCGTTATGACGATGTGGCGCGCACGCTGGTTCATGCCTTGAAATACCAGGATCGCACCGATTTGGCGCCCGCGATGGGCCGCTGGATGACGCGCGCGGGGCGGCAATTGCTCGACGAGGCCGACGCGCTCGTGCCCGTGCCGCTGCATTGGCGGCGGGGATGGAGCCGCCGCTACAATCAATCGGGCGCGTTGGCGCGCGTGATCGAGCGGCAGAGCGGGGTCCCGCTCGCAACCGAGGCGCTGCGCCGGATCCGCCCCACCGAGCAGCAAATCGGCCTGTCGCGGACCCAACGCGCCAGCAATGTGCAAGGCGCCTTCAAGGTCGCGCCCGACCGGCTGCATCTCATCGCCGGCCGCCGCGTCGTTCTGATCGACGACGTTCTGACCTCGGGCGCGACGGTAGATGCCTGCGCGCGGGCGCTGCTGCGCGCCAAGGCCAAAGCCGTTGACGTGCTGGTGTTCGCACGGGTTGTGGACGGCCAGCGAACTCCGATATAATCGGCCATGTTATTTAACCGGGCGCATCATGGCCATCGCGATTGAAATCTACACCCGTCCCGGCTGCGGTTACTGCACCGCCGCCAAATCATTATTGACGCGCAAGAATGTCGCCTTCACCGAGCTGAACGTCGCGGCCGACCCGGTCTATCGCCAACAGATGTATGACCGCGCCGGCGAAGGCGCGACCTTTCCGCAGATTTTCATCGACAAGACTCCTATCGGAGGCTGCGACGATTTATATGCGCTGGACCGCGCCGGAAAACTCGACGCGCTTCTCGCAGGCGAGGGAGCCAATTCATGAGCGCCGATCGCTCTTTTACCGCCGCCATGGTGCAGATGCGCACCTCCCTTTTGCCCGAGCCGAGCCTCGAACAGGGCATCAGGCTGATCCGGCAGGCGGCCGCCCAAGGCGCCGATTATGTGCTCACTCCCGAGGTGAGCAACATGATGCAGCTTAATCGCAAGGCGCTGTTCGAACATCTGGCTGACGAGGCCGACGATCTTTCTTTGAAGGCCTACCGCGCGCTCGCCGCTGAGCTGAAAATTCACCTCCATATCGGCTCGCTGGCGCTGCGCGCCTCGGCGGAACGCGCGGTCAACCGCTCGTTTTTAATCGGGCCCGATGGCGGCGTGATCGCCAGCTACGACAAGATCCACATGTTCGATATCGACCTGCCCGGCGGCGAGAGCTATCGCGAATCCGCCAATTATCAACCGGGCGAGACCGCGGTGATCTCCGACCTGCCATGGGGCCGCATCGGATTAACCATCTGCTACGACGTGCGCTTTCCGGCGCTCTACCGCGCGCTCGCCGAAAGCGGCGCGGTGTTTCTCACCGTGCCCTCCGCCTTTACGAAAAAAACCGGCGAAGCGCATTGGCACACGCTGCTGCGCGCCCGCGCTATCGAAAATGGCTGTTTCGTGTTCGCCGCCGCTCAGTGCGGCCTGCATGAAAACAAGCGCGAGACCTATGGTCACTCGCTGATCGTGGCGCCGTGGGGCGAGGTGCTGGTGGAGGGCGGCGTCGAGCCCGGCGTGTTCATGGCGAGGATCGATCCCTCGCTGGTCGAGACCGCGCGCAAGACCGTGCCGTCACTGCAACATGGCCGGCGCTTCTCCGTCGCCGATTCCAAATCCGGTCCCGAACATCTGCATCTTATTCGAGGATCAGTATGATCCACTACAATTTGCGATGCGCTAAGGGACACGCTTTCGAAAGCTGGTTCCAAAGTTCGTCGGCCTATGAGACCCAGGAAAAACGCCAGTTGGTGAGTTGTCCCTTTTGCGGCTCGACCAAGGTCGAACGCGCCATCATGGCTCCGCAAATCGTAAGCCAGAAGAACCGCCGTGACGTCGCGGCGGCCGAACCTGTGCCCGCCGCCCCCGCCCAGGAAACGCCGGCGCAAGCGCCGGCATCCATGCCCACGCCGCTTCTGATGGCGCAAGAGCGCGAGCTGCGCGCCAAATTGAAGGAATTGCGCGACCACATCGTCCAGAAAGCCGACAATGTCGGCGAGCGTTTCCCGGACGAGGCGCGCAAGATGCATTATGGCGATATCGAACACCGCCCGATCTATGGCGAAGCCTCGGCGGACGAAGCCAAGGCCTTGATCGAGGAAGGCGTCGAGGTCATGCCGCTTCCGACGCTGCCGGACGACCGGAATTGACAGGCAGCATCAAAACGCGACCAGCATCGCCACGCCGATCACGATCAGCACGATGCCGCCGAGTTCACGCCCCGCGAGCGGCTGCTTGAACGAATAATAC
>DATGJS010000125.1:0-9462 GCA_035295025.1 Bradyrhizobium sp.
GACCGCCCAATAGGTTTTCGAAATTTTCCCGTGCTTGAACAAGAGTCCGAGCGAGGCGGTTGCCTTGCGGTGACGCCCGAGCACGAGGCAGCCTGAGGTGTCCTTGTCGAGGCGATGGGCGAGAACGGGCGGGCGCGGCAGGCCAAACCGCAACGCGTCGAAGGAGGCTTCGAGATTGGGGCCGCCCTTCGGGCCGCGATGCACCGGCAAGCCCGCCGGCTTGTCGATTACCAGCATCAGGCCATCGCGATGAAGTACGCGGGAGAGGATTTGCTCTGCCGTCAGGATAGAAACTTCGGTCCGGTCAAGACTTTCGCTCATCGCGTGAAAGGGCTAACACACCCCGCCATGAATGAGGAAGCATCTAAACAAGGCTGGTGGCGGCGGCTATCGGCCGGCCTGAAACGCACATCGAATTCGCTCGGGATGGCGGTCGCCGATCTCGTCACCAAGCGCAAGCTCGACCGTGCGATGCTCGACGACATCGAGGATGTGCTGCTGCGGGCCGATCTCGGCACCGAGGTCGCGGCGCGGATTGCTTCCGCGGTCGGCGTCGGCCGTTACGACAAGTCGATTTCCGCCGATGAGGTGAAAGCGGTGGTCGCAACCGAGGTCGAAAAAGTGCTGGGGCCGGTTGCAAAACCGCTTGTGATCGACACGGCAAAAAAACCTTTCGTCCTTCTCGTGGTCGGCGTCAACGGTTCCGGCAAGACCACCACCATCGGCAAACTGGCGGCAAAATTTTCCGCCGAAGGCCGTAAAGTGATGCTGGCGGCGGGCGATACGTTTCGCGCAGCCGCGATCGAGCAGTTGAAAGTCTGGGGCGAGCGGACGAAATCGCCCGTGATTGCCGGGGCGCAGGGCTCGGATTCCGCAAGCCTGGCCTTCAATGCCTTGTCACAGGCGCGCGACGACAAGCGCGATGTGCTGCTGGTCGATACCGCGGGCCGCTTGCAAAACAAGGCCGAATTGATGAACGAACTTGAAAAGGTCGTTCGGGTGATTCGCAAAGTCGATGATTCGGCCCCGCATGCGGTGCTTTTGGTGTTAGACGCCACGGTGGGACAAAACGCGCTCTCGCAAGTCGAGGCGTTTCATCGCACCGCCGGCGTCACCGGCCTTGTGATGACAAAGCTCGATGGCACCGCGCGCGGCGGAATTCTGGTGGCCCTGGCGGAGAAATACAAATTGCCGGTGCATTTTATCGGCGTCGGCGAGGGGATCGACGATCTCGCGCCCTTCACCGCCCGTGATTTTGCCCAAGCGATCGCGGGGATCGACGCATGATGCATCAAACAAAAAGCGCGAGTGAGTAATGGACAAGACCCAACCGCATCCGCTGTTTAAACTCGCGACCGAATTGGGGCCCTTGCTCGTCTTCTTTGTCGCGAACGCCAAATTTCATCTGTTCGTCGCAACCGGCGCCTTCATGGTGGCGATCGTCCTGGCGATGGCGGCCTCCTATGTCGTGACGCGGCACGTGCCGTTGATGGCACTCGTCACCGGCGTCGTCGTGCTGGTGTTCGGCACGCTGACGCTCATTTTGCATGACGAGACCTTCATCAAGGTCAAACCCACCATCATCTATGGCCTGTTCGCGGTTATTCTCGGCGGCGGCTTGTTGTTCGGCCGTTCCTTTATCGCCATTCTGTTCGATCAGATGTTCAACCTCACCCCGCCGGGGTGGCGGATTCTCACATTGCGGTGGGCGATTTTTTTCTTCGCGATGGCGGTTCTCAACGAGATTATTTGGCGCACGCAGAGCACCGATTTCTGGGTCGGCTTCAAGGCCTTCGGCGTGATTCCATTGACGATGATTTTCGCGCTTACGCAGATGCCGTTGATCAAGCGCTTCCATCTCGATCCGGTGTCGCTGCAAGCAAGCGATGCGGCGGAGGGGGATGTGAGCGGGGGGTGACGATTGCTCGTTCTTGCCAGTCCGCGCGTCATTGCGAGGAGCATGAGTCTCTTCGCTCGCATATGACGGCGTGTTTGGCTAAGACCCCGCTTTCAGCGCCTTGTCGATCTCGGCGCGCAGTACGGTATTGATATTGCCCGGCGTCACCGGGCCAACCAGCTTGTACACGATGGTGCCCTGGCGACCGACGATGAAGGTCTCGGGCACGCCGTAGACGCCCCATTCGATCGAGGCGCGGCCATTGCCGTCGACGCCGACAATGCCGAACGGATTGCCGTAACGGCCGAGAAACCGCCGGGCATTGTCGGACGAATCCTTGTAATTGATGCCGACGATTTGCAGCCTTGTGTCGCGGCCAAGTTCGGTGAGCAGCGGGGCTTCATCGTGGCAGGGCACGCACCATGACGCCCAGACATTGACGAGGCTGACCTTGCCCTTGAAGACGGAGGGATCGAGGCCCGGAACCTGAGCGCCGTTGGCGAGGAGGCCATCGAGCGCAGGCAAAGGGGTCGGCGGCGCCGGATGGCCGATCAAGGCGGAAGGAATGCGCGAGGGATCGCCGCCGCCGAGCCGGAACCAAAAGATCGCGGCGAGCGCAACAAAGACCACCAGAGGCAACGCCATCAACGAACGGGAAGTTCGCGCCCCTTCACGGGAAGCCATATCGTCTGACATTTTGGGCTCGCTCATGCCATGTCCGTCGTGCTGCGGCCGGAGCGTCTCACGGCGCCGCTGGCTTCGAGTTCGCTCAAGCGCCGTTTCTGATTGTGATAGTCGATCGCAATCCAAGCAATCAGAAGCGTCACCACGCCCACGACCACCCCATAGGATGTCAGGATGAAACTTGCATAGGGCCCAAGCGACATCATGGTCAGGCTCGCTGCTGGCCGGTTTGCGCCACATGCATCATTTGCAGCGCGCGCACGCGCCGGCGCAGGATTTCGTTGCGCATCGCCGCCAGATGGAGGGTGATGAACAGCAGCGAAAACGCCAAGGCCATCACCAGAAGCGGCATCAAAAAGGCCGGATCGAGCGTGGGCCCGCCCATCCGCATCACGGAGGCGGGTTGATGCAGCGTGTTCCACCAATCCACTGAAAATTTGATGATCGGAAGATTGATGGCGCCGACCAATGTCAGCACGGCGGCCGCGCGCGCCGCCCGCGAGGGATCCTCGACCGCGCGCCACAGCGCGATCAGGCCGAGATACATCAGAAATAGAATCAATACCGAGGTCAGTCGCGCGTCCCACTCCCAATAGGTGCCCCACATCGGCCGGCCCCAGAGCGATCCCGTCACCAGAGCGAGGAAGGTAAAGGCGGCGCCAAGCGGCGCGGCGGCTTTCGCCGCGACATCGGCAAGCGGATGCCGCCACACCAGCGTGCCGAGCGCGGCCAAGCTCATCACGCCCCAAACGAACATCGACAGCCACGCATTGGGGACGTGAATGAACATGATCTTGACGGTCGCGCCCTGCTGATAATCGTCGGGCGCAAGGGCCGATTGATAAAGGCCGGCCATAAGCAGCGCGGCGGTCGCGGCCATGAGCCAAGGCAATAGCCGGGCCGTCAAAGCCAGGAACCGGGTCGGGTTGGCGAGATCGATCAGCGTCATGGGCACTCTGTTAATCGCCGCGGGCGTCACAAGCAATCAGCATGAAGTCTCTCAGCGAGAGTTGATCGGCATCAGTCGAGCCCATGCCTCAGACATGTCGCCGCGGCCAAGGGGCCGACCACCAAACCAAGCAGCGACAGCGCGCACAGGATCGAAAACGGCGCGCCGAACGATGATGGTTCCGTGACGGCGGCTTCCGACGCGGCCACGCCGAAAATCAAAACGGGAATCGAAAGCGGCAAGACCAGGACGGCCAGCAATAACCCGCCGCGATGCAGCGTCACGGCGAGGGCGGCCCCGATCATGCCGGTGAAGGTCAGCGCCGGGGTGCCGGCCAGCAGCGTCAGCGCGACGATGGCCGTCGTGCTTGTGTCGAGATTGAGCAAGAGCCCCAATGCCGGCGTGGCGAGGATCAGCGGCAGTCCGCTCGTGACCCAATGGGCCAGCGCCTTGGCCGCGCAAGCCAGCTCCGGCGGCGTCCGGCTCATCACGATCAGATCGAGCGAGCCGTCCTCATGGTCGGCAGTGAACAGGCGATCGAGCGTCAGCAGGCTGGCCAACAGCGCGCCGAGCCAAAGGATCGCGGGTCCCAGCCGCGTCAGCAGCGCAAGGTCGGGTCCGACCGCGAACGGCATCAGCACCACGACGGTCAGAAAGAACAACAGGCCGATCAACGCGCCGCCGCCTTGGCGCAGCGCGATCCGGATGTCCCGGCGGATCAGCGCGCCAAGCGCCGTCATGAGGCGTCTCCGATCCGGAAATTGCGCGCGGCAACGCCCAGAGGCACGTGCGTCGCGGCGATGATCAGCCCGCCGCCCGCCAGATGATCGCCCATCAGGGTTGCGAACAATTTCTGCCCCGACGTATCGAGGGCGTTGGTCGGCTCATCGAGCAGCCACACCGGCCGCCGCACCGTCAGCAGGCGGGCGATCGAGAGCCGTCGCCGCTGTCCGGCGGACAGATACGCCGCCGGCAACCGTGCCGCATGGTCGAGTTCGACGATAGCAAGGCTCTCCGCGGAATCGAAAGGCGCCCCGCCCAGGAAATCCCGCCAGAAGCTGAGGTTTTCCGACACGCTCAGCGCCGGTTTGAACGCGTCGCGGTGGCCGAGATAATGCGCTTGTTCGCCAAGCGTCAGTTCGCTGTCGCCGCCTTCCAGAATGATCGATCCGCCGCAAGGCGCCAGCACGCCGGCCATCAGCCTGAGCAGCGAGGTCTTGCCTGATCCATTCGGGCCGACCAGGGCCAACGCTTCGCCGGAGGCCGCTCTGAAGTTGAGACCGGAAAAAATCTCGCGGCCGCCCCGTACACATCGAACGTCGCATCCTGAGAGCTGCATCATGCCCTTTCGAAAGCCCTCTGGAATTCAAAGGGCGCGTCAGAATTGATGGCTGCGCATTGCGGTAAGTCGTTTACCGGTGTGGCGGGGATTGTTGAAAGATTCTATAAGCCGGAACTTGACTCGCCGCGCAATCCACGGGCTTGCGTGAGCTCGACCAACGCCGTAAATGGTGCTATAGTACCTTTTTGGTACGAACTGACAATTAGGATAGCCTCACATGACCTCGCTCGACAGCTTCAAGTGCCAAAAGACCCTCAAGATTGGTGGCAAGACCTATGTTTATTACAGCCTGCCCGCCGCCGAAAAAAACGGGCTGAAGGGCATCGCCAAGCTGCCTTATTCCATGAAGGTGCTTTTGGAGAATCTCCTGCGCAATGAGGACGGCCGCACGGTCAAGAAAGAGGACATTATCGCGGTTTCGAAATGGCTGAAGAAGCGCGCGCTCGAACATGAGATCGCCTTCCGCCCAGCGCGCGTTCTGATGCAGGATTTCACCGGCGTTCCGGCCGTGGTCGATCTCGCCGCGATGCGCAACGCGATGCAGGCGCTCGGGGGCGATGCCGAAAAGATCAATCCGCTGGTGCCGGTCGATCTCGTCATCGACCACAGCGTGATCGTCAACTTCTTCGGCGACAACAAGGCGTTCGGCAAGAATGTGGTCGAGGAATACAAACAAAATCAAGAGCGCTACGAATTCCTGAAATGGGGCCAGAAGGCGTTTTCGAATTTTGCCGTGGTGCCGCCCGGCACCGGCATCTGTCATCAGGTCAATCTCGAATATCTGGCGCAGACGGTTTGGACCAAAAAACAGAAGATGACGGTCGGCAAGAAAACCGGCACGTTTGAGGTCGCCTATCCGGACTCGCTGGTCGGCACCGATTCGCACACTACCATGGTCAATGGATTGGCCGTGCTCGGCTGGGGGGTCGGCGGCATCGAGGCGGAAGCCTGCATGCTCGGCCAGCCCTTGTCGATGTTGTTGCCCGAAGTGGTTGGCTTCAAGCTCAAGGGACAGCTTAGGGAAGGCGTGACCGCGACCGACCTCGTGCTCACGGTCACGCAAATGTTGCGCAAGCAGGGCGTGGTCGGAAAATTCGTGGAGTTTTTCGGCCCTGGCCTCGATCATCTGTCGGTCGCCGACAAGGCGACTATCGGTAATATGGCGCCCGAATATGGCGCGACGTGCGGCTTCTTCCCGGTCGATGCGGCGACCATCGATTATCTCAAGACCTCGGGGCGCAAGGCCGACCGCGTCGCGCTGGTTGCGGCTTATGCGAAAGCGCAAGGCCTGTTCCGCACCACCAAATCCACCGATCCCGTGTTCACCGCGACGCTCACGCTCGATCTCAAGGACGTGGTGCCGTCGATGGCAGGCCCCAAGCGGCCCGAAGGCCGCGTCGCGCTGCCGGCGGTGGCGGAAGGTTTTGCGACGGCGCTTGCCGGCGAATACAAGCGGAGCAGCGATGCTTCGACGCGTTACGCGGTCGAGAATCGCGATTTCGATCTCGGTCATGGCGATGTGGTGATCGCGGCGATTACCTCCTGCACCAATACCTCCAACCCAAGCGTTCTGATCGGCGCCGGGCTCTTGGCGCGCAACGCGGCCGCCAAGGGATTAAAAGCCAAACCCTGGGTCAAGACGTCGCTGGCGCCCGGCAGCCAGGTGGTCGCCGAATATCTCGCCAATTCCGGCCTTCAGGCCGATCTCGACAAGGTCGGTTTCAATCTCATCGGCTTCGGCTGCACCACCTGCATCGGCAATTCCGGCCCGCTGCCGGAGGAGATTTCGAAATCGATCAACGACAATGGCATCGTCGCCGCCGCGGTATTGTCGGGTAACCGCAATTTCGAAGGCCGTGTCTCGCCGGACGTGCAGGCGAACTATCTCGCCTCGCCGCCGCTCGTCGTCGCTTACGCGCTCGCCGGAACGGTCAAGAAGGATCTCGCGACAGATCCGATAGGCACCGGCAAGGACGGCAAGCCGGTTTACTTGAAGGACATCTGGCCGACGACGAAAGAGATCAACGCGCTGATGAAGAAGTTCGTCACCGCTTCGATCTTCAAGAAGCGCTATGCCGACGTGTTCAAGGGCGACGCCAATTGGCGCAAGATCAAGACGGTCGAGAGCGAGACCTTCCGTTGGAACATGAGCTCGACCTATGTGCAGAACCCGCCTTATTTCGAAGGCATGAAGAAGGAGCCGGAGCCGATCGCCGACGTGGTCGATGCGCGGATTCTGGCCATGTTCGGTGACAAGATCACGACCGACCACATCTCGCCCGCGGGCTCGATCAAATTGACGTCGCCGGCCGGCAAATTCTTGAGCGAACATCAGGTGCGCCCCGCCGATTTCAACCAATACGGCACACGGCGCGGCAATCATGAAATCATGATGCGCGGCACTTTCGCCAATATCCGCATCAAGAACTTCATGCTGAAGGGCGCCGACGGCAACATCCCCGAAGGCGGCTTCACCAAGCATTGGCCCGACGGCGAGCAGATGTCGATCTACGAGGCGGCGATGAAGTATCAGGCCGAGAACGTGCCGCTGGTGGTGTTCGCGGGCGCCGAATATGGCAACGGCTCGTCACGCGATTGGGCCGCGAAGGGGACCCGGTTGCTCGGCGTGCGCGCGGTGATTTGCCAGAGTTTTGAGCGCATCCACCGCTCCAACCTGGTCGGCATGGGCGTGCTCCCGCTCACCTTCGAGGACGGCGTGTCGTGGCAGTCGATCGGATTGAAGGGCGATGAGACCGTAACTATCCGGGGATTGCAGGGCGAGCTGAAGCCACGTCAAAAACTCACCGCCGAGATCGTGTCGGGTAATGGCGCGTTGCAGCGCGTGTCGCTCTTGTGCCGGATCGATACGCTCGACGAACTCGATTACTATCGCAATGGCGGCATTCTCCAATATGTTTTACGTAAGCTTGCCGCGTAGTTTTGACCGATGGCTCACTGCGAAGTGAGTGGCAAGGCGCAAGAAGGCAGCCTAAGACAAAGGCTGCTTTCGTCTGTTTGAAGGAGGCGGGCTCTATTTGCCGCGGTTGATATGGCGGCAAGGGGCCGCGCATCGGCCCGGTTACAGCATGGCGGCGATGACGGCCTTTAACTATATTTCTCGCAGCTCCATTTCCCGGTGGTCGGGCGCGTTGGGCGTCTGCGCCATCGTCATGGTTCGGCCCGCGATGGCCGCGGAGCCGCGCGCGGTGGTCGAGCTTTTTACCTCGCAGGGGTGCTCGTCCTGTCCGCCCGCCGACAAGCTCATTGGTGAACTCGCCAAGGATCCTTCCGTTGTCGCTTTGAGCATGCCGATCGATTACTGGGATTATCTGGGCTGGAAAGACACGCTGGCGGATTCGCGGTTCAGCGCCCGGCAAAAAGCCTATTCGCTGATGCGCGGCGACCGCGATGTCTATACGCCGCAAGTGGTGGTCAACGGCTCGTTCCATGTCGTCGGCAGCGACCGCGCCGGAATCGAACGGGCGATCGATGTCACGCGGGAGAGCGATGGCGTGATGTCGGTGCCGGTCTCGGTGAAGCTGACCGGCAGACAGATTACGGTATCGGTCGCGGCCGCGAATAGCGCGCCGGGTGCCACGCATGGCGAAGTCTGGATATGTTCGATCGCCAAGGCGATACCGATTGCCATCGCGCGCGGGGAAAATCGCGGGCGCGAGCTGACCTATTACAATGTGGTCCGTAACGTCTTGAAGGTCGGCGATTGGAACGGCAGCGCGGGAAGCTGGACCGTGCCGCTGGAAAATCTTTCCCGCGAGGGCGTCGATGCGGCCGCGGTTTTTGTCCAGGACGGAAGCCGTGAGCGGCCGGGTCCGATGCTCGGGGCGGCCTACACATCGCTGCGTTAGCTTTTCAAACATCCCATTCGCATCAGTTCGGGTCGTCTCGTAAACCGATGCGCGGATGCTTGAACGCGTGGGCTCTCTTCCGTTGAACAGAAGCCGCCCTAAAAAGAAAAAGGACCAACTCGCGTTGGTCCAGTCACCGTTCAATTATTTTACGATAGGCCCGGTCCCGACGACCCCGGGGGGCTGGGGGCTGAGGAATCCGGTGTCGAAAGAACCGGGCCAGCGTAAGTAATTCTTATCGCAAGATAGCAGGGCGCACGGTTGGCGGAAGTGGGGCGGTATTGTGATTAGGCTAACGATCGCGTGACGGCGTCGTTACCCGTTCCACCGGCATGCTTGGGGTTATCAACGGTGCGCGGGTAGGCGGGGGTGTGGAAACACCGCCCCTTGCGGATATCGCCGGTCGGCGCAATCATGGCCAGTGTGGTGGATTTGACATTCGCTCAGTACCGCCGCGAGTTCGCACAGCGCTAGTATCCCTTTGGTTCTGACGTTCGTAAGCGAACCCGCCGCGACAGGATACGAACGTCAGAACCGGGACACTAAAGCGCGATGAGATTTAGTCAAATCGTCATCGCGCTTTAATTCTTTGATTGCGCATGATCTTTTCGGAAAACCGCTTCACACTTTTCCGGATCATGCTCTAGGGCCTGTTGAGATTCAGGATTCACAGATCGGGCTATCCGTGATTCAAGCTCCGAAAGGAGTTTGACATGCACCGGTT
>DATGJS010000126.1:0-4952 GCA_035295025.1 Bradyrhizobium sp.
CGCGGGCGCGTTTGCGGTCGAATTTCAACGCCGGATTGGTTTCGAAGAAGTGATAGTGCGAGCCAACCTGGATCGGGCGGTCGCCGGTATTGGCAACCGTGAGCGTCACCGTCTTGCGGCCGGCATTGAGTTCGATCTCGCCGTCCTTGATGAAGAGTTCGCCGGGAATCATTTTTGTCTCTCCTATCTGATCGGCTCATGCACGGTGACAAGCTTGGTGCCGTCGGGAAATGTCGCTTCCACCTGGATGTCGTGAATCATCTCGGCGATGCCGTCCATCACTTGCGCGCGGGTCAAAACCTGCGCGCCGGCCTGCATCAATTCAGCCACCGTGCGGCCGTCGCGCGCGCCCTCGACGATGAAATCCGAAATGATGGCAATCGCCTCCGGATGGTTGAGCTTGACACCGCGCTCAAGGCGCCGGCGCGCCACCATGGCCGCCATGGAGATCAGGAGTTTGTCCTTTTCGCGGGGAGAGAGATTCATGCGCGCACTCTGTTTAAAAAATTAGTTAAGCCATAGCCTCGGCAATGCCGAAGCGCTGGCGCGACCGAGAACAGCCATCATATCGGCACGCAGCCGCCCCGCATCTTGGGCACAGAAGCGCGCCATTGCAAATCCATTCCACGCGGAGAGGCCGACCTCACCGCCAAATGTCTCCGACAGCTCGCGAATGCGCTCCACCAGCGCCTCGTCGCCGGGGACGATCAGCGCGGTGCCGATGGCCGCGCCGCCTTTGGCAACCGCCGGTTTTGCAAGTTTTCCGCCGATATCGCCGTCGAGCCTGATATTCTCGGCAAAAATCAGCTTGCCGCCGCGGGACAGCCGCCAGCGATCGGAAAATTCGCCCTCCCGCATGCGTTCGCCCATCGCGAGGCGGCCGAACACCACAATTTCACAGAGCAGCAGCGAAGCGTCTTCCGACAGATCAATGTCGAAGCAACGGCGAATCCGCGCCCGGTCGAACAGGATCGTTTCCTGCGGCAACCAAGAGAGATGCGCGCGGCCTTCGGCCTTCAAGGCGATATGCAATTCGGCGGGCGGTCCTTGTGTCCGGTAGATTTTTTCCGCCGCGGCGGTGGTGACCGTCAGGCGCGTTGCTTCGCCGGCGGCGACCTCGACATCGAAGCGATCGCCTCCGGCGAGGCCGCCCGCCGTGTTCACCAGCACCGCCGAAAGACCCTCATCCTCGGGTGAGGGAAAGCGCACACGCAGCGAGCCTGATTCATGAAGGTGGTGGCGTCGCGTCATGCCCTCGATATGACGCACGTCGAATTTCACGACCCCGTGGGCGCGATTGGCGGCAAAAATCGCCGAGCTCTGCCTCGTCATATCGGTCCGCATTCGTCCCAACTCACTCCATCAGGCCGCAACGCCGAAGGGCTGCGCCGCGCTCCCTTACAAGGCCATCTGGCGGCTGATCTCGCTTGCGTCGAGATGGCTTCGATCGCAAGTGAATTTCACCGCGCCACGGTCCATGACCGCGAAATTGTCGCCGAGCTCGCAGGCAAAGTCGAGATATTGTTCGACCAGGACGATCGCGATATGACCCAGGCTGCGAAGATAAATAATCGCGCGCGCGATGTCCTTGATGATGGAGGGTTGAATGCCCTCGGTCGGCTCGTCGAGGAGCAACAATTTCGGCCGCATCACGAGCGCCCGCCCGATCGCCAATTGCTGTTGTTGCCCGCCAGAGAGGTCGCCGCCGCGGCGCGAAAGCATGGTCTGCAAAACCGGAAACAAAGAGAACACGTCATCGGGAATATTGCGGTCCCGGCGCGGCAACGGTCCAAAGCCGGTCTTGAGATTTTCTTCCACCGTCAGCAGCGGAAAAATCTCTCGGCCCTGCGGCACGAAACCAATGCCTTTGCGGGCCCGCTCATAGGGCTTGAGGCCGGTGATGTCGGCCTCGTCGAAGGAGATCGATCCACTGGCAATCGGATATTGTCCGACCAAGGCGCGCAGCAGGCTTGTCTTGCCGACGCCATTGCGCCCGAGCACGCACGTCACCTTGCCGGCTTCGGCCGCGATCGATACGCCGCGCAGCGCCTGCGCCGCGCCGTAATAGAGATTGATGTTGTCGACCTTCAGCACGCGCAGCCTCCTGCCGTCGCCAAACGAGTAGCGAATGGCGAATAGCGAATAGTAAGAACTGCCGTACTCATAATCCTCTGTACTTCCCTATTCGCTACTCGCCATTCGTCATTCGCTCATCTACCCAGATACACTTCAACCACGCGCTCATTCGCCGAGACCTGGTCGATCGTGCCTTCGGCGAGCACGCTGCCCTCATGCAAACACGTTACCTTGACGCCGAGTTCGCGCACGAAGGCCATGTCGTGCTCGACCACCATGACGGTCTTGTCCTTGTTGATTTCCTTCAAGAGCTCAGCGGTCTGGTGCGTCTCGACATCGCTCATGCCCGCGACCGGCTCGTCGACCAAGAGCAATTTGGGATCCTGCGCCAACAGCATCCCGATCTCGAGCCACTGCTTCTGGCCGTGCGAGAGGCTTCCCGCCAGCCGGCGCCGCGCGTCCTTTAGGCGGATGGTCTCCAACACCCGTTCGATCCGCTCGATTTCCGCCCCGCTCGCGCGCCAGAACAGCGTGCCTTTGACGCTGTGATCGGCATTGAGCGCGAGCAGCAGATTATCCTCCACGGATTGGCTCTCGAACACGGTCGGCTTCTGAAATTTGCGGCCGATCCCAAGTTCGGCAATGCGGGTCTCGTCGAGCCTTGTCAGATCCGTCACGCCGTCGAACAAAACCGCGCCCTGGTCCGGTTTGGTCTTGCCGGTGATGATGTCCATCATCGTGGTCTTGCCGGCGCCGTTGGGGCCGATAATGGCGCGCATTTCGCCGGGCTCCAGCGTGAGCGAGAGATTGTTGATGGCACGAAATCCGTCGAACGACACATGCACGCCGTCGAGATAAAGCAGCGAGGAGGTGGCCCTGACATCCATGACGTTCATGCGCGTTCACTCCGCCCTTTGGGCTCGCCGGTAACACTTGCGCGCGCGGCACTTTCGGCGTTTTCGATCGCACGCCGCGCGCTCCGCGACTCCCGCCATGAGTTGAACGTGCCGGCGACGCCTTTCGGCAGCAGCAACGTCACCAAAATGAACAGGGCTCCCAGCATGAACAGCCAATAGGGCGCAAGCGGCCCCGAGGTGAAGTAGGTCTTGACATAATTCACGACGACCGCGCCAAGCGCCGCGCCAATCAGCGTGCCGCGGCCGCCGACGGCGACCCAAATCACGGCTTCGATGGAATTTCCCGGCGCGAACTCGGATGGATTGATGATGCCTACCTGCGGTACGTAAAGCGCGCCGGCCACGCCCGCCATGCAGGCCGACAACGTGAACACGAACAGCTTGTAGGTTTCGACGCGGTAACCGAGGAAACGTGTGCGGGATTCGGCGTCGCGGATGGCAATCAACACTTTGCCGAGTTTGGAAGTCACCACTGCCCGGCAAATCAGGAACGCAACGATCACGGCAACGCAGCTCAAAGCCAACAGGGCGGCGCGGGTGCCGTCGGCCTGGACATTGAAGCCGAGAATATCCTTGAAATCGGTCAGGCCGTTATTGCCGCCGAAGCCGAAATCGTTGCGAAAGAACGCCAGCAACAGCGCATAGGTCATCGCTTGCGTAATGATCGAAAGATAAACGCCGGTCACACGCGAGCGGAACGCGAGCCATCCGAAACAAAAAGCAAGCAGGCCCGGCACCACAACGACCATCAGCGCCGCGAACCAAAACATGTCAAAGCCGTGCCAATACCAGGGCAATTTCGGATAGTTCAAAAACACCATGAAATCCGGCAAAATCGGATTGCCATAGACACCGCGGCTACCGATCTGGCGCATCAGATACATGCCCATGGCGTAGCCGCCGAGCGCAAAGAAGGCGCCATGGCCGAGCGAAAGGATGCCGCAATACCCCCAGATCAAATCGATCGAAAGCGCCAGCACGGCGTAGCAGGCATATTTGCCGAACAGCGCCACCAGATAGGTCGGCACCTGCAACATGGCGCTTGCCGGCAACAGCAGGTTCGACAATGGAATCAGCACGCCGCAAGCCGCGACCACGATCAGGAAAAGCGTCGCGCTGCGGTCGAACGAGCGCGTCAGCACGTGCCGCATCATGCTTCCACCGCCCGCCCCTTGAGCGCGAACAGGCCGCGCGGGCGCTTCTGGATAAACAGAATGATCAGCACCAAAATGGCAATCTTGCCGAGCACGGCGCCCGCGATCGGCTCCAGGAATTTGTTGGCGACGCCGAGCGTGAAAGCACCGACCAGCGTGCCCCACAAATTACCGACGCCGCCGAACACCACGACCATGAAAGAATCGATGATGTAGCTCTGACCGAGATTGGGGCTGACATTGTCGATTTGCGACAGCGCCACGCCGGCCATTCCAGCAATTCCCGAGCCGAGCCCGAAGGTCAAGGCATCGACCCGCGAGGTCGCGATCCCCATCGATGCCGCCATGCGGCGGTTCTGTGTCACCGCCCGCATCTCAAGCCCGAGCGAGGTGTAACGCAACATCGCCAGCAGGATCGCAAACACGGCCATTGTGAAGCAGAGAATCCACAGCCGGTTATAGGTGATCGTCATCTGCCCGAGCTCGAAGGCGCCACTCATCCAGGAGGGATTGCCGACCTCGCGGTTGGTCGGCCCAAAAGCGGTGCGCACCCCCTGTTGCAGCACGAGCGACAATCCCCAGGTCGCAAGCAAGGTTTCGAGCGGGCGGCCGTAGAGAAAACGAATGATGGTGCGTTCGATCGCAACCCCGATCAGGCCCGCAACCATGAAGGCCGAGGGCACGGCGATCAGAAGCGAGTAATCGAACAAGCCAGGATAGCCCGTGCGAATGATCTCCTGCACCACGAAAGTGGTGTAGGCCCCGAGCATCACCATCTCGCCATGGGCCATATTGATGACGCCCA